>NZ_JBNWCP010000004.1:0-438106 GCF_053522345.1 Agrobacterium sp. 22-226-1
TTCGGTTTCGGCATGACGAAAACTCCAGATGACAAAATCCAGAGTTCTATGAATCACATATCAGAGCTTAATTGAATCCTGAATGTCGATTGGACCTAGTGCATTTCCAGGAAAAGTGGAGCCCGGTTTTCCGTCCGGAAATGCGCCGAAACAAGGAGTTAGAGTGTTTTCGCGATTCGAAGAAAAGCGAAAAAACTCTAAGCCGGAATTTTGACGATTACCCGCAATCCACCCATCGGGCTTTCATCGAGCGTCACATCGCCGCCGTGGCTGCGGGCGATATCGCGCACGATGGAAAGGCCAAGACCGGTGCCCGAAGCATTGAGGTTGCGCGCCTCGTCCAGCCGGAAGAACGGCTTGAACACATCCTCGCGTGAGTTTTCCGGAATGCCCGGCCCGTCATCGTCAAAGGTCATGATGATGGAACGCGGCGCCTTGCGGATATCGATGTGGAGATTGCCGGCGTAACGCCGTGCATTTTCGGCCAGATTGGCGACGAGCCGGGACAGCGCGTTCGGCCGCGCGATGATCCGCTCGATATTATAAAGCTCGTAGCTGAATTTCTTGCCGTGCAGCTCGAAATCATGGCCGATTTTTTCGAGAAGGGCCGGAAGCTCCAGCGTGCCGACATCCTCTTCGACATCGGTACGGGCAAAGGTCAGATAGGCCTCCAGCATCGACTGCATGTCCTCGACATCCTTGTCGAGCCCCTCGAGGTCGGGATTGTCGCCCGCGAGCGCCAGTTGCAGCTTGAAGCGGGTGAGGATGGTGCGCAGGTCGTGGCTGACGCCGTTCAGCATGGCGGTGCGCTGCTCCATCTGCCGCTCGATACGCTCGCGCATCAGGATGAAGGCGAGGCCGGCGCGCCGCACCTCGTCCGCACCGCGCGGGGAATAGCCGCTGATCTTCTGGCCCTTGCCGAAGTTTTCCGCCGCCTTGGCGAGCGCTTCGATGGGTTTGATCTGCCCGCGCAGGAAGAGGATGGAGATGGCGATCAGCACCAGCGATGCCCCGACCATCCAGACAAGGAAGATATGCGTGTTGGATGCATAGGCCGAACTGCGGCGGGTGAAGACGCGCAGGGTCTTGTCTTCGAGCTGGATGCGGATTTCCACCAGCGAGCCGTTGCCATAGGTATCGATCCAGAACGGTCGGCCGATCTGCTGCGTTAACTGATCCGCCAGAATCCTGTCGAGGATCGAAAACAGCGGCTCCGGTCTTGGGGCCGGCAGGTCTGTCTTCGGTTCGATATAGACGCTGAGATCCAGCTTGTCGCGGGCGATGCGGATGACGCGCTGATAGTCGTCTTCCTCCGGGTCCGTCTGCAGCAGCTCGATGATCGCGGCGATATCGCGCGTCACGGCGGAGGAGAGGCGTTCCGTCACGAGCTGCCAGTGGCGTTCCATGAAAACGGCCGCGACCACGGCCTGAAGCAGGATCATCGGCAGGATGATGATGAGCAGCGAGCGGGTGTAGAGGCCGGTTGGCAGCCAGTGGCGCAGCCATCTGCCTGACATGCGCCAGGCCTTGGCCGCGCCGCTGTTTCTGACCGTGCTGAGAAAATCGAGGCTCGCCATGGCCGTGCGTTCGCCCTTCGTTGGGTGCTCGTCAGTCCACGCTCAGGCGGTAACCGATGCCGCGCACCGTTTGCAGATAGACAGGATTGGCAGGGTCGTCCTCGATCTTTCGGCGAAGACGGTTGATCTGCACGTCGATGGTTCTTTCGCCCACTTCCGATTCCGCTTCCACCAGCTCGTGGCGGGGAATGGTATCGCCTGCGCGCAGCGCAAAAAGCAGCATGATCTCCTGCTCGCGATCCGTCAGGCGGATCGTTTCGGGGCCGCGCCGCAATTCCTTTTTGGGGATGGAGAAGCTGTAGGGGCCGAACATGATCTGTTCGATCTTGGGGGTATCGGGCGAGGTATTGCGCCGCAGGATATTGTTGATGCGAAGGACGAGCTCGCGCGGGTCGAAGGGTTTGGCGAGATAATCGTCCGCACCCGCTTCCAGCCCGGCGATGCGCGAATCCGCTTCCGAGCGGGCGGTCAGAAGAATGACCGGCACGGATTTGTCCTCGTTCAGCGAGCGGGTCAGCGAAAGCCCGTTTTCGCCGGGCATCATCACGTCGAGGATGAGCAGATCGAAACGGATGCCCACCATTTTGCGCCGGGCTTCGGTCGCATCGGCCGCCACGGAGATGCGATAGCCCTTGTCGCCCAGAAAGCGCTGCAGGAGATCGCGAATGCGGGCATCGTCGTCGACGATCAGCAGGTGGGCCGCATCGTCATCCGCCGGTGGACGTTTTGTCGGTGCTGTCGCCATTGTCACTCGTCCTCCACGGTGGTGGTCGTCGTCGGGCTGCGCATCTGCGCCAGGAATTTGCGCACGCAGGCGCGGGCGTCCGGCCCGAGACCTTCCAACGCGCGGTCGATGCGGCGCGATTGCGGCTCGCTCAGCGCCAGCGCCAGTTCGCGACCCGTGAGCGTGGGGTAAAGCCTGCGCTGGCGGCGGTCTTCCGGGCCTGCCATCTGGCGAATGTAACCGTCGTCGATCAATTGCTTCAGCACACGGGCAAGGCTCTGCTTGGTAATCTGCAGCGTATCGAGCAGATCCGCTACCGTCATGCCTGGCTGCCGGCTGACGAAATAGACCACCCGGTGATGCGCCCGCCCATATTCCAGTTTCGACAGAATGACATCGGGATCGGAGACGAAATCGCGATAGGCGAAAAACAGCGCCTCGATCGTGTCGAAGTCGATCTTGCCGTCGTCAACCTTCGGGAGTGCCGGTGTCTGCCTGGCGGCGGCGGTTTTGAGCGATTGCGGTGGCACTGCGGTTCCTTCATATTCTGCGGCTGTCTGATCATAGGCTGACAGGCGTCGATGCGCCAATATTCTGTAAACATAGCCGAAAATGCGTCCGCTCGGGAGAATGCCGCGATCATTTTCTGTTGCGGTGGATAATATGGCGCGGGTGCGGGTGCAACTGGAATCCTGAGCGGCCTTTACCGGAAATAGAAAAGAGCGCGGAAACTCCGCGCTCTTCATCCGTCTCTTGAAGTCCGCCGTGCGTTTACTGATAGACGTAGACGATCCGTCGCGTCGAAGGTTCGACCAGAACCGGCACGTCGTTCACCCGGACATAACGATATTGATAGTCCGGAATTTCAACGAGACGTGTATCCGACGGCAACACACTACCGACGGCTATGTCGCCATCATAGGTGACGGTGTCTGCGGGATGTTCGTCAATATAGGTCATCACCGATTGCGGCGGATCGACCTCGCCGACGCGGCCGAGGTTCGGATCGCCGGGATTGGGTTCGGCCTGTACGCTCGAGGTCTTTTCATAGGTCACGACCGGCACGCTGAGTTCCGAGCGGCGCTGTTCGAGAATGACCGGCGAGCCCTCATACATGACATTCAGATAATCGGCATGCGCCCAGCCGCGCAGGCCGTTGACTTCGATCCGGCACCAGCTGCTGCCTTCCATGCAGCCATCCAGAACCGCATTGCTGCCGCGGGTGGCCAGTCCCACTTCGGGATAGTCTTCACCGGGGCCTGAGCGAACGGAAATATCCGATGCGGTGGTGGCGACCATGGCGGCGTTCGCGAAACCGGCCATCAAGGCGAAGGCGCCGCCAGCCATGAGCATTTTAAGCGTCTTGTCCATGTGTCTCACTCCTTTCAAGACTGGAGCTAGAACGTCGCAACCATCGGGGCGTTCCACATTTTTTGCCGGTAATTCCCGCCATCCGCCGAAGATTTATTGCTATCTTCCTGTTTCCATAGTGGTTTTTAGACTGATCCAGCCGCTGAAAGCCGGCGTCTTTTCCGCCGCCATTGTGCCGCACCCGGTCGCGGGCTATAGGAGGCGGGAGCTTTCAGACAGGAGACACAGGATATGGGAAAATTGCAGGCGGGCATTATTCCGGTCACGCCATTCGAGCAGAATTGCACCATCCTGTTCGATCAGGACACCAAGGAGGGCGTCGTCGTCGATCCCGGTGGGGATGTGGACGTCATTCTCCAGGTCGTGTCTGAAAATGGCATCACGCTGAAGGAAATCTGGCTGACGCACGGGCATCTCGATCATGCCGGCGGTGCCGATGAACTGCGTGAAAAGCTGTCGCTGCCGGTCATCGGGCCGCATGAGGACGACCGTCCCTTGCTCGAAAGGGTTGAGGCGCAGGCCGAAAAATACGGGATTAGCGGTCTTCGGAACGTCGCGCCCGATAAATGGCTGAAGGACGGCGACAGGGTATCCTTCGGGGATCACGTCTTCGAAGTCTATCATTGCCCGGGCCATGCGCCCGGCCACGTCATATATTACAACCGCGACCAGAACTTCGCCCATGTCGGCGACGTGCTGTTTTCGGGATCGGTGGGGCGCACGGACCTGCCGGGCGGAAACCATGAGCAATTGATGGCGTCCATTCGCGACAAGCTTTTGCCGCTGGGTGACGATGTCGGTTTCATCTGCGGCCATGGTCCGGGTGGACGGCTGGGCGAAGAACGGCTCACCAACCCCTATCTCAAGGGGCTCTGAGCGCTGGCTCATTAGAGTTTTTTCGCATTTCCAGACGGAAAACCGGATTCCACTTTTCCTGAAAATGCTCTAAGTCCTGCGGGACCGCACAAAAAAACCCGGCATTCCTGCCGGGCTTCAACTAGAAAAGAAAGCCGTTTTAGGGTCAGCCAGCAATCTGCAGATTGACTGCCTTCGGCCCCTTGCCGCGACGATCCGGTTCCGTGTCGAAGCTCACTTTCTGATTTTCTGAAAGTCCGGACAGGCCAGAAGCCTGTACGGCAGAGATGTGAACAAAGATATCAGCGCCACCATTGTCTGGCTTGATGAAGCCGAAGCCTTTGTCTGTATTGAAGAATTTTACGGTGCCAGTTTCGGCCATGCATCAGGTCCTTTTCGCTCTGCCCGCGTTCAGCTACAGGCAGCATTACAGTTTTGCCCCGCGTGGGCGTTGGCAGGCAGTTTTTGACTATTGAGAAAATGGACCTTCGCAGCGGGAAGTAATGGCGTTCTCATCCAACGTTTTTCGTCCCACCGCCCGAGGTTTATAGCGTCCCCAGTGCGCAAAATTATAGGCCTTCCCATGCTCGCAAATTGCCCGAACCGCGGTAGAGTGATGCGTTTATCGAAAATTGGCAAGCAAAAGTTTTCACGGGCTTTTTGTCAGATAAAAAACCTGCGGTAGAATAACATCGTGCAATCGCATATTTTTTCCGCAGAAGTGACAGTTGATGAAATAATTGCCGTTTGCCGAAGGATTTCACGGCAAAATTTGAATGCCCTATTTGAATTTATGGCGGAAAGAGAAAAATAAGTTCTTTTTGCGTCAGGCCGCTCCAGCCATGGATTTTTGCCGTTTGCGCGTCAGTTCCGGCACCAGTTCCACGATGAGGATCGCGACGAATATGATCAGGCAGCCGATATAGCCGGCGCTTGAAATGGTTTCCTTCAGGAACACCGAAGCCAGCAAAGCGCCGAAAAGCGCTTCCGAGGACAGGAATATCGCGGCCTGCGGGGCGGTGGTGTAACGCTGGCCGATGACCTGCAGCACGAAGGCGAGGCCGGAGGAGACGAGGCCGACATAGAGGATTTCCGCCAGCGACGCCTCGATGGAGGCCATGCTGATCGGTTCGAACACGACACCGATCATGCAACTAAGAAGGGAGCAAACGGCGAACTGGGTGCAGGAAAGCGCCAGCGGCCTTCCGCTTTCGGAAACGAAGCGTCCGGCCAGCGTGATCTGGATCGCCCAGAAGAAGGCGCAGATGATGCTGAGAATATCGCCCGTGGTCAGCGCCTCGAAAGCGCCGCCGGAGAGCAGGAATATGCCGCCCAGCATCATCAGCGCGCATGGCCAGACGATCCAGTGGGGATGACGGCGGTAAAGCACGACGGCGATCGCGGGTACGAAGATGACGTAGAGCCCGGTCAGGAAGCTGGAATTGGTGACGGTCGTGGTCAGGAGCCCGACCTGCTGCGTGGTGGCGCCGCCGAACAGGGCCAGACCCACGAGGATGAAGCTGCCGATTTCGCGCCGGCGCGGCGGCGATTTCAGCGACCGTGTTTCCATGAGCGCGAAGGGCAGCACGGCGATGGCGGCGATGGCGAAACGCAGGCCGACGAACCAGAACGGGCCGATAGAGGCCATGGCGGAGGATTGCGCAACGAAGCCGCCTCCCCAGATTGCTGCGGCGAGCAGAAGCAGCATATTGGCCTGAATACGCGTCATTAGTTGGCACCAGCACGACAGGGCCGGAAGATCATTCAGTCGCGGCCGTGGTAATTCGGGGATTTTTGAAATATCGATCCGCAATGCGGATGACTGTTTCCGGGTGTTTTAGCAGCAACCTGCCGATGCCGCAAGTCGAGGGAAGGGCCGCTTATTTGTAGCGGCGGGCCTCGTCCTTCAGGCTGCGCCGGGTGAGCGTCAGGCCGCCAATGCCGAGGCCGATGAAAGCCGCGGCCGAAAGGACGATCAGCAGGATGTGGGGGCCCGCTTTCGTCGTCGCCGCCACCTGCGGAATGGCGGAAGTATGCAGGGTATCGACCGCCTGGGCAGACGCATTGGCCGAGGTTGCGATGCCGGCGGCCATGGTGACGATGACAAGAAAAGCCGCAACGGCCATCCAGAGGGAAAACAGCGTTCTCTGCGCCCTTAACCTTTCAACGGAAGTCCGATCGTTGGTAAACATGGCTGTCGCCTCTTGTCCCTGTTCTTAAAGGATAAAAGAGGCTTCGAAATGGACGGCTTGGAGACCGAATTCTGGCGTTCCGCGGCATTTATTGCGGCAATATTGTGGCAAAGCCGGTCAGGAGAGCCGTTTGGGCGGATTTGGCGTCAGAGGCCGCGTTTTCCGAAGGTCCGGGTCTGGCGCAGCGGGTGCGGATCGGCGGGGCGTTCTTCCCGGAAAAATGCCGGTGGCGCAGGGCCTCTTTCCGCCCTTGACCGGGCGAAATATTCACTGCCGAGTTCCGGGAAACGTGTGTCGAAACTGGTCGGGGCAAGTTCGGGCTTTGCCAGCACGTAACCCTGCATCAACAGGACGCCGAGTTCCTCGCACAGATCGACCTGCCACGCGGCTTCCAGCCCTTCGAAGACCGGCTCTATGCCATCGGCGCGAAACTGGCTGACGATGACGCGCAGAAGGGCGGCGCCCGCCGAATTCTGCATGAAATCGCGCACCCAGCCGGCTTCGAATTTCACATAGTCCGGCTTGATGAGCTTCACCCGGTCGATGTCGGAATCGCCGGCGCCATAGTCATCGAGCGCCACGCGAAAGCCGATATCGTGCATGTGGTAGGCGAAGTCGGCGACCATCTGCGTGTCGGAGGCTTTTTTCTCGGAGATTTCGCAGACGATGCGATCCGCCGTCATGCCGGCTTCGTGGGCGGCAAGACGCATGCGCTCCACTTCCTGGCGCATCTTGGCCGGGGTCTGGAACAGGCCCGGATGGAAGTTGACGAAGATGCGGGCGCGGGACCGGTTGAGCCTGCCGGTGTTGAGAATGTGGATCGTGCGCAGGATGCTGTCGATATTTTCGATATCTTCCGGCGCGACCAGCGAGAAAAATTCGCCCGGCGTCACCGGTTCGCCATTGCGATGGGGACGCACCAGACCCTCGAAGGAATCGATGTCGAGAATACCGCTCGCCGTGCGGCGGAAAATGGGCTGCAGGGCCGATTTCAGGTTGAAGGTGCTATAGGCCGTGGACCATGTGCCATCGACCTCGCGGACAAGACTGGAAAAGATGCTTTTGAGCGCCATTTTTCAACCAGATAGAGACACGACCTCTAGGCTCGCGAATGTAGCGTATCAAGCGTTACTTCCGGGTTAAGGAAGGTTTAAATTCTGCGATGCAGCACATAAGCCGGCTTTTGACCTTGAAAGAAGGCCTGTCTTTCGACATAGAAAATGCCGCAGATGACAAGTTTTCCAACCTCTGCCGATGTCAACCCCAATAGGACCGATTAAAAATGGCCTTCCTTGCCGACATTCTCTCCCGCGTAAAGCCATCCGCCACCATCGCCGTTACCCAGAAAGCCCGTGAGCTGAAAGCGAAGGGCCGCGATGTGATCAGCCTTGGCGCCGGCGAGCCGGATTTCGATACGCCCGAAAATATCAAGGAAGCGGCCATCGACGCCATCAAGCGCGGCGAAACGAAATACACGCCGGTTTCGGGTATTCCGGAACTGCGCAAGGCGATTGCCGACAAGTTCAAGCGTGAAAACGGTCTGGACTACAAGCCGGAGCAGACGATTGTCGGCACGGGCGGCAAGCAGATCCTTTTCAACGCCTTCATGGCCACGCTGAACCCGGGCGATGAAGTCATAATTCCGGCGCCCTACTGGGTCAGCTATCCGGAAATGGTGGCGATCTGCGGCGGTACGCCGGTCTTCGTCGACGCCACGCTGGAAGACAATTTCAAGCTGAAGCCGGAAGCGCTGGAAAAGGCGATCACGCCGAAGACCAAGTGGTTCGTGTTCAACTCGCCGTCCAACCCGTCGGGCGCCGCCTATTCGCATGACGAGCTGAAGGCGCTGACCGACGTGCTCGTCAAGCATCCGCATGTCTGGGTACTGACGGACGACATGTATGAGCACCTGACCTACGGCGATTTCAAATTCGTCACGCCGGTCGAAGTCGAGCCTTCGCTCTATGACCGCACGCTGACGATGAACGGCGTCTCCAAGGCCTATGCGATGACCGGCTGGCGTATCGGTTACGCTGCCGGCCCGCTGCCGCTGATCAAGGCCATGGACATGATCCAGGGCCAGCAGACCTCGGGCGCAAGCTCGATTGCGCAATGGGCCGCTGTCGAAGCCTTGAACGGCACGCAGGATTTCATTCCGGCCAACAAGAAAATCTTCGAAGGCCGTCGCGATCTCGTCGTTTCCATGCTCAACCAGGCCAAGGGCATCAGCTGCCCGGCTCCGGAAGGCGCATTCTACGTCTATCCGTCCTGCGCCGGCCTGATCGGCAAGACCGCGCCGTCGGGCAAGGTCATCGAGACGGATACGGATTTCGTTTCCGAGCTTCTGGAAGCCGAAGGCGTCGCCGTCGTGCAGGGATCGGCTTTCGGCCTAGGCCCGAACTTCCGCATTTCCTACGCCACGTCGGAAGCGCTGCTGGAAGAAGCCTGCAAGCGCATCCAGCGCTTCTGCGCCGATTGCCGCTGATCGGTTGTGATATTGATTGAAAAAGCCTGGCAGCGATGCCGGGCTTTTTTCGTTTTGGTCAAAGCCCCAGAAACAGCAGCATGATGAAGGTGGCGAAGAGAATGAAATGCGTCATTCCTTCAATCGCGTTGGTTTCGCCGTCATTGAGATTGATGGCCGCGGCGATGAGGGTGATGAAGACCATGACGGTCTGAACCGGCGTCATTGCCATGATGAAAGGCTGGCCGGTATAGAGCGCGATACCCTCCATGACGGGCACGGTGAGGATGACCGTCGACAGCGATGCGCCCATGGCGATATTGACCACGGCCTGCATGCGATTGCGCAGGGCGGAGCGGAGCGCGGTGAGGATTTCCGGCGATGCCGAGATCGTCGCCACCACCACCGCCATCAGCGCCGGCGGCGCGCTGGTGCCCTCGAGGCTTTCGCTTAAGAAGGCCGACATGAATTCCGCCAGCACACCGATCAGCACCACGCCGGCGATGATGAGGCCTATGGATACCGTTACGCTGCCTTCGTCCTCCTCTTCCGCATGGCCGTCCGATGCCTGCCCGGCCGGATGTGCCTTGCGGGGATAGGCATAGCTGAAGAAATAGCTGTGCGGGCCGACCTGCATTTTGAGGAACAGGGCGTAAAGCGCGATCATCGCGACGATGGTGAAGGCGGAGTACACATGCCAGCTTTCATTGGGGATGAATTCCGGCACGATCATCGAAATACCCATGGCGGTGAGGATCATCACGCCATAGGTCTTGCCGGAATCGTCGTTATAAGGCTGCTCGCCGTGGCGAAGACCGCCGAGCAGCGCCGCGAGACCGAGAATGCCGTTGATGTCGATCATCACGGCGGAATAGATCGTATCCCGCACCAGAGTGGGCGAACTGGATTCGCTCATGATGATGGCGAGGATCAGCACTTCCACCGCGACGGCCGACAACGTCAGGATCATGGTGCCGTAAGGGTCGCCGACCTTGGTGGCAAGGATTTCGGCGTGATGGGCGACCCGCATCGAGACGAGGACGATGAGCCCGATCAGCGCAACGGCGGCGATAAGCGCCGCCGTTTTTCCGGCTTCGAATATTGCATGTTCGGCCAGATAAGCGACGATTGCCGCCGGTATCGCCAGCAGCAGCATGCGCTCCTGTTTCAGAATAGAACCCGCCATCGATTTCCCTTCCCCCTGATCGGCTCAGGCTGTGACGTATCGTCCCCCAGATCAAGCAGGATTTGCGCTTGAATGCTTTTGGTAGGATAGTGGTGTTGCAGGACATGCTGCTCATGCCGCGGTGTCCCATCGGGTGCAATGCTTGAAACGCGGTTGTGGTTGCCATGTCGCCTACCGAGACAGGAGGACCATGCATGACCAAAGTGGTATATGAAATTGTCGAACATGACGGAGGCTTCGCCTACCGCATGAACGGTGCTTATTCCGAAACATTCCCTTCTTATGCGGATGCCGTCGAAGCTGCGCGCATCGTTGCCGCCGAACAGCAGGTGGGGGGCGATGACGAGGAAATCAGCTATCAGGATGAGAGCGGCCACTGGCATGAAGAATATAGCCAGGGCGGCGACCGGCCGGAAGCCGAGGTGGTCGACAAGACGACGCAGCAGGCCAGACCGTTTTGATCGGCGATCCGTGGATTTCCAGCAAAGCCGGGATCACTTTGCGTATTCCGCCGGTCTCTTCCAGGCAATTGCGGATGTCGGCCCGCGCGGCAACGATGCGGGATCGGCATTAGCGCCGTTTCGGCGGGGCGCCCGGATCGGTTTCTTTAAGATGACCCTTGAGGCCTTCGACGAGGGCGCTGAAAACGGCACGACATCGCGGCGAGGTCTTGAGATTTTCATGCATCGCGACCCAGGTGTGGAGCGGAATGTCGATTTTCGGAAGAACCTGAACGAGCCGGGGGTCCTTGCGCGCCAGACCGATCTGACAGACGCCGATGCCTGCACTGGCGCGGATCATGGCAAGCTGGGCGAGATTGCTGTCGGCGCGGATTTCAAAGGAAATTTCCTCAATATCGGGTATGTCCGGATCGAGCGAGCGCATCCGCTGGATGGCCGCCCGAATGAAAGGCGTCTTGCGGTCGAAACCGACCATCCGGTGATGGTTCAGATCTTCCATGCTCTTCGGGGTGCCGGCTCTTGCCAGATAGTCGCGTGTCGCATGAAATCCCAGACGGAAATTGCCGATATAACGCATCACGATCGCATCCTGCTGCGGTTCGGTCATGCGAATGGCGATATCCGCCTCGCGCCTTAAAAGGTCTTCCAGCGTATCGGAGAGCGAAAGCTCGATTTCAAGCCGTGGGTGAACCTCCTGCATGGCCGTGATGATCGGCGGCAGCATTTCCACGCCGATGATATCACTTGCGCTGATGCGCACCGTGCCTTCGATCTTGCCGACTTCGCCGGAGGCCGCGCGCATGAGGGCGGCGGTTGTTGCCGCGAGATTTTCCGCGTAGGGGCGGAGCGCAAGGGCTGCTTCCGTCGGCATCAACCCGTGCGGCGAGCGGATGAACAGCGGAAAGCCGACGGCCTCTTCCAGCGCGCCGATGTGACGTCCTGCCGTCGGCTGGGTGATGCCAAGCTCGCGGGCGGCGGCGGACAGCGAACCGTCGCTCAGCACGCTGAGGAAGGTGCGATAGAAATCCCAGCTGATGTCACGGTTTCTGGTCATAAGATTTTGTATAGCTGCTCCACTCATTTCGATAATTTCGTATATCGCGGAACGGGGCGATACTCCAGCCCACATCAAGGAGTACGGCGATGATATATGAAAACAACGCAAATACAGCGCGGAATGAACGGTCTCTGGCCCTGATTTTGGGGGTGAATGGCGGTGTCGGCAGTCAGGTCTCCAGAATGCTGCAGCAACGGGGATGGCGGGTGAGGGCGATGACGCGCCAGCGGACGTCAACGGGCGCTACGGATGGCGTCGAACGTGTGACCGGGGACGCCATGAACCGGCAGGATGTGATGGATGCGGCAAAAGGCGCGAGCCTCATCGTCCATGCGGTCAATCCTCCCGGATATCGCAACTGGGAAAGCCAGGTGCTGCCGATGCTCGACAATAGCATTGCCGCCGCCGAGGCCTGCGGGGCGCGGATCGTCTTTCCGGGCAGCGTCTATAATTTCGGCCCGGACGCCTTTCCGCTTCTGACGGAAGACAGCCCGCAAAAGCCGTTCACCCGCAAGGGCGCATTGCGTGTGGAGATGGAGCGGCGGCTGAAAATGGCGTCGATGCGCGGCGTGCCGGTGCTGATCGTCCGCGCCGGGGATTTCTTTGGGCCTGACGCGAGAAACAACTGGTTTTCGCAAATGCTGGTGAAGCCCGGAAAACCGGTCCGGAGTGTCCAGAATCCCGCCGCGCCCTATGCCGGGCATCAATGGGCCTATCTGGCGGATGTCGCCGAGACCATTGGCCGGCTGCTGGACCGCGCAGGCGAGCTTCCGGCTTTCGCCGTCTATCACATGGAAGGTTTCTGGGATTTCGACGGGTTGCAACTGGTTGAAGCCATCGAGCGGGTTGTCGGTCATCCGGTCAAGAGGCGGCAGCTATCCTGGTCGGGCATCAAATTGGCCGCTCCCTTCGTTCCCCTGTTCCGCGAAGTGCTGGAAATGCAATATCTCTGGCATATGCCGATCCGGATGAGCAATCGCAGGCTGACGGATTTCCTCGGAACGGAACCCAGAACACCGATCGACATTGCGGTAGCGACGACACTGGCGAGCCTCGGCTGCCTTGAACAGAGGCCGCAGCCGTCGAGCCTTCCGCATCCGGCCGATGCCGGGGGCAGGGTGTGATGGCCACGGTTGCGAATGGGATGTCGGCCCGGCGTCGCGTGTTTGCCGTGATTTCGGCAAGCGTGCCGGTGCTGATCTTCGCGCAGGTGCTGGTGGCCGGGCTGTCGATCTATTACGATGGATCGCTGCTTTCGCTGCACAGGGGGCTCGGCTTCCTCATCGCCGTTCCGATCCTGTCGCTGGCGGTTCTCGCTTCTCTATATGACGATCTGCGGCCGAACCTTACCCGCACGCTGGTCCTGCTTGGTCTTTACTGTCTTCAGGTGGCCCTGATGAGCATCGGCCGGGAAACGGGCAATGGCTTCCTGCAGGCGCTGCATGTGCCCAACGCCTTCGTCATGGGTGCGTTTTCCGATTTTGCCGCGCGGCAGGCGCGAAGCCTGCGCTGAAAGAAAACGCCGCACTGCTTTCGGGCAGTACGGCGTCTTTGCTTTATCCCTTATCAGGCAAGCGCCGGATAGTCAGTGTAACCTTCGGCTCCGCCGCCATAGAAGGTCGGCTGGTTCGGTTCGTTGAGCGGCGCGTCGTTTTTCAGGCGGCGCACCAGATCCGGATTGGCGATGAAGGCCTTGCCGAAAGCCACGGCGTCGACTTTACCGCTTTCAACCGCCTCGATGGCGCTCTCACGGTCGTAGCCATTATTGGCGATCCACAGACCCTTGCCGCCGGCATTGCGATAAGCGGCCTTGAAGGCGGCATAGTCGAAAGGCTTGTCGCCCTGCTTGAAATCGCGCGGGCCGCCGGTTGCGCCTTCGACGACATGGATGAAGGCGAGATTGCGCTTGCCCAGCTGTTCCGCCACGTAATTATAAAGCGGCTGCGGATCGGCTTCGAAAATGTCGTTGGCGGGCGTGACGGGCGAGAGGCGGATGCCGGTACGGCCTGCGCCGATCTCTTCCGCCACCGCATCGACAACTTCGAGCAGGAAGCGGGCGCGGTTTTCGATAGAGCCGCCATAATCATCCGTGCGCTGGTTGGTGCTGGATTTCAGGAACTGCTCGATCAGGTAGCCATTGGCGGCATGGATTTCGACGCCGTCGAAACCGGCCTCCAGTGCTGCCCGGGCGCCGCTGCGGTAATCCTCGAGGATGAGGCCGATATCGTCGATGGTGAGCGCACGGGGCTCGGAGGTTTCGGCAAAGGCGCCGGTGCCGTCATCATTGATGATATAGGTCTTCGACTTGGCCGGAATGGCGGAAGGCGCGACCGGCTGGCCGCCATGCGGCTGCAGCGAGGTGTGGGAAATGCGGCCCACATGCCAGATCTGTGCGACAATCTTGCCACCGGCCGAATGCACGCCGTCGGTAACCTGTTTCCAGCCCGCGATTGCTTCCCGCTTGTAGAGACCGGGAACGTCAGCGTAACCCTGACCCTGCTGGGAAATCGGCGTGCCCTCGGTGACGATTAGCCCGGCCGTGGCGCGCTGCTCGTAATAGGTGGCGTTGAGATTGTTGGGAATGGCGCCCGGCGAACGGTTGCGGGTGAGGGGAGCCATGACGATACGGTTGGCGAGTGCGATATCGCCGGCCTGTGCCGGTTCGAAAAGACTGGTCATGCGACTTCACTTTCTGGTCGGTTGGCGAAATTGCGCGGGGGACGCGCTGTCTTTCTGTCTGGGTGCCGGAATGAAAACCGTCTTGCGGTTTCCGGTCCGACACCCCGAGGCTCAAAGCTTGGGAGGCTCAGAGATTGGCTTGCAGATAATTGCGGAAGGCGTCGATGGTTTCCTCGTTGCGTTCGAAAAACACCCATTGCCCGACCTTTTTCGACCTTATCAGGCCGGCTGCCTGCAACACCGCCAGATGCGACGAGACGGTGGATTGCGACAGGCCGCTGATCTGAAACTGGTTGGCGCATACACCCATGCTGAGGGGATGCTCCTGGCAGAAGTGACTTTCCGGAGACTTCAGCCATTCCAGGAATTTCAGCCTTGCGGGGTGCGAAAGGGCTTTGAGGATTTCCTCCGGGTTCATCGGTGCTTCTTCAATATCTGACATGTCCGATATTTATATCGGTCATCATCGATATACAAGTCACGTCTCTGTGAGGATCGTCTGTGAGGATCAAGGGGGCGGGCGGGCATTTCCAAAAAAGAAGGCCGCTGGATATCTCCGCGGCCTGATAAGTTTGAAGGTCAAAACCTCCAGAGGGGAACAGCTGTCGCGTGCCTTGGGCGAGCGTGACAGCTGACTAAAATATGGGTGTGGGAATAATGCAAAACAAGGTTGCATCATGCGATATTTCGCCAATTCGGAGAAAATTCTTGCGGGTAAAAAAAGAGGGCCGCCGGATGGATCCAGGGCCCTTTAAGTGTGAAGGTCAAAAACCTCCAGAGGGGAACAGCTGATGCGGTGGAACTGGGAGGAAAAGCCACCGTGTGCATCAGCTGAGAGCGATATGGTGCTTTTTTGTGCACGAAACAACTCTTTTTTGTGCAGGTCAGGCATGCGCACCACGCAGCCCTCGATATTTCCGGTATATTTTATGTGCAATGCTCCCGGGCGGCGCAGGTGCGTCGCCTAGGTATCATGTCAGATAAGTTATTGAAATTTAAACACTTTAACCGAGTGCCGATTATTTTAACGTCAGAAGTTCCAGTTGCGCGCCTTTGCGACGATGAAGTCGCGGAAGGCTTTCAACTTGGCAGCGTTTTTCATCTCATCGGGATAGCAGAAATAGGTATCGAAGGACGGAATATCTGCGGCGAGCGATAGCTGGATAAGGCCCGGATCGCGGCCGACGATATAATCCGGCAAGCAGGCGATGCCGATTCCCAGCAGGCAGGCGCGCTTGATCGAGGTCTGGCTGTTGATCTGCAGATGCGGCGTGCGCGTATTGTCGGAAGAGCGTCCCGCATTTTCCAGCCAGTTGACGTCCAGCAGATAGTTGGGCGCCGGTTCGCCGAAAGAGATGATGCGGTGATTGTCTAGATCCTCGATCGACTGCGGCTCACCATGGCGGTTGATATAGGACGGCGCGGCATAGACGTGCATGTGCACCGTGAACAGCTTACGCTGGATGAGGTCTGACTGCTGCGGCTGGCGCAGGCGGATGGCGCAATCGGCGTGACGCATATTCACGTCCAGCTCCTCATTGTCGAGGATGAGCTGGATCGACATTTCCGGATAGAGCTGCAGGAATTCCTGCACCTTGTCCGTCAGCCAGCCCTGGCCGAGACCGACGGTGGTCGTCACACGCAGCTTGCCGCTCGGCTTCTCCGTCGTTTCGGTGAGCTGCATCTTGACGGTTTCAAGCTTCAGCAGCACGTCATGGGCGGTGCGATACAGCAACTCGCCCTGTTCGGTGAGGATGAGGCCGCGAGCGTGGCGATGGAACAGCTTGACGCCGACATCCTGCTCCAGCGCGCTGACCTGACGGCTGATGGCCGACTGGGACAAATGCAGCTTGTCGGCAGCATGGGTGAAAGACCCCGCTTCGGCAGCCGCATGAAAAATGCGCAGTTTATCCCAGTCCAATGGCATTGCCATGCCTACCCTGCCTTTCGGTTATTCCGCTGCGACAGCAAGCGGTTGATGCGCGGTGAGATAACGTTCCGCTTCCAGCGCGGCCATGCAGCCCATGCCGGCGGCGGTGATCGCCTGACGGTAGATGTCGTCGGTGACGTCGCCGGCCGCGAAAATGCCTTCCACGTCGGTCGCCGTGGAATCGGGGGCGGTCCACATGTAGCCGTTGTCTTTCAGCTTCACCTTGCCCTTGAACAGCTCGACCGCCGGCGCATGGCCGATGGCGACAAAGACGCCGTCGATGGGGAATTCGCTGATCGCACCGGTCTTGGTGTCACGCAGCTTCACGCCGGAAACGGAAGGCGGCATAGGCGGCTTTGCGGGTACACCGGTAATTTCGGCGATTTCCGTGTTCCAGAGAATATTGACGTTTTCCTTGGCGAACAGCCGTTCCTGCAGGATTTTTTCCGAGCGGAAGCTATCGCGACGGTGCACGACGGTGACCGATTTGGCGATATGGGCGAGGTACAGCGCTTCTTCCACGGCGGAGTTGCCGCCGCCGACCACGATCACATCCTTGTTGCGATAAAAGAAACCGTCGCAGGTGGCGCAGGCGGAAACGCCGAAGCCCTGGAAATGCTGCTCGCTCTCAATGCCGAGCCACTTGGCCTTGGCGCCGGTGGCGATGATCAGCGTGTCGGCGGTCCAGACCTGACCGGAATCGGTCTTGACCACGAAAGGCCGTACATTGGTTTCAACTTCGGTGACGAGGTCGCTGACGATTTCCGCGCCCACATGCGTTGCCTGCTTCAGCATCTGGTCCATCAGCCACGGACCCTGGATCGGATCGGCAAAGCCCGGATAGTTCTCGACATCGGTGGTGATCATCAGCTGGCCGCCCTGTTCCATGCCGGCGATCAGCACGGGTTTGAGCATTGCGCGGGCCGCGTAGATCGCTGCGGTATAACCGGCGGGACCGGAGCCGATGATCAATACCTTCGTGTGGCGGGCAGACATGGAAGCGTTCCTTTCAATAGCGGGGCCTTTCCCTGGCAGCGCCTTTCGGCACCGGGCCCTGGAGCCGCACGACGGCGGACAGGCCACAACCCCTTCGTTGCCCGGTATTTAAGGTTGTCTAGTGTCTTTATTCAAGGGCAGCCTTGCGTTACCAACAAGGCAGTTGTGGATGCGCGCGCAATTTTGTGACCGGGCGGTGGCATAATGTTGCGAATCCCGCGCCGAATAGTACAAGGAAGTTCCACAGCTTAACGAGGTACTCCTCCGTGACCAGCGTCGAACTCGATGCCATCGATCTGAAAATCCTGCGCGAATTGCAGCGCGACGGGCGTATGACCAATGTGGAACTGGCCGAAAGGGTCGGTATTTCCGCGCCGCCCTGCCTCCGGCGCGTCCGCAAGCTGGAAGAGGCGGGCGTGATCGAGGGTTATCACGCCATGTTGAACGCGCCGAAGCTCGGTTTCGATCTCGTCGCCTTCTGCATGGTCGGCCTCAAGCGCCAGTCGGACAGCAATCTGAAGGCTTTTGCGGCGGCAACCGCTGGCTGGTCGCTGGTGCGGCAGGCCTGGATGGTATCGGGTGAAAGCGATTTCCTGCTGCATTGCGTGGCGAAGAACCTGACCGAGTTTCAGGATTTCGTTATCGAGGTTCTGACGGCGGACGAAAATGTCGATACGGTGCGCACCATGCTCACCATCCGGCAGGTCAAGCGCGTAGGTCTTGTGGAAATCTGAGCGGCAGGTTTTGTTCCTGCCTTAAGACGCGTTACCCGCGCCGCAAAGCCTCATAGACTTCGCCGAGACTCGTGGCCTCTTTCTCAAGCGGAAATGTGCTGCGTACATGCGAAAGCCCGGCCTTCGCATGGCTCTCGGCCAGAGCCGGATCGGCAAGATAGGTCCTTATCGCATCCCTCAGCAATGCATAGTCACCCGCCTCGACGACTGAGCCTGTCTCGCCCTTGACGATCATTTCCTCATAGGCGCCGGCGGTGCTGGTGACGACGGCCGTTTCCGATGCCATGGCCTCGAGCGGCGTCAAGCCGAAACCTTCGTTGCGCGATGGGGCGACATAGAGCGTCAGCCGGCGGTACCAGGGCTTGATGTCGTCCACCTCACCCTGAAACACGATGCGGTCCGAAAGGCCGGCGGCCTTGACATCGGCCTCGAGTGCCTCGGCAAAAGCCTTGTGTTCCGCCGTTACCCGGCCGGAAACAATGGCTGTCCATTGCGGATGGGCGGGCAAAAGCTCGATCATGGCGCGCACGAAGAGATCGGTGCCCTTCTGGTGGCGCACCCGTCCAAAACAGCCGATGAGATATTGTCCCGGCAGGCCGGTTGCCGCGATTGTGTCTTCCGGGCCGGTTGCCGGATGGAACAGGTCGGTATCGACGCCATGCATGACAACGCGATGGGGTACTTCCAGAAACGAGCCCGAGCGGGTGCTGGTCGCGACCACGGCGTCCATCTTCGAAATCAGAAACCGTGTATAGGCGGAATGTCGCCTCTGCGCGGCCGAGGTGAACAGCAGCTTCACCTTCATGCGCAGTACGTCACGCATGAAAAGACCCGGCAACATTTCGAGGTTGCGACGGGCATGCCAGATGCGCGGGCCGCCCTGCGGGCCGTTTTGCCAGAGCCGCCACAGATCGCGAAAGCGCACATGCGGCAGATGCGGCGGCAAACCCGGTCCAATGACGGCCACCTTCTGTCCCAGCCGGTTCTGCACCGGTATCAGCTGAACGATGGTGGAGGTGACGCCGGAGAGCCTGCGTTTGAAGTTCGGCGCAAGCACCTGCACATCTTTCAGACTGACGTGGGACAAGATGGGCTTCCGTCTTTGCGACTAATTCGGGGGATTGAAGACGTCAAAAAAGCAATGCGCCCGCATGGGGCGCATTGCGCGTGAGAGCATCAGCCCCACTGAACCGCGAGAATCTCGTAGCCCTTGGCGCCGCCCGGAGCATTGACTTCGATGCTGTCGCCGACTTCCTTGCCGATGAGCGCGCGGGCGATGGGCGAGGAAATGGAGATGCGGCCGGCCTTTACATCGGCTTCCTGGTCGCCGACGATCTGATAGGTCTTTTCCTCGTCGCTATCCTCGTCCACCAGCTTCACGGTGGCGCCGAACTTGATCTTCGAGCCCGACATCTTGGAGAGATCGATGACTTCCGCACGTGCGGTCAGGTCTTCGAGTTCGGTGATGCGGCCTTCATTGTGGCTCTGTGCTTCCTTGGCAGCATGGTACTCGGCGTTTTCCGAAAGGTCGCCATGGGCGCGCGCTTCCGCAATCGCCTCGATGATACGGGGGCGTTCCTCCTGCTGGCGCCAGCGCAGCTCCTCCTGCAGCTTGACGAATCCACCCTGAGTCATCGGTACTTTTTCTACCATTTTTTTATCCTTCGCATTCCGGTCGCGTTACTTGCAGACACAAAAAGAAACAGGTTCCGGAGGGGAACTCCGGAACCATGCCAAAATCATAACTGAGCCGACTATATCAGAAGACGACAGCGAAATGCCAGCAAATTTGAGGTGTGCATATTTTATTGCGTAATCAATTACTTAGCCTATGTCATTGACATTCGCCTGTGGAACATATAGTGAACATCGCCATGAAGAAGTCGATCAGGCAACGGCTGGCCATTCTCTCCGACGCGGCGAAATACGATGCCTCCTGTGCATCGAGCGGCACGACAAAACGCAACTCCGCAGCATCGGGCGGTCTGGGCTCCACGGAAGGGTCGGGCATCTGCCATGCCTATGCGCCGGACGGGCGCTGCATTTCGCTTTTGAAAATCCTGCTCACCAATTTCTGCATCTATGATTGCGCCTATTGCATCAACCGCTCCTCCAGCAATGTCGAGCGGGCGCGGTTCACGCCGGAAGAGGTGGTTTGGCTGACGCTGGAGTTTTACCGACGCAACTATATCGAAGGGCTGTTCCTGTCCTCCGGCATCATCCGTTCCTCCGATCATACGATGGAGGAGATGGTGCGCGTGGCGCGGGAGTTGCGGGTTACCCATGGTTTTCGCGGGTATATTCATCTGAAATCCATTCCCGAAGCATCGCCCAGGCTCATCGAGGAGGCAGGGCTTTACGCGGATCGTCTCTCGATCAATATCGAATTGCCGACCGATAGCGGCATTGGCCGTTTCGCGCCGGAAAAGCAGCCCGTCAATATTCGCCGCTCCATGGCCGATATCCGCCTGAAGATCGAGGAGGCCGGGGAGCCGACCGTCCGGACACGCAAGACCAGGCGCTTTGCGCCGGCCGGGCAGAGCACGCAGATGATCGTGGGGGCGGATGGCGCTGACGATAGCACCATTCTCTCCACCAGCGCCCGGCTTTATGGCAGCTACGGTTTGCGGCGCGTCTATTATTCGGCCTTCAGCCCCATTCCCGATTCGTCGAAAAACCTGCCGCTCATCAAGCCGCCGCTGATGCGGGAACACCGGCTTTATCAGGCCGACTGGCTGTACCGCTTTTATGGCTTCGATATCGGCGAGATAACGGCAATCGGGGGCGATGGCATGCTCGATCTCGATATCGACCCGAAACTCGCCTGGGCGCTGAAACATCGCGACCGTTTCCCGGTGGACGTCAATGCGGCGGATCGGGAAATGCTGCTGCGCGTGCCCGGTTTCGGCACCAAGACGGTGGCCTCCGTTCTCTCGTCACGGCGGTTCCGGCGGCTGCGGCTGGAGGATATCGCGCGTTTCGGCGTTTCCCTGAAAAAGGTGAAGGCTTTCATCGTCGCCGAGGGCTGGACGCCGGGCAAGCTGACCGAGAGGCCGGATTTGCGGGCGATGTTTGCACCGCAGCCCGAACAATTATCGCTGTTGTGATGTATGGCCCGGTTCTGGAAGGTCGGGGCGATTTCGGCGAGTGGCGCGATGCCGCGCGTGCGGCCCTTGCCGCCGATATTCCGCCGGAGACGATTGACTGGCGGTTGCGGGATGACGGGGCAGGGCTGCTGGATTTCGCCGGCGAGCCCTTGCCGACGGTCGATGCCGGCAATGGGCAGGTTTCCGTTCCGGCCTCGTTCGTAGCGCTGGCGCAGGCCGTCATCTGCCATGGCGATCCCCGCCGGTTTGCGTTGCTTTACCGGTTGTTGTGGCGGCTGAAGCGGGATCGCGCCCTGTTGCAGTTCAAGTCCGATCCGGATGTTGCAGAGGCCCGCTTGCTCGAGAAATCGGTGCGCCGGGATTGTCACAAGATGACGGCCTTCGTCCGTTTCAAGGAGTTGCCCTTGCCGCAGGGGCAGGGCGGGCGACGGCGGTTCGTGGCCTGGTTCGAGCCGGATCATTTCATCGTCGAGCGAACGGCAGCGTTTTTCCAGCGACGGTTTACCGATATGGACTGGCTGATCGCCACGCCGAAAGGGTCCGCCCGATGGGATGGAAGCGAGCTGCAAACCTCACGGGAGGCGGCGGCGAAGCCTGATCTGACGGACGAGACGGATGAACTCTGGCGGACCTATTATGCCAATATATTCAATCCGGCGCGCCTCAAGATCAAAGCCATGACGGCGGAGATGCCGAAGAAATACTGGAAGAACCTGCCGGAAGCCGATCTCATTCCCGACCTCATCCTCGGCGCGGAGGCGCGGGTGCTGGAGATGGCCGCCAGGGCGGCAAGCCAGCCGCAGCCTTTTCACCATCGTCTGCAGGCTGCGGCCGCTGCACGGGAGATGCCGCAACCCGTGCCGGACGGCACGCTCGCGTCGCTGGCGCGGGAGGCTGGCCATTGCACCCGCTGCCCCCTGCATTGCAGCGCCACGCAAACGGTTTTCGGTTCGGGGCCGGAGGATGCGGAAATCATGATCGTTGGCGAACAGCCGGGCGATCATGAAGATCTCGCCGGCAAGCCTTTTGTCGGTCCGGCCGGCCAGCTTTTCGACCGGACTCTTGCCGATGTCGGTATCGAGCGCAAAAAGCTTTATGTCACCAATGCTGTCAAACACTTCAAATATGAAACGCGCGGCAAACGGCGCATCCATCAGCGGCCGAACGCGGGCGAAGTGGAGCAATGCCGCTGGTGGCTCAATCAGGAAATCGCGCTCGTCCGGCCGAAGCTGATCGTTGCCATGGGCGCAACGGCGCTTTATGCGCTGACCGGCGGCAAGGAAAAGCTCTCGGAGATTCGGAGCCGTCCTCTGCCGATGGAGGAAGGCCGAACGCTTTTTGTCACCGTGCATCCGTCCTATCTCCTGCGCCTTGCCGATGGGCAGGTGAAAGAGGCGGAAACGATGCGGTTCAAAAAGGACATTAGTTTTATTAGGATGTTCGAATAAATTTCCATTCACGCGCTTGAGATTTATTCAATATTCGAGCCTTAACTTGCAGTAGTATCATTTACTGATTATTTATCAGTTATTTTTATTGAAATTTTATACTTAATATTATAATTAAGTTCTCCGAATTTATTTACCGTATGGGCAAATCATGTTGGGTGAACTCGACCTTGCGACAGTCATACTGATGCAAAAGTGTTCTTATATCGTTGGGCTTTTGAGTTTTATCTATCTGAAAATGACCAATCGCGGCTTGCGCGGTCCCGTCCCCCTTGCGGCGGGTTTCGCCTCGATGGCGATTGGCTCCACGCTTGCCGGTTACGGCGAATGGGGAATATTGTCGCCGGCCCTGTGGCGGCTCGGCAGTGTCGTTTTCGGTATTGTGGGTTACGCGTTGATCTGGCTCGGCTTGAAGGCATTGAGCGATGGGCGTTCCGTCGACCGACGGACCGTATCCATTGTCTGCCTCATTTCCGTACTGGCGATGGTGGTCGCGCAGCAGGTGGCGGACAATAATGCGTATCGCGCGGCGCTCTTCAATGGCTGCGCATCGCTTGCCTATCTCGCCGGGGCATCGGTACTTTTTGCCAGATGGCGCAGAGAGCCGCTGCTGTCCCGCCTGGCGCTGGGTGGCATCACCGGCGTCTCCGGTCTCATTTCGCTATCGGTGGTGAAAAGCGTGCTTTTCCCCGATTTTGCCACCATCAATCTGGTCAATGCGTTCTTCTTCATCATCATGCTGAACTTCGCCATTGCCCTGTTCGTGATGATGCTCGTGGCCGAGCGGTCGGAACGAAAACTGCTGGTTCTTGCGAATACCGACCCGCTGACGGGCGTCAAGAACCGGCGTTTCTTTTTCCAGACCATGCCTGCGACGCCCGATCCGGCCGATGGGGCCATGCTGCTGGATATCGATCACTTCAAGTCGATCAACGATCGTTTCGGCCACGCCGTCGGCGATAGTGTGCTGCAGGAAGTGGCGAAGCGCATCGGCGGCAGCATCCGCGGCGGGGACGTGCTGGCGCGTTACGGCGGAGAGGAATTCATCATCTACCTGCCGGGCGCCGGCGTTCGCAAGGCTTGCATGATCGGCGAGCGCATTCGCGATGCGATTGCGGTAACCGAGGTCGATTGCGGCGGCCTGCGTGTCGGCGTCACCATCAGCATCGGCGTTGCCGCCACTGGCGAGATGCGCTGCGATCTCCAGACGCTTGCGGAAATGGCGGATCGCGCACTTTACCGCGCGAAGATGGAAGGGCGCAATTGCGTTCGGGAGGCGCAGGCGGCATAGGCGGGGCTGCGGGCCGTCGATCTTCGGTAGGGCTGCACCGCATTATGGAGTCGTATAGTGTCGTTGTTGCCCTTCGGTCTAAAAGGGTGGCTTGTCCGCTTCATCCGCCGTGGCGCGGCGGGACAGGGCCTCTTTCAGAAGAACCTCGATCTGGGCATTGACGCTGCGCAATTCACCGCTCGCGGTGTGCCGGATCATGTTCAATATTGCGGGTTCGATCCGCAGCGGAAAAGCCACCCGCTCCGGTCCCGGTGGACGTCCAGCCATGGTCAGTCCCTCAAGGCGGTGCTTTGGCCTGTCGGGGCCAGGTGTTCCCATCGCCGGGACCCGATGGTGGGGCGCCTCAGTATCTTCATGGAGCGTTTGACCGGAGCTTTGGCAACGGCGCGGCGAATGGCTGCGGGCGATCCGTCATTGCGGAATAGGGACATCATGGGCCTCGTTCGAACCTGATGTTTTGATACCGGCAATGAATTGCAGCAGGATTACGCAATGCAAAACGCCGCGGGCATGATGACCCGCGGCGTCTTGTTTTCATTCAACGCTGGAACCTGCGGTTCCCGCAGCTTACTGGAAGTAGCTCTGCAGCGGCTTCACTTCCAGATTGCCGGCCTTCAGCGCCTTGATGGCAAGCGCTGCCGCTTCCGCGCCGGCCATCGTCGTGTAGTAAGGCACCTTCTGCATCAGCGTCGCGCGGCGCAGTGACTTCGAGTCAGAAATCGCCTTGTTGCTGTCGGTGGTGTTGATGACGAGCTGGACCTGACGGTTGCGGATGGCGTCTTCGATATGCGGACGGCCTTCCTGCACCTTGTTGATCTTTTCGGCGTTGATGCCCTTTTCGGCAAGGAAACGCTGGGTGCCGCCGGTCGCCAGCACTCTGAAGCCGCTTTCCACGAGAATGCGGATGGCTGGCAGAACGCCTTCCTTGTCCTCGTCACGGACCGAGACGAAGACCGCGCCCGAGCGCGGCAGGTCGACACCTGCGCCGAGCTGGCTCTTGGCGAAGGCGAGCGCGAAATCCGTGTCGAGGCCGATGACTTCACCGGTCGAGCGCATTTCCGGTCCAAGCAGAATGTCAACGCCGGGGAAGCGGGCGAAGGGGAAGACGGCTTCCTTGACGGCAATGTGCTTCAGGTTGCGCGGATCGGGCTTTGCGCCGTAAGCGGCAATCGCCGGATCGAGCTTCTCGCCGGCCATGACGCGGGCGGCGATCTTGGCGATCGGCGCGCCGATGGTCTTCGCCACGAAAGGCACGGTGCGCGAGGCGCGCGGATTGACCTCGAGAACGTAGATCGTGCCATCCTTGATGGCATATTGCACGTTCATGAGGCCGCCGACATTGAGCGCCTTGGCAAGCGCCGTCGTCTGGCGTTCCAGCTCGTCGACGATCTCCTTCGACAGCGAACGGACCGGCAGCGAGCAGGCCGAGTCGCCCGAATGGATGCCGGCTTCTTCGATGTGCTCCATGATGCCTGACACGAAGACGCTTTCGCCGTCACACAGCGCATCGACGTCCACTTCCACGGCATTGGTCAGGTAGCTGTCGAACAGCAGCGGGTTCTTGCCGAGCAGGGTGTTGATCTGGCCGGTCTTGTCGTTCGGGTAACGCTGCTTGATGTCCTCGGGTACGAGGCCCGGAACCGTGTCGAGCAGATAGGTCTGGAGCTGGCCTTCCGAATGGATGATCTGCATGGCGCGGCCACCCAGAACGTAAGACGGGCGAACGACCAGCGGGAAGCCGATTTCCGAAGCGACGAGGCGGGCCTGCTCGACCGAATAGGCAATGCCGTTGTTCGGCTGGGCAAGATCGAGCTTCATCAGCAGCTTCTGGAAGCGGTCGCGGTCTTCGGCAAGGTCGATCATGTCAGGCGCCGTGCCGAGGATCGGGATACCGTTCTTTTCCAGCGCTTCGGCGAGCTTCAGCGGCGTCTGCCCGCCGAACTGCACGATGACGCCGACCAGCTCGCCCTTTTCCTGTTCGGCGCGCATGATCTCGATCACGTCTTCGGCCGTCAGCGGCTCGAAATAGAGGCGGTCGGAGGTGTCGTAGTCGGTGGAAACGGTTTCCGGGTTGCAGTTGATCATGATGGCTTCGAAGCCGGCATCCTTCAGCGCGAAGGCGGCGTGGCAGCAGCAATAATCGAACTCGATGCCCTGGCCGATGCGGTTGGGGCCGCCGCCGAGGATGACGACCTTCTTGCGATCCGAAACCTGCGCTTCCGAGCGGGCTGCGCCGACGAAGGGAATTTCATAGGTTGAATACATGTAAGCGGTGGGCGACGCGAATTCGGCCGCGCAGGTGTCGATGCGCTTGAAGACCGGACGAACGTTCAGGCTGTTGCGCAGCTCGGCCACTTCCTTCGGGCGCTTGGACGTCAGGCTGG
Source organism: Agrobacterium sp. 22-226-1 (assembly GCF_053522345.1). Lineage (NCBI taxonomy): Bacteria > Pseudomonadati > Pseudomonadota > Alphaproteobacteria > Hyphomicrobiales > Rhizobiaceae > Agrobacterium > Agrobacterium sp. 22-226-1. Next base: position 26,457 of record NZ_JBNWCP010000004.1, read on the forward strand.
CGAGGCGGGCGTCGGAGAAGCCCATGGCCTTCAGCATGCGCAGGTTTTCGGCGTCCTGCGGCAGGCCATGCTCGCGGATGCGGGCTTCCATGTCTACGATGGCCTTGAACTGGGCGATGAACCACGGATCGATCTTCGAGTTTTCGTGGACTTCCTCTTCGCTCATGCCCATGCGCAGCGCCTGGGCGACCATGCGGAGGCGATCCGGCGTCGGCGTGCCGATGGCGGCGCGGATAGCGTTCTTGGAACCTTCGCCTTCCTCATAGCCGGGGATTTCGATTTCATCGAGACCGGTGAGGCCGGTTTCCATGCCGCGCAGCGCCTTCTGCAGCGATTCCGCGAAGGTGCGGCCGATGGCCATGACTTCGCCGACCGACTTCATCGCGGTGGTGAGGATCGGCGAAGCGCCCGGGAATTTCTCGAAGGCGAAACGCGGGATCTTGGTGACGACGTAGTCGATGGAGGGCTCGAACGAAGCAGGTGTCGCGCCGCCGGTGATGTCGTTCTCAAGCTCATCCAGCGTGTAGCCGATGGCGAGCTTGGCGGCGATCTTGGCGATGGGGAAGCCGGTTGCCTTGGAGGCGAGAGCGGAGGAGCGCGAGACGCGCGGGTTCATTTCGATGACGACGAGGCGTCCGTCCTTCGGGTTGACGGCGAACTGAACGTTCGAGCCGCCGGTTTCGACGCCGATCTCGCGCAGCACCGCAATCGAGGCGTTGCGCATGATCTGGTATTCCTTGTCGGTCAGCGTCAGCGCCGGCGCGACGGTGATCGAGTCACCCGTGTGGACACCCATCGGATCGATGTTTTCGATGGAGCAGATGATGATGCAATTGTCCGCCTTGTCGCGGACGACTTCCATCTCATATTCTTTCCAGCCGAGAACCGATTCTTCGACCAGAACTTCGGTGGTTGGCGAGGCGTCGAGGCCGCCGGAGACGATGTCGAAGAATTCCGAGCGGTTATAGGCAATGCCGCCGCCGGTGCCGCCAAGCGTGAAGGAGGGGCGGATGATGGCTGGCAGGCCGACATGATCGATGGCCTGCGCGGCGATTGCCATGGCATGGGCCATGTAGCGCTGCTTGCGGTCGGTTTCGCCGAGGTTCCACTGGTTTTCGAGATCGTCCAGCGCCTTGTCGAGATCGGGACCGGAAAGCTTGCCCTTCAGCTCGGTGCGCGCTGCCTCGTGCTTCTTGCGGTCGGCGTCCTTGATTTCGGTGGCGTTGGCCAGCATGGAACGCGGGGTTTCAAGGCCGATGCGGGCCATGGCTTCGCGGAAGAGGGCGCGGTCTTCGGCCATGTCGATGGCTTCCGGCTTTGCGCCGATCATTTCCACATTGTAACGGTCGAGAACGCCCATGCGCTTGAGAGAGAGCGCGGTGTTGAGCGCGGTCTGACCGCCCATGGTCGGCAGAAGCGCATCCGGGCGCTCCTTGGCGATGATCTTGGCCACGACCTCAGGGGTGATCGGCTCGACGTAAGTGGCGTCCGCGAGACCCGGATCGGTCATGATGGTGGCCGGGTTGGAGTTGACCAGAATGACCCGGTAACCCTCTTCCTTCAGCGCCTTGCAGGCCTGGGTGCCGGAATAGTCGAATTCACATGCCTGACCGATGACGATCGGTCCCGCGCCGATGATGAGGATGGACTTTATATCTTGGCGCTTCGGCATGGCTCTCTCGTTCCGCTTTTCGGTTGCGCAAAACACCGGCCAGGGTGAAGGATCACCGGCCGGGGGGCGCAATTCAAATGTTTTCAGGCTAGAAGCGGCTTATAGGCAAATGTTTTTGAGAACGGAACCCCATAAATTCCGGAATCGACAGAAACTCTTAACGGGCAGGGACAAGCGTGGCGAAATGGGCCTGCACCGCCGCGCTGTAAGAGCGGCTGACGGGAATTTCCGTGCCATCTTTTGTTATGATGTGCAGACGGCCCGTCTGCTTGCGCAGGGAAATAAAGTCGGCATCGGCAATCCAGTGGGAACGATGCACCTGCAGACCCGCCGTATGGCCGAGTTCTTTCAGCGCATCGGCAAAACGCAGCAGAACCAGCTGCTGCCCGCGCGTGGTGACGATTTGTGTGTAATGATCCTGAACCGATAGTCGCAACAATTCTCCGCGTTTTTGCGGCGGCAATCGTTCCAGCAAGGGGATGATGCCTTTGACCTCTCGGTCTGCATTTGCATTTGTGCCCGTTTCAGCCTCCGCCGCTTTTTCGAAGGACTGGCGGGTTGTGAGGTAACTCAACAGGCAAAAGATCGCGCAGAGGGACAGGGATGAGAGGCTGCTCTTCAAAACCGGTATTAAACCCGTCTCCTTGCCGTAGAAAATCTGATTGGTGATGGTGAGCAGCAGCCCGATCGGCAGTGCTGCGGTCAGCGAGCCGATCATCATGCGTGCCAGCATGTTGTCGATGTGGCCTGATAGGGTCGTATTGGCGATCATCGAAAAGGAGATCGCGAGCATCCAGGCACCCGCCTGAACGATTGTCCAATAGAGCAACCGGTCAGCGAAGCTCATGGTTTCGCTCGTTCCGAAGGGCCCGGTCACGATGAAGATCGCCAGCACCGCAAGGAATGTCAGCCACAGCCTGCGCGATTGCAGAACGGCGTGCATTTCACGAAGCGTGGATTGCAGATACGGGTGATCCACGAAGTTTTCCTGCTGATGGCGCCAATCCGTTTTTCCTGTCCGCATGTTTCGCCGAAATTGCCGGTGATTTCAACCGAGCCGAAACAGCACCCATGTCATTCCAGCCTCTGTTAGACGCACCGCTTGCCGTGCAATTCCATGTCGCCACCGTCGTGCCCGCAGCGATTCTCGGCGCCTTCATCTTCCTGCGCCCTAAGGGAACCGCCATTCACCGGCTGCTCGGCAAGATCTGGGTTATGCTGATGGTTTCGACTTCCGTTTCGACGTTCTTCATCCATGAATTGAGGATGTTTTACGGTTTCAGCCCGATCCACCTGCTTTCCGCCTTCACGATATATGGCTGTCTTCAATCGATCTATTTCGCGCGCCGCGGCGATATCAGACGCCATATGCGGATCATGCAGAGCGTTTATCTCGGCGGCATCGTGATTGCCGGAGGTTTCACCTTCGTTCCCGGCCGCATCATGCATGAGGTTGCTTTTGGTGATGGCAGAGCCGGATTTTTGGTCCTTTCCGCTGGCGCTCTCCTGTTTGTCGTCCTGTTTCTGACCGTGCTGAAACAAAGACGCAGAGCCGCATGAGGCTCTCCGTTTGCCACCTCTGCTTCCTTCCGGAACAAGATGTATTATAGTGCCGTTATAAGGCAGCTTGTTAAGGCGATATCCGCCGGGAGAATAGCATGGAATGGAGAGGACGCCGCCAGTCGGACAATATCGAGGACCGGCGTGGCATGTCGGCGGGGTCGGGGCCAGGCGGTAGCGATCCTTTTTCCCGTGGCGGAATGCGTGTGCCTATCGGGCGGCGCGGCGGCGGTATCGGTATTGGCGGCATTCTGGTCATCCTGCTGATAAGCTGGGTGCTTGGCATCAACCCGCTGACGCTGCTTTCGGGCGGCGATATTTCGCTGGATGGCGGCGGTACGACGCAGCAATCCGGCGGCCAGCAGGCGGGCACGCGTCCGCAAGGCCAGTCATCGGACGAGACGACGGCTTTCGTGCGCACGGTGCTGGCCGAGACGGAAGATACGTGGAGCGGCATTTTCCAGTCGGCCGGCGAGACCTATCAGAAGCCGACGCTGGTTCTGTTCTCCGGTCAGGTGTCTTCCGCCTGCGGTTATGCTTCCGCCGCCAGCGGCCCGTTCTATTGCCCGGGCGACCGCAAGGTCTATCTCGACACCAGCTTCTTCAAGGAACTCGACCAGCGTTTCGGCGCGGCCGGTGATTTCGCGCAGGCTTATGTGATTGCGCATGAGGTGGGCCACCACATTCAGAACCTGACCGGCGTTCTGCCGGAGTTCAACCGCCGCCGCCAGTCGATGAGCCAGGTGGATGCCAACAAGATGTCGGTGCGCGTCGAGCTTCAGGCGGATTGCTATGCCGGCATCTGGGGCAAGTTCACCGAGCAGAAGGGCATTCTCGAAACCGGTGACCTCGAGGAGGCGCTGAACGCCGCCCACCAGATCGGCGACGATACGCTGCAGAAGCAGACCCAGGGCTATGTGGTGCCTGACAGTTTCAACCACGGCACCTCGGCACAGCGCGCGGAATGGTTCAAGCGCGGTTTCCAGAGCGGCCGTGTCGAAGATTGCGATACGTTCTCGGCGAATATCTGAGAACCGGACAGGAGCGGGGGCTTTTCAGCCCCCTTTTCATTTAGCGCATCAAAAGCGCCACGGCATACATGCCGAGGGCGAAAACCGTATGGGCCACAAGGTTGAGAAAGCGGACCTTGTTCGGGTTGGGGGTCTTCGACGCTGCCCAGCCGATGCCGAGCCCCGGCTGCAACAGGAACCAGCCCGCGCCGACCGTTATGATGCCGACGATCCACGGCTCAATGAAGGAGGGATCGGCAAACCACGCGGCCGGAACCACCAGCGCGAGAATGACGCCATAAAGAATGCCGACGGCGTAATGTGAAATCCAGCCGAGCGCCAGTTCATGTTCATAGGGTTCAGCCGTGGCGATGCTATCGTGAAATATCGTACCTTTCGGCACGTGCCAGAACCAGCGGCCGACCGGCGCCCAGTTTGGCGCGGACTGGCCGAAGAACCGGTGCAGCACGATTGCCCATATATCCATAAACACGGTGCCGCCAATGCCCATGGCAATGCCGCGCCAAATCAGTTCCAGCATAGATCCCTCCGCATGATCATGATCGATCAAGCTCTAGCGGATCGCGCCGGTGGCGGAAACCGGCTATTGCCGGGAGGGACAAGAAAAATGGCCGGATCGCTCCGGCCATTTCTGTTTTTGCCATCATGCGGCGCGCCCATATTCTGCCTGCCGCCGGGTGGCCGTGGCGAGCTGGAACTGCGCGAGCAGCTCGTTGAGCGCCGCCGCTTCAGAGGCGAGCCCGTGGCTTGCGGCCGTCTGTTCCTCGACCATGGCGGCATTCTGCTGCGTGCCCTGATCGATGGTGTTGATGGCGGTGTTGATTTCCTGAAGGCCGGTGGACTGTTCGCGCGACGACGTCACGATGGCGTCGATGTGGCGATTGATCTCCCGTACTTCGCGGACGATGGTTTCCAGCGCCTTGCCGGCGTTGCCGACGAGATCGACGCCGGACTGCACCTGCGATGTCGAAGCGTTGATCAGCGTCTTGATCTCTTTCGCCGCATTGGCGGAGCGCTGGGCAAGCTCGCGCACTTCCTGTGCGACGACGGCAAAACCCTTGCCAGCCTCACCGGCGCGGGCGGCTTCCACGCCGGCATTCAGCGCCAGAAGATTGGTCTGGAAGGCGATCTCGTCGATCACGCCGATGATGTTACTGATCTCGGACGACGATTTTTCGATGCCTTCCATGGCGCGAACCGCATCTTCGACGATGACGCCGGACTGTTCGGCATTGTTGCGGGCGCGGTCGACCAGATGGCCCACTTCTTCCGCACGGCGGGCGGAATCCTTGACGGTGGTTGTGATTTCCTCAAGCGCCGCCGCGGTCTCTTCCACGGAGGCCGCCTGCTGCTCGGTGCGTCGCGCCAGATCGTCGGCGGACTGACGGATTTCGCCGGCGCCGGCGTCGATGGCGCGGGCGTTCTGGCCGACGGTGCTGAGCGCGGCGTTCAGCTTGGCAACGGAATTGTTGAAATCATCGCGCAGACGGTCGATGCGGGTCACGAAGGGCGTGTCGATGCGGTAATTGAGGTCGCCATCGGAAAGATGCGCCAGTCCACGGGCGAGCGAATCGACCGCGAACTGGATGTCGGCGGCGTCCTTTGCCGCCAGTCTTTCGCGCTCGCTGCGCTCCCGTTCGGAAAGCGTGCGGTTTTCTTCGGCATCGCCTTCGAGGCGCAGGCGTTCCATGGCGTTCGACCGGAAAACGGCGACGGCCGCGGCCATGGAGCCGATCTGGTCGGTGCGCTCCTGACCGGGGATCGCGACCTCGAGATTGCCGGATGCGAGGCCTTCCATGGCCGAGGTCATCTGCGTCACCGGGCGAACGATGAAGCGGGACAGCACGGTGGCCAAGAGACCGATCATGATCGCGGCGGCGAGAATTGTGGCGATGGTCGCCGCCAGGCGGAACTGGCCGATCGCGCTATAGGCAACGCCGGAATCGACGACGAAGCCCAGATACCAGTCAACCGAGGGCAGGCCGGCGACCGGAATGAAGCTGGTGATCTTGCCCTTGCCGTCGATTTCGGTCTGCGAAATCGCCGAGGAAATCGCCGGCGTATTGACCTTGAAGAGATCGGTCAGCGGCTTGTCGACGAATTTTGGATCGGGGTGAATAAGGATCTTGCCGTCCTTGCTGACGAGGAACGCATATCCGTCCGTGCCGGCATCCACCGACTTGATCATGTTGACCAGCGAATTGAGCGAGAAGTCGCTGCCCGTCACGCCGGCCAGCTTGCCATCGATGGAGACGGGAATGGCGGCGGTGATGATGAGCCCGCCGGTCGAGGCGTCGTTATAGGGTTCGGTTAGAACCGTCTTGCCGGCCTTGACCGCGTCCAGATACCATGGGCGCTTGCGCGGGTCATATCCTTCCGGCAGCGGTGTTTTGGGGAAGGTGGTGAAGCTTCCCGTTTCGGCATTGCCGAAATAGGTCGACATGAACTGCGCGGTCAGAACGTCGTTTTCCAGAAACCGCAGCTTCGCCTCTTCGTCCGGAAGCTTGGCAAGCGTTTTTGCCACTGTTTCCGTCAGCATGATGCGGCCATTCAGCCAGTTGGCGATGCTTTGCGCGGCCTGCTTGCCGGAAGAATCGATGTTTTCCGCCACCGCTTCCGTCGTGACGCGGTGCTGAAGGCTGTCGATGTAGAAAGAAAAACCGGCAAAGGCGGCGACGACAAGCGAAGACGCCACAAAGAGGATGCGTGTCATGAGGTTGGTTTTTTTGGGCAAGCTACACGTCCTTGGAACAGGATGTACCGTTTGGCTCATCTTGTGAAATGGTGGGAAAGACATGCCAGAAAGGCGGGAATATTCTGCATCATGCAGCTTGTGATTTAAAAGAATTACGTGATGTTCTAATAAATAAAGCGGAATGGTAAAATTCAGCTAAATTTGTCTTATGTCATGTCGTTTGCGCCGAGGCCGGAGCGGCGCCGCTCGTTTGCGTAAATTTTGATCACTCATCCGCAAAGGTTGCGTGCAGGAAGGGAATATTTTATTCATCACCGTGCTGCCGTTGCGCAATTCGCGGGCAACGGCCAAAGTTCAGGTGAATTACAATGTCTTCGTCGGTTGTTGCAGAAACCGTTCCGTCCGGATCGGGGTCGTGGTTTTCGCATTTTCAGGCTACGCTTGCGCTGGGAATTCCGCTCATCGGTGCGCAGCTCGCACAGCTTGGCATCCATACAACGGATATGGTCATCGTCGGACAGCTTGGTGCTGAAAAGCTGGCGGCCATGGTGCTGGCCGGGCAGTTCTTCTTCGTCGTCTTCATTTTCGGCTCCGGCTTTTCCGTGGCCGTGGTGCCGATGGTGGCGCAGGCCTACGGGCAGGGGGATGCGACATCCGCGCGCCGCTCGCTGCGCATGGGCATGTGGGTGGCAATCGCCTATTGGCTGCTTGCATTGCCGATCTTCTTCAACGCCGAGCGCATTCTCATTTCTCTCGGGCAGAACCCCAATGTTGCGGCGCTGACAGGCCATTATCTCGCCATCGCCAAGTTCGGCCTTTTGCCGGCGCTGCTGTTTTATGTCCTGCGCGGGCTCGTCAGCGCCATCGGGCGCGCCGGCATCATTCTTTATGTCACCATCATCATGCTGGTGATGAACGGTGTGCTTGCCTATGCGCTGGTGTTCGGTCATTTCGGATTGCCCGCCATGGGCATGAACGGTGCTGCCGTCGTTGCCGTCATCGTCAATGCCTTCAGCTTCATCTTCATCGTCGCCTATGTGCAGACGCGGGAGGAAACCAGGAAATACGAGCTGTTCGTGCGTTTCTGGCGGCCGGACTGGCATGCGCTCTTCGAAGTGCTGCGCCTCGGTCTGCCGATCAGCATCACCATCCTTGCCGAAGTGACGCTGTTCGCCGCCGCTTCGATCCTGATGGGGCAGATCGGCACCGTGCAGCTTGCGGCGCACGGCATTGCCCTGCAGCTCGCCTCCATCGCCTTCATGATTCCGCTCGGCCTGTCGCAGGCGGCGACCGTGCGGGTGGGCATCGCCCGCGGTCAGGGAGACTTCAAGAACCTCATCCGTGCTTCCATCATGGTCTATGCGATTGCCTGCGGTATTGCCATTTGCGGCGGCATCCTGTTTGCGGCCGTGCCGGAATTTCTGGCGAAATCGTTCCTGGATGCGAAATTGCCCGAGGCGGCGGAAGTGCTTGCCTATGCCAGCAGCCTGGTGGTGATCGCCGGTATATTCCAGCTTGTCGACGGCATTCAGGCCGTGACGGCGGGCCTGCTGCGCGGATTGAAGGATGCGCGTATTCCGGCGATGCTGGCGCTGATTTCCTATTGGCCAATTGGGCTGGCGCTTGCCTGGACCATGGCCTTTCCGCTCGGCTTTGGCGGGCGCGGCGTCTGGTTCGGCTTCGTGATCGGCCTTTCGACGGCGGCGGTTCTGCTCACCATCCGCTTCGTCCTTCTGGTGAAGCGTGAAATGCAAACGGCCCGCTGAAAAGCGGGCCGTATAATCTTTCCTGATTTTACGAAGTATCAGCGCTCGGCGAGCGCTGCCTCGTCTTGTCTTTCGCGCAGCAGGTTGACGAAGCGGCGGAAGAGATAGTGGCTGTCCTGCGGGCCGGGCGATGCTTCCGGGTGGTGCTGGACCGAGAAGACCGGCTTGCCGACGATGCGCAGGCCGCAATTGGTGCCATCGAACAGCGAGATGTGAGTTTCTTCGACGCCCTCCGGCAGCGACTTGGTGTCGACTGCAAAGCCGTGGTTCATGGAGACGATTTCCACCTTGCCGGTGGTGAAGTCCTTGACCGGATGGTTGGCGCCGTGGTGGCCCTGGTGCATCTTTTCGGTCTTTGCACCGACGGCGAGACCGAGCATCTGGTGGCCGAGGCAGATGCCGAAGATCGGCAGCTCGCTCTTGATGAGGTTCTGGATAACCGGCACGGCATATTCGCCCGTCGCGGCCGGGTCTCCCGGACCGTTGGAGAGGAACACGCCATCCGGCTTCAGCGCCAGAATGTCTTCGGCCGACGTCTGGGCCGGAACGACCGTGACCTTGCAATCCAGACCGGCAAAGAGGCGCAGGATGTTGCGCTTGACGCCGAAATCGACGCAGACGACGTGGTATTTGGCATCGGCTTCGCCGAGCGTGCCATAACCCTTGTTCCAGACCCACGGCGTTTCCGTCCAGGTGGAGGACTGGCCGGAGGTGGCTTCGATGGCGAGATCGAGGCCGACGAGGCCGCTCCAGGCCTTGGCTTCCGCCTTCAGCGCTTCGATGTCGAAGACGCCGTTCGGGTCATGGGCGATGACCGCGTTCGGCGCGCCATTTTCGCGGATCCATGCGGTGAGCGCACGGGTGTCGATGCCGCAAAGGCCGATGACGCCGCGGGCCTTCAACCAGGCATCGAGATGCTTGGCGGCGCGGAAGTTCGACGGATCGGTGATATCGGCCTTGAAGATGACGCCGACGGCGCCGCGACGGGCGGCGGGCGTCAGGTCTTCAATGTCTTCCTCATTGGTGCCGACATTGCCGATATGCGGGAAGGTGAAGGTGACGATCTGACCGAGATAGGAAGGATCGGTCAGGATTTCCTCGTAACCCGTCAGCGCCGTGTTGAAGCAGACTTCGGCCTGAACCTTGCCGGTTGCGCCGATGCCCGTTCCTTCAATCACCGTGCCATCGGCAAGAACAAGCATTGCGGTCGGTTTGCGGGTAGTCCAGGGCGCTGTCTCGGTCATCTCGTTCCGTTTCTGCCCCTTCGCACCCCGCCTCTTGAAAGGCAGGGGGTAAGGGGCCATTTTTGTCGCAGGCTTCGTGACATAAAGGGGCGCGCGATAAAGCTCGCGTTCCGACCCTTCGTTAAAATCTCGTGCAGGTGCCGGAAAATAACGAAAGCAGCCCAAGCGGTCAACCGCAGGGCCAAGATTTACGCGGAATTAAACCACCGTATTTTCAAGGTCTTATGCATTTGATTTGCTTGAGCGTGTCTGCTCGTTTATGTCGTTTCGCAAAATGAGGTGGAAAGTTTCCGTATCGAGAAGCTGCGGAAAGCGCTTTCCCAAGGAGAAGAAAAATGCTGCGCGACGTGTTCGCTAATACTTTGAAAGATGCGCTGAAGGCTCGTGACGCCCGACGTACATCGACCGTGCGTCTTATCCAGACGGCCATCAAGGATCGCGATATCGCCAATCGCGGCGTGGGCAAGGACCCCGTCAGCGATGAAGATATCATGCAGATCCTGACCAAGATGGTAAAGCAGCGGGAAGAATCCGCCACCATCTACGAAGGTGCCGGCCGTCCCGAGCTTGCCGCTCAGGAGCGCGAGGAAATCGTCATCATCAAGGAGTTCATGCCGGAAGAAATCCCGGCCGAAAAGGTGCGCGAACTCTGCCAGGCCGTCATCACCGAGACCGGCGCGTCCGGCCTGCGGGACATGGGCAAGTGCATGAATGCGCTGAAGGAGCGTTATCCGGGCCAGATCGACTTCGCGAAGGCCTCCGGTGTCGTCAAGGATTTGCTGAAGTAAGTTCGGGCATCCTTAAAAAGTAAAGGCAGGGCAGATGTGGGCTGCCCTGCCTTTTTTCTGTCGACGAAAACGCATTCCGGCGGATCAAAATGCGGTCCTTCACAGGCTTTTTTCGGGGGACGTGCCTGCGGGCGTCGGCAGATTATACGGAGGTCAATTGCTGCCTTCGTTTATGTTTTTACATCGCCGCTTTGGCCGGCTCAAATTACAAAAACATAATTTTTGGTGATGCTGCGGTGCCATAAATTCGCCCGAAGCGGGCGCAATGGCGATTTGCTGTCTTCAGCCCTGCCGTTTTTTCTGTTCATGCACATAATGGCGCAGAACGGCGTTCATACGTGTCTGATATCCTTTGCCGGTGGACTTGAAAAAGTCCACGACGTCCTGATCGACACGGATGGAAATGGATTGTTTGGCTGTGGGGAAAACCACATCGGCCTTCGACCAGTCGATATCCTCAAAGCCCGCCCAGTCCGGGTCGTCACGTGTGGCGCGTTCGATGTCCTCGTCGGTCATGGCGTCGACGCGCGCCCAGTCGGTTCGATCTTCGCCCTTGGCGATCTTTTTGCGGATTTCATCCGGAGAATATCTGACGATACGTTCTTCGCTCATTTTTCCTCGTCGCCCTTGCTGATATGATCCGGCAAACCTCGCCCCGCATCGTATAAATGATGGCGATGAGATCGCCTGTATCCGGGCATATCGCCAGAATACGACTTTCCCCGTTTTGATCGGAGCGACTTTCCAGATGGGGTTGCGAAAGCGCCCGCGCTGCCCGTGGAAAGTCGATGCCGTGCTTCTGAATATTAATCTGCCGCTTGTTTTCATCCCATTCAAAGGAAATGAAATCTTTCGTCACAATGTCCATGAGCAGCCTGAAACCGGTTCCAGTTCAAAAGCGCTCATGCACCGTTTGTGTATATTCGTCTGTATATACATTAATGTCAACGCCGCCTGTGAATAGTGGGTATTATTTACCTGCCCGTTTTGTATTGCGGCTTTTCTGCGCTTATATGAAAGACTGGCCTCGAATAGGTAACCCATGCGCTTTTCCAACTCTTTCCTTGATGAGATACGCGACCGCGTGCACATCTCCGATGTGATCGGCCGACGTGTGTCCTGGGACAAGAAGAAGACCAACACGTCGCGCGGGGATTATTGGGCCTGCTGCCCGTTCCATGGCGAGAAAAGCCCGAGCTTCCATTGTGAGGACCGCAAGGGGCGGTATCATTGCTTCGGTTGCGGCGTTTCCGGCGATCACTTCCGCTTTCTGACCGAGCTTGAGGGCCTGAGTTTTCCGGAGGCCGTGCAGCAGATTGCCGATATGGCCGGCATTTCCATGCCGCAGCCCGATCCGCAGGCGGAAAAGCGCGAGCGCGAGCGCACCTCGCTTCAGGACGTCATGGAAATGGCGACGCTGTTCTTTCAGGACCAGTTGCAGACGGCGCTCGGTGCGCGGGCGCGGGCTTACCTGCGCGATCGCGGGTTGACCGGGCGCACCATCGAGACTTTCCGGCTGGGTTATGCGCCCGATAGCCGCAATGCGCTGAAAGAGCATCTGGCGAGCAAGGGCGTGACGAAGGAACAGATGGAGGCCTGCGGGCTGGTGGTGCATGAGAATGTGCCGGTCTCCTACGACCGCTTCCGCGACCGCATCATGTTCCCGATCCTGTCTTCGCGGGAAAAGGTGATCGCTTTCGGCGGCCGCGCCATGGCCGCGGATGCGGTGGCGAAATATCTGAACTCCAACGAAACAGAGCTCTTTCACAAGGGCAATGTTCTCTACAATTTCGCCCGCGCCCGGCGCGCCTCGCAGGCGGCCGGAGGTTCGGTCATCGCCGTCGAAGGTTATATGGATGTCATCGCGCTCTATCAGGCGGGTGTGGAAAATGCCGTCGCCCCGCTCGGCACGGCGCTGACCGAAAGCCAGCTCGATCTCCTCTGGAAAATGTCGCCGCAGCCGATCCTCTGCTTCGATGGCGATGGCGCCGGCATTCGCGCCGCCAACCGTGCGGCCGATCTTGCCCTGCCGCATATCAAGCCGGATCGTTCCGTCAGCTTCGCGCTTCTGCCCGATGGCAAGGATCCGGACGATCTCGTGCGGCTGGAGGGGCGCGCACCTTTCGACCGGGTGCTGTCTGAAGCCAAGCCGCTGGCCGCGATGATCTGGAGCCGCGAGACCTCCGGCGTCACTTTCGATACGCCGGAAAAACGCGCGCAGCTTGAAAGCCGGTTGCGGCAGATCGTGGCCGTTATCGGCGACGAGACGGTGCGCCGTTTTTACCAGCAGGATATGCGCGACAGGCTGAACGGCTTTTTCCAGCCGCGTTTTCAGCAGGGTGGGGCTCAGAACGGCAATTTCCGCCGCAATGGTGCGCAGCCGACGGGACGTGGCTTCCAGCGCAATGCGCCGGGGCGAGGCGGGGCGATGGCCGCGCCTGAGAGCAATAATTACGACCGGCTCGCGCGCTCTGGTGTCGTTAAAGGACATCAAAGTAAGCCATCTCTTCGGGAAAGTGTTCTTGCTTTTACTATCGTAAACCATCCAGAATTGTTGCTGGAAGAATATGATGAAATCGCCAGCATTGACTACGAAAACCGTGATCTGCAGCGGTTGTGGTCTGTAGTTCTGACCTATGCGGCTGAAAGCGCTGCTGATATATCGCGGGCGGGACTTCTCGAATGCTTGTCTCAAAAGGGGTTCGGCGCACTTTTGGGTGTAATGGACCAGCAAGTCCGCTATTCGTACCTGTGGACCGCGACAAAGCAGGCGGCCCCCGAAGATGCACGAGAAGGTTACGTGCAGGCACTCTCGCTACACAAAAGAACGAAATCTCTACTTCAACAGAAAAAAGAACTGGAACGAGAACTCGAACGGGAAATTTCTGAGGCAACGGGCGACGGCACGCTTCTGGTGCGGGCACTGGCCGAGGTGCAGCTTGAAATCGGCCGTATGGAAAATCAGGAGGCGATTATCGAAGGTTTCGGGGTCATGTCCGGCCGGGTGAAGGGGCCGGCCGTCGGCCATGGCTGAGGGCGGTCGGCAGAATTGAAAGGTGTTTGGGGTTGCCTTTTGCGGCAGGCGTCCTAAATAGGGGATAGTCTGGTGATAACCCGCAAAATGCGGCTCTTTTTAAGAATTTCCTTGGCTGTCTCGCCCTCAAAGGCTTGACGGGGCGGGAAATAGCGGGAATCACCATTTCAGGAAAAGTAAGGTGGAATGAGCCTTGGCGGATAGAAATTGCATGAGCAAGCATTTCCGGGTGCACTGTCTTTGCATTCTGCCTGGGGCTGCCGTGGTTAATCGGCAATTAAAGATCACTCCGTTAGGTGTCTGACAGTGATTCGCGGCAATGCGCCGGATGCTCAAGGGGCGGACGGCGATGCGGCGGAACAGGTGTTAGCGTCAGGGAAAGCGACGAGATAGATGGCAACCAAAGTCAAAGAAAACGAAGAAGCAGAAAACGAACGCGACGGTGCGACGGACGGCCCGCTTCTCGACCTTTCGGATGACGCGGTCAAGAAAATGATCAAGGCCGCCAAGAAGCGCGGCTATGTGACGATGGACGAGCTGAATTCCGTCCTGCCGTCTGAAGAGGTGACCTCCGAGCAGATCGAGGACACGATGGCGATGCTGTCCGACATGGGCATCAACGTGATCGAGGACGAGGACGCCGAGGAAGCCGCCAGCAGCGACGACGACAGCGATTCCGATAGCGACGATTCCGAGGGTGGGGAACTTGCCCCTTCCAGCGGCACCGCGCTTGCGACCGCCAAGAAGAAAGAACCGACCGACCGTACCGACGACCCGGTGCGCATGTATCTGCGCGAAATGGGTTCCGTGGAGCTTCTGTCGCGCGAAGGCGAAATCGCCATCGCCAAGCGCATCGAGGCTGGCCGCGAAACGATGATTTCGGGCCTGTGCGAAAGCCCGCTGACGTTCCAGGCGCTGATCATCTGGCGCGACGAGCTCAACGAAGGCACGACGCTGCTGCGCGAGATCATCGATCTCGAAACGACCTATTCCGGTCCGGAAGCCAAGGCGGCTCCCCAGTTCCAGAGCCCGGAAAAGATCGAAGCGGACCGCAAGGCCGCCGAAGAGAAGGAAAAGACCCGCAAGCTGCGCGCGCCGACCGGCGACGAGGATGTGACGGATGTTGGCGGCGACGGCCTTCCGCCGGAAGAGGAAGAAGAGGACGACGACGAGTCCAATCTTTCGCTTGCCGCGATGGAAGCCGAACTGCGCCCGCAGGTCATGGAAACGCTCGACACCATTGCCGACACCTACAAGAAGCTGCGCAAGCTTCAGGATCAGCAGGTGGAAGCGCGTCTGGCCTGCACCGGCACCCTGTCTTCCGGTCAGGAGCGTCGTTACAAGGAACTGAAGGATCAGCTGATCACGGCCGTCAAGTCGCTGTCGCTGAACCAGAACCGTATCGACAGCCTTGTCGAGCAGCTCTACGACATTTCCAAGCGCCTGATGCAGAATGAAGGCCGGCTGTTGCGCCTTGCCGAATCCTATGGCGTCAAGCGCGACAGCTTCCTTGAGCAGTATCACGGTGCGGAACTCGATCCGAACTGGATGAAGTCGATTGCCAATCTGGCCGCTCGCGGCTGGAAGGAATTCGCCCGCGAGGAAAGCAACACGATCCGGGAAATCCGTCAGGAAATCCAGAACCTCTCCACGGAAACCGGCATTTCCATCGCCGAATTCCGCCGCATCGTTTCCATGGTGCAGAAGGGCGAGCGCGAAGCGCGTATCGCCAAGAAGGAGATGGTCGAGGCCAACCTGCGTCTGGTGATCTCGATTGCGAAGAAATACACTAACCGTGGTCTTCAGTTCCTCGATCTCATTCAGGAAGGCAATATCGGCCTGATGAAGGCGGTCGACAAGTTCGAATATCGTCGCGGTTACAAGTTCTCGACCTATGCGACCTGGTGGATCAGGCAGGCGATCACCCGTTCGATTGCCGACCAGGCCCGCACGATCCGTATTCCGGTGCACATGATCGAAACGATCAACAAGATCGTTCGCACCTCGCGCCAGATGCTGCACGAGATCGGCCGCGAGCCGACCCCGGAAGAACTGGCCGAAAAGCTGGCCATGCCGCTTGAGAAGGTGCGCAAGGTTCTGAAGATCGCCAAGGAGCCGATTTCGCTCGAAACCCCCGTGGGTGACGAAGAGGATTCGCATCTGGGTGACTTCATCGAGGACAAGAATGCGCTGCTGCCTATCGACGCCGCCATTCAGGCGAACCTGCGCGAGACGACAACCCGCGTTCTGGCTTCGCTGACGCCGCGTGAAGAACGCGTTCTGCGCATGCGTTTCGGCATCGGCATGAACACCGACCATACGCTGGAAGAAGTCGGCCAGCAGTTCTCGGTCACGCGCGAACGTATCCGCCAGATCGAGGCGAAGGCCTTGCGCAAGCTGAAGCATCCGAGCCGGTCGAGAAAGCTCCGGAGCTTCCTCGACAGCTAAGCTGTTTGTTTCCTTTAAAATTGAACCCGGTCAGTCAGCGCTGGCCGGGTTTTTTGTTTCCCGCACTGGCGAACTCTGCGACAAGCCTTATGTGTGAAAACAGGCATTCCGCTTTTATTGGAAATGCTCCGGTTCGATTTGGTTCGATGAGATGCAACAGGTTTCGGCAGGCAGATGGCGTGGGAAAGGATGGGCTGTGCCCGTCTCCGTGCTGCTGCACCTTGCCGTTGTCGCGATTTTCCTTTTCGAACTGCCCGAGCGGATAGCCGAGCCGCAAGAGCCTGAAAGCATCAGCGTCGATCTGGTGCCGCCGCCCGAGGAGAAAAAGGTGGAAGAGGCTCCACCACCGGGTGAAGAGAAGGTGAAAGAGGAAAAGCCGCAACCCCCACCGCCGCCCGCTCCTCCAGCGGAAGAGGCAAAACCTTTGCCGCCACCGCAGGCGACGTTGCCGGCCATCGCCATGAGGCCTGAGGAAACGCAGGCGGACCCCGAGGACAAGCCGGGCAAGACGGAGGAAGCGGAAAAGACCGAGCCTTCCGAGGAGCCTGCAAGCCAGCCTGAAAAAACGGCTGAGGAAAAGCCCGCAGCTCCTGCCGCCAACAGCGATCTTCAGGCTTCCGCCGCACAGGGGGAGATCGCGGTTTCACCCGTGAAGGAAGAAGCGCAGCCCGATCAGCCGCCTGTGCCGCAGGCCAAGCCGGTTGAGGAAAAGCCGGCGGAAGTGACGGAAAAGAAACCCGCGAAACTTCCGGCGGCCAAAAACCTCCTGTCTTCGGCCATGCTGTCTCCGGCCCAGAGACGCCAGATGTTTGGCGATCTGCCACCGCGTCGCCGCGTCGTTCAGCTTTGCAGCACCGAAGCCCTGGCCCAGATTCAGGGCGCGGGATTTGCCGCCAGGGGCATGATCCCCTATTCGGACACGGGCGGCAGGATTTCCGGTAATTCGATCGATGCTTCCGGCGGCGCGTTCAACACGGGCAATGGCTGGCATGACGTCTCGTTCCAGTGCGAAGTCGATCTGGAAAATTACACGGTGACGGAATTCCGGTTTAAAATCGGAAATGAGGTCAGCCCGGAAGACGCGAAAAAGCGGGGCTTTACGAGATTTCAGTGAGGGCGGGTTTTCCCAATCAGGAAGCTTCGTTCACATAAGTTTCCTAAACCCGCTCCGCATCCCCCACCAGCAGCCCAATCCCTGCCATCAGCGCATCCTCATCATAGGGCTTCCTGATCACCGGCACATTGCCGAATTCATCCGGCACCATGCTGCCATCCGCATAACCGGTGGCGAAGAGGAAGGGGACGCCGCGGCGGTGGAGTTCCCGGGCGACGGGGATCGATGTATCGGAGCCGAGATTGATGTCGAGAATGGCGACATCCGGCACATAGGTCTTCAGCTTTTCAATGGCCATTGCCGACGAGGTTGCCGTTTCGATTGCCTTGATGCCGTTGTCTTCCAGCATGTTCTCGACATCCATGGCGATCAGCATCTGGTCTTCGACGAGTAATACTTTCAACGGCTCCTCCCGGTTATAGCGTCTGGGCTGCGGCGCGGTTTCATCCTCGGTTTGCATGCTCGCGGCAACCGTGGCCGACGAGACGTGACGGGAGGGCAGGAAAATTTCCGCCTCCAGCCCATCGGGCAAATAGCGTATCGTGCTGCGTCCGCCGAGATCGTATGGGATGCTGCGGCTGATGAGCGCCGTGCCGAAGCCCGCGCGCGATGGCGGGGGCAGTTTGGTGGGCAGGATTTCGCGCCACTCAATCTCGCAATCGCGGTTCTCGTCGATGGTCCAGCGCACATGCAATTGCCCGCCATTTTGCGAAAGCGCACCGTATTTGGCGGCGTTCGTCGCCAGCTCATGCAGAACAAGAGCCATGACGGAGAAAGCGCGCGAATCGAGCGTCACCTGCGGGCCGGTCAGTTTCACGACGGTTTCCGGCGAGCGGTGCGGCGACAGTTCGGCATCCAGAAGATCGCGAAGCGCGCCGCCGCCTTCACCGCGAATGATCTGGTCATGGGCAAAGGACAATGCCTGAATGCGGCCCTTCAGCGCGGTCACATATTCCTGCAGGGTCTTGCCCTCCTGCGAGGGATTGCCGACCAGCGATTTGATGATGGCCAGAACATTCTTCACGCGGTGGTTGAGCTCCTCGTTCAGCATGCGCTGGCGCACTTCCGCGCGTTCCCTTTCGCCCGCCATCAGCTCGCTGTGATGGAATGCGACCTCGACCAGCGCAATCCTCGCCGCTTCGGCGATTTCCCGGTCGTCTTCCGACCAGGGCTGCGCCTGCAGGCGGACCGTCTCTTTCCAGATTGCAAAGCTTTTGCGCGGGGTGAGACGATCCCCCATCGGACCGGTTTCATAGGATTTTTCCGGATTGCCTGCCCAGTTCAGGTTCTGCACGATCTCCTTGCGGAAAAACAGCAGGTAGTCGTTTTTCACCTGCGACAACGGGATGGCGAGCATTCCGGCTGCCGTGCCGGCATAGATTTCCGCCTCCGGTATGGCCTGCGACAGCGCGTGCGTCGCCCAGACCCTGCCTTCTGAAGCCGAGGCAACAAAGCGCGCCAGCCTTGGAATGGCGTCATGCGGCGGCGTTGCACCCTGGCCGTGCCAGTTGTTTCCCACCCATAGGCCTACGCCATCGCAGGGCATCAGATCGGCAAAATCCTGAAAGCTGTCGATCAGCAGTTCCTCGATATTGGCGTGATGGGCGGCAAGCCGAAGGAAGCGGTCAAGCGCGGCATGGGCATGGTTGACGGTATCGAGCCGGCGTTTCTGTTTCAGGACCTGCAGGTGCATGGAGAAAAACTCTCCGAACATTTCCGCGGCGATCCGGACCGGCATGGTCAGCACGCGCGGGGAATAGTGATGACAGGCGATCAGGCCCCACAGCGCGCCGTCGACAATTACCGAAATGGACATGGAAGCACCGACCCCCATGTTGCGAAGATATTCGCAATGGATGGGCGAGACGCTGCGCAGATGGGCAAAGGACATATCGAGAGGTTCGCCCGATGCGTCGAGCGCCGGCAGCACGGAAACCCGGGCGCCGCTGGCATCTGAGATGATGCGCAATGTGTTCTTGAGATAGAGCGCGCGGGCCTGCTGGGGTATGTCGCTGGCGGGGAAATATTGACCGAGAAAGCTTTCCAGTTCCGGCTGCTTCGCTTCCGACACGACCTTGCCGGCGCCGTCTTCCTCGAAACGATAGATCATCACCCGGTCGTAACCGAGCGTCGCCTTTATCAGCCGCGTCGTTCTGGAGATCAGGCTTTCGACGCTGTCCGCCTCGCGGATGCGGTCCACCATCTTGCGCGCGGTGCCGAGCGGCTGCGTTTCACTGCGGGAGGGCTCGAATTCGATGATCGTGGTGGATTTGTAGCGGTGCAGGGAAATATCGAAACTGCGGCCGTCGCTCATTTCCATGGCGGGCAGCATGGCGGGACGCGTGGTTCTGCCGGTGACGGTGAGCGCATTGCGAAGATCGTGGACGAGTTTTTTGCCGAGCACCTCCTCGGCCGTTCTGCCATTGATATCGCCTTGGACGCCCAGCAGTTCGCGGCAGTTTTCAGAATGCCGCAGCACCATGCGCATGGCGTTGTCGCAGGCGATGAGGCAGCCATGCGGTTGAATATAGCCTGGGATGTGGATGGGTTCGCGGTCGCAATTGGTCAGGTCGACATGATAGTCACTGGGGGCCATGAATCAGTCTTTCGCACCCTGTGCCTGTCTTGTACGGGGAAGATTCTGTTCGTCGAGGAACGGGTAAGCTTGAATAATTCATCCTGATAGTGCCGACCCTTCCCCGTTTTTTGCAACTGTGACGCCGGTTTTCCGTTCTGCTTTTATAGGCCGTCGTCACGCAATTGTCGTATCCCTTACGTCATCGGATACAATTTGACATGCTGAAACGTTGGCAGCGCCGATTTTGTTCCAGCCCGTTGAAGGAAAAAATGTGCCGCAGAGAAAAATCATCGTCGCCACCCGGGGGCAGGGTCTTTATGAATTCACATCCGAGGCCAAGGCATTCGTCAGCCACGCCGGCGTGGAAGAAGGCCTGCTGACGATCTTCGTCCGGCACACATCCTGCTCGCTGCTTATCCAGGAAAATGCCGATCCCGATGTGCGGCGCGATCTCACGGTGTTTTTCTCCCGTCTCGTGCCGCCTTCCGACGATCCTTCCATGCGCTGGATCATCCACACGCTCGAAGGCCCCGACGATATGCCCGCCCATATCAAATCGGCGCTCACCACGGTTTCCATCGGCGTGCCGATCAGCGATGGCAGGCTCGTGCTCGGCACCTGGCAGGGCCTTTATCTTTTCGAACACCGCGATGAGCCGCATCGGCGCGAAATCGTGCTGCATATCTCGCCGTGATATCCGGATCCGGATCGAGGCGTTCCGCGTTAACCTCCCTGAACGCCTGCTGAACATTCGGTTCTGCTGATATTCAGGCGGGCGAGTCTAGGGTCTCGTCAATCGCCGGGGGATGTTCCCCTGTCGGCAAAGAAACAACGGAGTGAGTTCATGTTCAGCACCTTCGCAAAAGCCGGCCTGGCTGCCCTCATCGCCCTCGGTGGAATTTCCTTTACTGCGCCGGCGGCTTCCGCAGGCTCGGATGTTCAGTTCAGAGTTCAGGTTCAGGATGGCTATGGCCATCGCCCCGGCTGGGGGCGTCCGGATCGCCCGCGTCGTGGCTGCTCGCCCTGGCTGGCGGAAGAAAAAGCGAGCCGCATGGGCCTTCGCCGCGCCCGCGTGGTTGATGTATCGCCGCGCCGTGTCGTGGTGGCTGGCTTCAACCGTTACGGCCGCGACCGCGTCGTTTTCGCCAATGAGCGCGGCTGCCCCGTCATCCGCCGCTAACAGCAGCGATCCTTATCGATCTGCCGATATCCCCGTACGGTAGATGGATCAAAAATGCCCCTCGCTTGTCCGGAAAGGCAGGCGAGGGGCATTTTATTTCGGGTTATGTGAGTGGCTGAACGCAAGGAGCGGCGCCGAAGCGCCGCCCGCCGTCGATCTTATTGCTCGAGAGCGAAGGTGACGTTGACCACCACGCTGTAGCTGTTCTCACCCGAAGCGATCGGAACGCTGTCGGCTTCCTTCGCCATCGAAGCGCGCATCATGCCCGCCGGTATCGGCATCGGGCGCTGCGAGTTTTCGCTGATCTGAATGACCCGGCCAAGCTTTACGCCTGCCGCTTCCGTCAGCGTCTTCGCCTTGGCCAGCGCATCGGCAACGGCCAGCTTGCGGGCCTCGGTCACCGTCGCTTCGGGCTTGTCATTGGTGAAGGTGATGTCGCCGCCCTGGTTGATGCCGAGCTTGACGGAGGTATCGAGGATCGTGCCGAGCTTCTTCAGGTCGCGCACCCGCACGGTCAGGCCGTTTGATACCTGATAGCCGGTGATCTCGGGCGCGACATAGACGCCATCCTTGGGTTCATAGTGCTTGTAGAGCGGCTGCACCGAGAAATTGCTGGTCTGCAGGTCGCGGTCCTCGATGGCGGCCTCTTTCAGCGCCTTCAGAACATCGGCAAGCGCCTTGGAGTTTTCGGTAAGCGCCGCAGCCGCGGTCTCCGCCTGCTTGACGACGCTGAAGGACAGGATCGCCATGTCGGGGGCAATGGCCGACTGGCCTTCACCGGAAACACTGATGGTGGCTTCGCGCGGGGTAGCCTCCTGCGCAGACACCTGGGCGGCGAGCGGCATCATGGCTGCTGCGGTCATTGCGGTGAGTGCGAAAAGGCGGGCCGTTTTTGTCTTCATGGTGTTTCCTCGTTGATTGAGTCCCTTTGAAGGGTATTGCCTTAGATTGTGTAGCTAATACGGCGGCACTGCTTTGAGAAAGCATCATTGGCTTGTCGGGCTCAAAAAATTACGTTAGAGCGTGACCCACCGGATTCGAGCCATTGCGAAACCGGTGTTTCGGACTGGTTTTTCCGAAAAGGGCCTGTAGCTCAATGGTTAGAGCCGGCGGCTCATAACCGCTTGGTTGGGGGTTCGAGTCCCTCCGGGCCCACCATTTTCTTTCAAGATCAATTGCTTGGGATGTTTTGCGACTCTTCGCGAGCGCGCTTCTGTCACGTCTGAGGCGTGATCTCTGCTGTGCCGATGGCACAGCCCGGCTGCGGAATGAATGCATCGGTGTCGATCCGGCCTGCCGATGGGGCAAGCCGGATCGAGAAAGCTTTAATGTCAGTTGCAGACTCGCATACTTTCCGTATGCCAGCCGCCGTCATAGGAATTGGGAACGCGGCGGTCTTCGAACCAGCAGCGCGGGCGGGGCGGCGGTGGCGGTTCGTAGTAGCGCGGGCCGTTATTGCTGTTGGCGATGGCGCCGCCGATCAGGCCGCCGATGACGCCTGCGGCGAGGCCGCCGGCAATCGCTGCGCCATCATTGTGGCGGCGGTGTTCGCGGTAGGGCGGCGGGGGTGGGCCGCCGCGGTCGTAGCCACGGTCATAGCGGGGGCGATAGGGATAGTCCTGCGCGGCAGCGGTGCCATAGGATGCAAAAATGCTGCCGGTGGCGACCAGCGCGGCAATAGTGGAAAGAATTATCTTTTTCATCGGGGCTACTCCATAAGCCTGCTTCGGGAGATAGAGGCTCATTATGCCCGGATCATGGCACGGGACGGGTGAACGGCCTGTGAATATTCCATTTCAGCACAGTTCATATTTTTCTGATTTCAGAATGTAAGAATTCAAGCCGGTTCAGACTTTCAGTAACGGAAAAGCCCGGCGGTTGGCCGGGCTTTTTGTCGAAATCGATTGGTCGCGATCAGAACTTCACGCCGAGACCGACCTTCACAGTGTGCTGGTCGACATCGGTGTTGATGCCGAAGATGTCCTTGTCGCTATAGTCGTTGTAGCGATATTCCAGCCTGCCGAACACATTGTCGGTGAAGGCATAGTCCAGACCCGCGCCAACGGTGTAGCCGTTGAAGGTGGTGCTGTCCTTGCCCGCGCCGGGCGTTTCGATGAAGCCGCGTGTCGCGGTCCAGCCGGCGGTGGCATAGAGCAGGGCATGGTCGAAGGCATAACCGACGCGGCCGCGAACGGAGCCCTGCCAGTCGGTGCCGATTTCGGTGCCCGCATAGTCATTGTCGTTCCAGTTATAATCGACATCGCCTTCGATGCCGAGGACCAGATTATTGTCGAACTGGTAATTGTAACCCACGAAGGCGCCCAGAATGCCGCCGTCGAAATTATCCGAGGCGACCGGGCCGCCTGCCGAAAAATCGCCATTCGCCCAGCCCGCGCCGCCTTGAATACCAAGATAGGGGCCAGACCAGGTGAAGACGGGCAGGGTTTCCTGCGCGACCGGAGGTGCGGGCGTTTCGTAGACGGCATCCGCGGCCATTGCGGTGCTGGCCGACAGGGCCAGGAGTGACGTTACGATCAGCGTTTTCATCGTTTTTCTCCCTGAGCTGACTGACATCCATAGCATAGATTAGCTGCTTTTAATATGGGTCGGGGTTCGGCGGTTCCAAGAGGCGCTCGTGTCCTCCCGGCGTTGCTGGCCGTCTTGCCCCGGATCGCGGCTTTTTATCGCCCCGCCATGCTGTTCTGATGCGGCGAACGTCTTTGGCCGTGTTTGGTTCCCTTCGCCGTTTCGTCAAAAGTCCGGCAGGGCGCCCGGCCGACGTCACGCTTGGTTGTCTTGACAGCGCAGGGCGCGACCATAGAGTTGTGGTAGACTATGGCGGTGCCGATGCTTTTCGCCGCATCGCCGGCGGCATGAGCTGCGGTTGAGACTACACCGTTGCGACTTCCCGGCGAGGGGGATCGTTGCGGGCGGAAAGGGCATGGGAGGATGAGATCGCATGAGGCTTTATTTTAGCGGAGGAGGGGCGACGTGATTGTCGGAGCCGTTCTCAGCGCCATTCTTCTTCTCACCCTCATTGCATTTCCGCGGCATCTCAAATCCGTCGTCATCTGCCTGTTGTTGATCTGGACGGCCACCGCCGCCTTTGTGATTTATGACTGGTGGCGCGGCAACCAGCGGCTCGACCATATCGTCGCCAGCGCCGGATTCGATGCGGCCTGCCCGGATGCGGCACTGCCGATCCGCGTCAGCTTCCGCAACGACAATAATGTCGCCGTACAGCGGCTGACCTATACGCTCGAAGGGTTCGAACCGGCCTTCCGTGCCTCCGTTTCCTTTGATCCCTATCAGGTGAGCGAAAGACGGATCGAGGCCGGGGAGACTTTCTCGGCCTGCCGGGCGTTCCGGATGCGCAACAATGAAAGGGTGGAGCCGCAACGGCTGGAATGGCGTGTCACTGTCATTTCTGCGGAATTCGACTGAGCGGTTCGTGCGGCTGCCCGTTATCACGGCATTTTGAAAATTTTCGCGCCGGTGAGCGGCGGCCGGAAAATCCCTGCATCACAACGGTTTCGGGCGGATGGGTGAATTCCCATCGTCCGCAACGGAACCGGCTGGGCCAGTCGCTGACTTGTTTTCGTCCATTTGCGATGCCATTTCCCCCTCCATTCGATGAATGTCGCGGGTTGATGTGTTGCGTATTGTTCTGAAGTTTCTGAAAATAACCGCCATCGGTCTTGTCGCCCTGCCGGTTCTGGCGGGTGCGCATATGGGCATCGGCCAGCTCACCGGAAATTTTCACGAAGTCATTCCCGGAGAGCTTTATCGTTCGGCGCAGCCGAGCGGCAAGGACATCGCGGCCTATGCCAAGGCTTACGGCATCAAGACGATCATCAACCTGCGCGATGAAAAGCGTGAAGGCTGGTACGATGCCGAAAGCCTTGCGGCCAAGAACAACGGCATCCGGCTTGTCGATTATCCGCTGAGTTCAAGCGAAAAGGTCTCGGTGGAAGATTCGGAAACGCTGGCGGCCGTGCTGCGCAATGCGGAAAAACCGATCCTCATCCATTGCGAACATGGCGCGAACCGCACCGGGCTCGCCTCCGCCATCTATGTGGCCGCCGTGGCCGGCAAGAGCGAGGCGGCCGCAGAATTTCAGCTTTCGCCCTATTACGGGCATGTGCCGATCCCCGGTATCGGGCGTTATGAAATGTACCAGTCCTGGGACGATTTCGAGGAAACCATCGGGTTTTGAGACGTTGCCATACATCGTCACCCCGGACTTGATCCGGGGTCCAGTGCGATCAAGTCATTGATCGCGAAAGACTCTTTCACGGCGCAGACGCGCCGTGGCTGGATGCCGGCTCAAGGCCGGCATGACGGACGGTTGCGCAACGCGCCTCAATAATCCCCGTCGCTTTCCCTGATCACCTTCGTCAGGCTTCCCGTCGCCGGGAAAAGCGGGATGAGGCAGGCCTGAAGCGCGTGGTAGATATCGCCCTTGCCGGGGAACAGCGTGTGGGCGGGAACCAGATCTTCCGTCAGCTCCTCATGCCAGCCGCCATTGGCATGGTCGATGAAATTGTTGGCGATGGTGCTCCAGATGCGGCGATAGCTGTCTTCATAGAAGTTGTCCGCCGGCAGGTTCTCGTTGAGGAAGTGGGCAGCGCCCGCCGCCTCGGACATGGGCCACCACAGCTTGGCCCGCTTGTCGGGATTGTCGTTCCAGTCGAGCGTATAAAAGAAGCCGCCCTTTTCCCGGTCCCAGCCGAGCGCCATGGATTGCACGAACAGCGATTTCGCGGCCACCGGCATCCAGTCATGGCGGCGCTCGCCCAGCACCCATAATTGCAGGATGAGGCGCGCCCATTCCAGCCAGTGGCCGGGGGTGGAGCCGGAAGGGCGGAACATTTCGTTGCCGCGATACTCCTTGTCGAGCGTCCAGTTCTCGTCGAAATGCTCCGGCACGCGGAAGTCCAGCGCGCCGGCGCGGCGGCGAATGACGAGATCGGCGATGCGCTCCGCCTTGCTGAGGTAGCTATTGTCGCCGGTAACCTCATAGGCGGCCATCAGCGCTTCGGTCAGGTGCATGTTGGAGTTCTGGCCGCGGTAATTCTCGATGGGCGACCAGTCGCGATGGAATTCCTCGGCGATGGCGCCGTGTTTTTCTTCCCAGAAGCGCGTTTCCAGAACCTCGGTAATATCGGCCAGCATCCGGTCGGCCAGCGGGTGGCCGACGGACTTGGCGGAAGAGGCGGCGAGAAGCACGAAGGCATGGCCGTAACCCTGCTTGGTGGCGTCCACTGGGCCGGCATCGTTCACCTGCCAGAAATAACCGCCATGCTCGCCATCGCGGTGCCTGTTCCAGAGATAGGTCATGCCGTGATCGACGATATCGCCGCAGCCCGGACGGCCAAGCAAGTGGCCGATGGAGAAGCAATGCACCATGCGGGCGGATGCGTGGATGCCGCGCACGGGGTCGTTTGGCTGCAACGGCGCGCCTTTGGCATCGAGATCGAAGAAGCCGCCGGCAGGGTTGAGGGCACGATACTGGAAGAAATCGAAAAGTCCCTCGGCCTGTTTTACCAGCCATTGGCGATGCCAGGGCAGGGTGTTCCAGTTGCGGCTGTTGTGATCGTCCTCGGGCATTCTCGTCCTCCATGCGGTTTGCTGCTTCGGCTTATATCCTTGCCGTATAAACCTGTCATCTGTCAGCGATATTTCGTAACGTGCTGCAACTGCGCAAAGCCATGCCTGTCTCTTGAAGATATATTGACATAAACATATCTTTATGTGACTTGACGGCTTGCGATCTTGCAAATCGAAATGAGGAGTGTGCCCGTGTTTGACGATCTGTTCGGCCCCGAAGGGGCAAAGCGTGACGGCGCGGAAATTTTCAAGGCGTTGCGCGATGCCGCCAGCGAACGCATCCTCATTCTCGATGGCGCCATGGGCACGCAGATCCAGGGTCTGGGTTTTGACGAAGACCATTTTCGTGGCGATCGTTTTATCGGCTGCGCCTGTCACCAGAAGGGCAATAACGACCTTCTGATCCTGACCCAGCCTGATGCCATCGAAGACATCCACTATCGCTACGCCATGGCGGGTGCGGATATTCTCGAAACCAACACGTTTTCGTCCACACGCATCGCGCAGGCCGATTACGAGATGGAAAATGCCGTCTACGATCTCAACCGCGAGGGTGCCGCGATTGTCCGCCGCGCCGCCCAGCGCGCCGAGCGGGAAGATGGCCGCCGCCGTTTCGTGGCGGGCGCCATCGGCCCGACCAACCGCACGGCCTCGATTTCGCCTGACGTCAACAATCCCGGTTTTCGCGCCGTCAGCTTCGACGATCTGCGTATCGCCTATGGCGAACAGATCGACGGTTTGATCGACGGTGGTGCCGATATCATCCTGATCGAGACGATCTTCGATACGCTGAACGCCAAGGCGGCGATCTTCGCCTGCGAGGAGCGTTTCGAGGCCAAGGGCATCCGCCTGCCGGTAATGATCTCCGGCACGATCACCGACCTTTCCGGCCGCACGCTTTCCGGCCAGACGCCTTCGGCGTTCTGGAATTCGGTGCGCCACGCCAATCCCTTCACCATCGGCCTGAACTGCGCGCTGGGTGCCGACGCCATGCGTCCGCATCTGCAGGAGCTTTCGGATGTGGCCGATACCTTCGTCTGCGCCTATCCGAATGCCGGCCTGCCGAATGAATTCGGTCAGTACGACGAAACACCTGAGATGATGGCGCGTCAGGTCGAGGGCTTCGTTCGCGACGGTCTCGTCAACATTGTCGGCGGCTGCTGCGGTTCGACGCCGGAGCATATCCGGGCGATTGCGGAGGCTGTCAAAGGCTACAAGCCGCGCGAAATTCCCGAGCATAAGCCCTTCATGTCGCTTTCGGGCCTCGAGCCTTTCGTGCTGACCAAGGACATTCCTTTCGTCAATGTCGGCGAACGCACCAACGTCACCGGCTCGGCCCGCTTCCGCAAGCTCATCACCGCCGGTGACTATACGGCGGCGCTGGCTGTCGCCCGCGACCAGGTGGAAAACGGTGCGCAGATCATCGACATCAACATGGATGAGGGCCTGATCGATTCCGAAAAGGCGATGGTGGAGTTTCTGAACCTCATCGCCGCCGAGCCGGATATTGCCCGCGTGCCTGTGATGATCGACTCATCCAAGTTCGAGATCATCGAGGCCGGCCTGAAATGCGTTCAGGGCAAATCGATCGTCAATTCGATTTCGCTGAAGGAAGGCGAGGAGAAGTTTCTACAGCAGGCGCGGCTCGTCCATAATTACGGTGCGGCGGTCGTGGTCATGGCCTTCGATGAGGTCGGGCAGGCCGATACCTATGAGCGCAAGGTCGAGATCTGCTCGCGCGCCTACAAGCTCTTGACCGAAAAGGCGGGCCTGTCGCCGGAAGACATCATCTTCGACCCCAACGTCTTTGCCGTCGCGACGGGTATCGAGGAGCACAATAATTACGGCGTGGATTTCATTCAGGCCACCAAAACCATCCGCGAAACCATGCCGCTGACGCATATTTCCGGCGGCGTCTCCAACCTGTCCTTCTCCTTCCGCGGCAATGAGCCGGTGCGTGAGGCGATGCATGCCGTGTTCCTCTACCATGCCATTCAGGTCGGCATGGATATGGGCATCGTCAATGCCGGGCAGCTTGCGGTTTACGACAATATCGATCCGGAACTGCGTGAGGCCTGCGAGGACGTGGTGCTGAACCGCCGCGACGACGCGACCGAGCGTTTGCTGGAGGTCGCGGAGCGCTTCCGTGGCACGGGTGCAAAGGATACCAAGGTTCAGGATCTTTCCTGGCGCGAACTGCCCGTCGAGAAGCGGCTGGAACATGCGCTGGTCAACGGCATTACCGACTATATCGAGGCCGATACCGAAGAGGCGCGCCAGAAGGCGGAGCGCCCGTTGCACGTCATCGAAGGGCCGCTGATGGCCGGCATGAATGTGGTCGGCGACCTCTTCGGTTCCGGCAAGATGTTCCTGCCGCAGGTGGTGAAATCCGCCCGCGTGATGAAGCAGGCGGTTGCCGTGCTGCTTCCTTACATGGAAGAGGAAAAGCGCCTGAATGGCGGCTCCGAGCGCAGTGCCGCCGGCAAGGTGCTGATGGCCACCGTGAAGGGCGATGTGCACGATATCGGCAAGAACATCGTCGGCGTCGTTCTGGCCTGTAACAATTACGAGATCATCGAT
This sequence comes from Agrobacterium sp. 22-226-1, assembly GCF_053522345.1. NCBI lineage: Bacteria > Pseudomonadati > Pseudomonadota > Alphaproteobacteria > Hyphomicrobiales > Rhizobiaceae > Agrobacterium > Agrobacterium sp. 22-226-1. The sequence continues at coordinate 55,757 of NZ_JBNWCP010000004.1, forward strand.
CTCGGCGTCATGGTGCCGACGACGAAAATCCTCGAAACGGCGATTGCCGAAAAGGTGGATGTGATCGGCCTTTCCGGCCTCATCACCCCGTCGCTGGACGAGATGGTGCATGTGGCGGCCGAAATGGAGCGGCAGGGTTTCGACATTCCGCTCCTGATCGGCGGCGCGACGACGAGCCGTGTGCATACGGCGGTGAAAATCCATCCGCGTTACGAGGCGGGGCAGGCAATCTATGTAACCGACGCCTCGCGCGCGGTGGGCGTCGTGTCGGCGCTTCTCTCTGCCGAGCAGAAGCCCGCTTATATCGACGGTATTCGCAGCGAATATGCCAAGGTGGCGGAGGCGCACGCCCGCAATGAGCGCGAAAAGCAGCGCCTGCCGCTTTCCCGCGCCCGCGAGAATGCGCACAAGATCGACTGGTCGGCCTATAGCGCCGTCAAGCCGCAATTCTTCGGCACCAGGGTGTTCGAGACCTACGATCTTGAAGAGCTTTCCCGTTACATCGACTGGACGCCGTTCTTCCAGACCTGGGAATTGAAGGGTCGTTTCCCGGCCATTCTCGATGACGAAAAGCAGGGTGAGGCGGCGCGGCAGCTCTACAGCGATGCGCAGGCGATGCTGAAGAAGATAATCGAGGAAAACTGGTTCCGGCCGCGGGCGGTGATCGGCTTCTGGCCGGCCAACGCCGTGGGTGACGATATCCGGCTGTTCACCGATGAAAACCGTAAGGAAGAGCTTGCGACCTTCTTCACGCTGCGCCAGCAGCTTTCAAAGCGCGACGGACGCCCGAATGTGGCGCTGTCGGATTTCGTCGCGCCCGTCGATAGCGGCGTTGCCGATTATGTCGGTGGTTTCGTGGTGACGGCGGGCATCGAGGAAGTGGCGATTGCCGAGCGGTTCGAGCGGGCGAATGACGATTATTCGTCCATCCTCGTCAAGGCGCTGGCCGACCGTTTCGCGGAAGCCTTTGCCGAGCGCATGCATGAGCGGGTACGCAAGGAGTTCTGGGGTTATGCACCGCAGGAAAACTTCAACGGCGATGAGCTGATTGGCGAAGCCTATGCCGGTATTCGCCCGGCGCCCGGCTATCCGGCCCAGCCCGATCATACTGAAAAGAAGACGCTGTTCGCCCTGCTCGACGCCACCAATGCGGCGGGCGTGGAACTGACGGAAAGCTATGCCATGTGGCCTGGCTCCTCCGTCTCGGGCATCTATATCGGCCATCCCGAGAGCTATTATTTCGGTGTCGCCAAGGTGGAGCGCGATCAGGTTCTCGATTATGCGCGCCGTAAGGACATGCCGGTGGAAGAGGTGGAGCGCTGGCTCGGCCCTGTCCTCAACTACGTGCCGACGAACGGCGCAGAGGAAATCGACAGCGCGGCCTGATGTTCCGGTGTGCTGCCATTCAATAAAAAAAGCGCGGGTCTTGCCCGCGCTTTTTGCATTCATTGGGTTGTTTAAGACCGTAACGCCGCCAGTTCCTCGATGCCGACATGGCTCTCGACCTCGCTGCCGCGCAGATGGAGATAGAGGCCGATCGCGAAGGCGAGGACGGCGATGAAGACAAGATACCAGGCATGGGCCATGGGGTTGACGGCGAGCGCCGTGGTCACGCCAATCGGCGTCAGCCCGCCGAAGACGGCATAGGAGACGTTATAGGCGAAGGAGAGGCCGGAGAAGCGCACCGAGGCCGGGAAGGCGCGCACCATGACATAGGGCACCGCACCCGCCATACCGACCGAAAGGCCCATGACGCCGTACAGCACGAACATGGTTTGAAGCGACGTGCCGGCATAGCTGTAGAAGGTGAAGGTGGCGATGCCGAAGAAGATGCTCGCCCCCATGAAGAAGATGCCGGAGCCGACGCGGTCGATCAGCGCGCCGGCGATGATGACGCCGAAGATCAGGAACAGCGTGCCGAAGCTGGTGCCGGCCAGCGCCTGTGTCGGGGTATAACCGTAAAGCTTCTGCAGGAAGGTGGCCGTCATCAGCGTCGTGACGACAATGGCGGCCGAGAGAACCCAGGTCAGCAGGGCGGAAATGACCACGCCGCGCATATGGTGCTTCAGCACCAGCCCGAGCGGCAGCTTGTCCGTCAGCGATTTCGACTTCTTCATCTCCATGAAGATCGGCGTTTCTTCCAGCCAGCGGCGCAGATAGACAGCGATGAGGCCGAAAATGCCGCCGAGCAGGAAGGGAATGCGCCAGGCGTAACCGGCCACGTCTTCCGGTGTGAAGAGCGAGTTGATGGCGAAGGCGATCAGCGAGCCGAGCATGATGCCGAAGGAAAGGCCGGATGTGAGGAAGCCGCAGGCGAGGCCAACGCGGCGGAAGGGCACATGTTCGGCAACGAAGGTCCATGCGCCCGGCACTTCACCACCGATGGCCGCGCCCTGCAGCATGCGCAGGATGATGAGCAGGATGGGGGCGGCCACGCCGATGGTCGCATAGGTCGGCATCAGCGCCATGCCGAGGGTCGAGAGCGCCATCAGCAGGATGGAGAAGGCGAAAACCCGTTTGCGGCCGTAACGGTCGCCATAATGCGCCAGCACGATGCCGCCCAGTGGCCGCACCAGATAACCGGCGGCAAAGATGCCGAAGGTCTGGATCATCACCAGCCAGTCCGGCATTTCCGGCGGGAAGAACAGATGGCCGATGACGGTGGCGAAAAATACGAAAATGATGAAATCGTAAAATTCCAGCGCGCCGCCGAGGGCCGAAAGGCCAAGAGTTCTGTAATCCTGACCGTTGAGGGGCCGGGCTGCCGCCGGTGTGGTGGTGGGAGACATGAGCCTGCTTCTTTTCTAAATTACGTAGTACTTACGGGCATGCGGCAAGCGCGGCGCGATTTCAAGCCTTATCGACGGTCAATCGCTCAGGTATTTCGAGGGACGATCAAGAAAGCGGCGCAGGAAACTGATGTTTTCCAGCTCGTCATAGAGGCGCTCGGTGATGCCGTCCGCGTCGAAATGATAGATGGTCGCCTCGGGAATGGCCAAAAGCACCGGCGAATGGGTAGCAATGATCAATTGCCCGCCGCTATCGGCGGCGTCACGGATAAGGGCTGCCAGTTCGAGCTGCTTTTGCGGCGAAAGCGGGCTTTCCGGTTCGTCGAGAAAATAGAGACCGGCGCCATGCAGCCGCTGTTGCATGATATCGAGAAATCCTTCGCCATGCGAACGCCGGTCGATGACATTGTTCCTGACGATCCTGCGAAAGGTATCCGGGGTTTCTTCCGGAAAGTCTTCGCCCTTCTTGAGGGCCTTTTCCCGCTCCCAGCGAAAATCGTCGAGCGTGTCCTCGTTCTGCCGACGTATATAACCAAGCACGTCTTCCGCGCGCATGAACATGCGGATTTTCGGATATTTCTTGCGGGCGAAATAGAAGGACTTCGCCACGGTCTCGGCATGCTGAAGGTAAAGGTCGCCGGTAACCTGGCCGTGATTGCCGATGGCATAGGCCGTCATTCCCGCCGCCAGCCCTTCCAGCAGCGTCGATTTGCCAGAGCCGTTATTGCCGGCAAAAAAGGTGATCGGCGTCTTGAATTCGAGGCGTTCCAGATGGCGCAGCGCCGGAACGGAGAAGGGATAGTCGTCTCTTCCGTCCGGGCTTTCCTTCATGGTTACGCTGTCGAGAAACAGCATGTCGCGGTCCTTGCCAGTAAATCCATCCTGTTCGGAGGCGCTGCGCCCTGGCGCATCGTCCGGGCTCGGCATTGAGGTGTGTGATTGTGCTTCGAGTTTAACGCGGTGCGTGGTCTGCGCCAATGGCGTGGGCTTATGGCAGTATCAAATCTTCAGCGCTGATCTTTGTAATAATTTAGTCTATTATAAAATAATAATTCAGAATTATTGATTGTATAGTCATTTAAATTACTGTTTATCCGGTTAGTCATCATGTAATTAAAAGATTATTTTGAGTATAAACTTCACATTAATACAGTCATGTCAATCGTCGTTCATTCTCGTTGCTGTTGTGGGGAATGGATGAATTATATTGCGCTATTTTCTGCCGCTGCTCTGTTTTCCGCGATATTCGCGGGTGAGGCGGAGGCGCGGAAGGTTCGAGTCTTTGCCATTCCCGGATTTGGCGGCGGGGAGACGATCGATCTCGTCTACGATCTGCCGAACACCGCAGCTTTCCTTCGCGAGGGAAAGGCGCTCGATCTCGGTTATCTGAACGGCGACAATGGCAGCGGCTATGTTCTTTATCAAGGCGACCGTTATACCAAGCTCAGCGATGCGGATATTGCGAGGCTGAAGGCGACCCTTGGTTTCGATCCGACGGCCAAGCACCGCATGGAACGGGCGGCCTGGAAGGAGGAGAGCAGTCGCTGGGGCTTTGTGGTTTTCATCGCCGTGCTGGTGGTCGGTTTTTTTGTGTTCATCCACAAGGGGCTGCATCTCATCCGGTGGCTCGCGCGATCCTTGACGACGCCTGCCGCTGCTGCTGCTGACAATGGCTCGGCGGACGAGGTTTTCGATCCGCTGGAGGTTCGCAAGAAGCAATTGGTGAAACGCCAGTGGAGCGACAGCCAGACGGATCATACCGCGCGCAGCCCGGCACCATCGACGGTGCAGGCATCTCCCCGGACAGGCGGCCCGGCCCGGTCTTTCGGACGCAGGAACGCCTGAGGCGAAGATTAATGGCTGCGACCGTCGATCATTCGAACCGGTCGATGATGCTGATGCCGCTTTCCTTGAAACTGTCCATGGCGGGCAGGGCGGTTGCGGCCTCGGTCAAGGAAATGTGGCGGCCGATCAGTTTTTCGGGCGCAAGCTTGCCGCTTTCGATCATTGCCAGCATGTCCTCGTAACGCCATGCCTGCATGCCGTGGCTGCCGTAAATCTCCAGCTCGTGGGCGATCACCCGGGCCATGGGAATGGCGGGCATGGCGTGGTCTGCCAGCATCAGCCCCACCTGCACATGGCGGCCGCGCCGGCGTAGGTTGCTGATTGAGTTGCAGCAGGTCTGCGGGTGACCGAGCGCATCGACAGAGACATGCGCGCCGCCACCCGTTATCTGGCGAACCGCCTCGGCAACATCGGCAACCGAGCGGCTGTTGATGGTGGCGGTCGCGCCCAGCTGCCGGGCAAGTTCGAGCTTGTCTTCGGCAATGTCGATGGCGACGACCTGCGCGCCGAGGCCAGCGCCGATCATGATGGCGGAGAGGCCGACGCCGCCGCAGCCATGCACCGCCAGCCATTCGCCGCCCTTCAGGCGTCCCTGATCGGTCACGGCCCGGAAGGAGGTGGCGAAACGGCAGCCGAGGCCGGCGGCGGTGGCGTAACTCATCGTATCCGGCAGATGCACGAGGTTCTGATCGGCATAATCGATGGCGACATATTCGGCGAAGGAGCCCCAATGGGTGAAGCCGGGCTGGAACTGCGCTTCACAAACCTGCTGGTTGCCGGAGCGGCATTCATGGCAATGGCCGCAGCCGGAAACGAAGGGCACGGTAACGCGGTCGCCGGTCTTGAAGCGGGTGACGTTTTTGCCGACGGCGGCGACCACACCTGCGAATTCGTGACCGGGAACATGCGGCAGGCGGATATCCGGATCATGTCCCATCCAGCCGTGCCAGTCGCTGCGGCAGAGGCCGGTCGCCTTTACCTCGATGACCACGCCGCCATCGGTCGGTTCCGGATCTGGCAGGGACGCAACAACCGGGGTTTCGCCGAACAGTTCGTAAAAAAGCGCGCGCATCATGGCCTCACATGGTTGGTATGCAGGTTCGAAGTCATACCTGCTCTACCATGTCCCGCAAATGGGCGAAGCGGTTTTGCGGCTGGAAAAGCGCTTTAGTCCTTGATGACCATCAGGTCGCCGGCAGCGAATTTCAGCGTCACCTGCTCGCCGACGGCGGGCGGTGCTGTGCCGGGATCGTTGAACATGTCGAAAGACAGGGTCGAGCCGCCGAGATCGAGGCGGGTGCGGATGACGGAGCCGAGGAACTGGCTGGAGGTGACGAGGCCGGAAATGGCGACATCGCCTTTCGCATCGCTGCCGAGCGAGCCCGCTTCCGGTCGCAGGGCAAGGGTGATTTTTTCGCCGTTCGCCACATTGACCGGCTTGTGCAGGGTGATCTGCTGCTCTCCGACACGGATGGTGTTGGAGGAGGAATCGACCACGGTGGCGTCGATGAGGTTCAGCGTGCCGACGAAGGAGGCGACGAAGCGGGTCGCGGGCTTGTTGTAGATATCGAAGGGGGAGCCGATCTGGTCGGCGCGGCCGCCATTCATGACGACGATGCGGTCGGAAATCGACAGGGCCTCTTCCTGATCGTGGGTCACGAAAATGGTGGTGATGCCGAGTTTCTGCTGGATCTGGCGGATTTCCTCACGCAGCGACACGCGAATCTTGGCGTCGAGCGCGGAGAGCGGCTCGTCCAGCAAAAGCACCTCCGGCTTCGGCGCGAGCGCGCGGGCGAGCGCCACGCGCTGCTGCTGGCCGCCCGACATCTGGTAGGGGTAACGGTCCGCCAGATGCTCCAGATGGATGAGCTGGAGCATTTCCTTCACGCGGGCGTCGATCTCGGCTTTCGGTTTGCCGGCGACTTTCAGCCCGAAGGCGACGTTTTCATAGACATTCATGTTCGGGAACAGCGCATAGGCCTGAAACACCATGCCGATATTGCGCTGGTTCGGCCTGAGCGCCGTCTGGTCCTTGCCGTTGATGACGATCGACCCGCCGCTCGGCGTTTCGAAGCCGGCGATCATGCGCAGCACGGTGGTCTTGCCGCAGCCCGAAGGCCCGAGGAAGGAGACGAATTCGCCTTTTTCGATGGCCATGTTGAAATCATGCACGACCTGCACGGAGCCGAAGGATTTCTTGATGTTGCTAAGTGTCAAAAAGCTCATGAAAATATTGTCCTCAGGCCTTGGGAGGCGCGCCCTTCTGGTAGCGTGAAACGAGTTGGATCAGACCCAGGCAACCCCAGGTGATGCCGAAGGAAATCACGGCAAGTGCGGCCGGTTCATAGGCGCGGTTGGCGCCGAGCAGCTGCATATAGGGGCCGAAGGCCGGGCGGTTCAAAAGGGCCGCCATGGTGAATTCACCGATGACGATGGCGAAGGTCAAAAACGCACCTGACAGCACGGCGACCAGAACATTGGGCAGGATGATGCGCGAAAGGATGGTCGTCCAGCCCGCGCCGAGGCTCTGCGCCGCTTCCGTCAGTGTTGCGACATCGATGGTTCGGAGGCCGGTATCGACGGCGCGGTACATATAGGGCAAGGCCAGTGTGGCATAACCGAACATCAAAAGCAGGTTGGTGCCGAAGCTCGTGCCGGTCAGTGGCAGCCAGCTCGAGGTGTTATAGAGCCGGATATAACCGAAGACGATGACGATGGCCGGGATGACCAGCGGCAAAAGCGTGATGAATTCGATATAGGGGCGCAGGCCCGGTAGTTTCAGGCGCACCCAATAGGCGGTGGGCACCACCAGCAGAACCCCGAAGACGATGGTGAACAGCGCCATCACCACCGAATAGCTGAAGGTTTCCTGAAAGCGCGGATCGCTGAGCACCCTGGCGTAAGCGTCGAAGGAATATTCGCCGCGCCGCATTTTCAGCGAGAAGTTGGTCATGCCGATCAGTGGCAGGGCGAAATAGAGCAGGCCGAAGATCAGCGCGCCCCAGGCGAAGAAACGCTTCATTTCAGCCACCTTTCACTGCGGGCGCGCAGCCAGATATAAAGCGCATTGGCAATGCCGGTGACGACGATCATGCCGAAGGCAAGGGCGTAACCGAGATGCGGGTTACCCAGAACATCGCCGCGAATCTGCGCGAAGAGCAGGATAGGCACGATGTTGAGCGAGGAGCCGGTGAGCGCGATTGCGGTGGCCACCGCGCCGAAGGCGTTGGCGAAGAGCAGCGACATGGTGCCGAGCAGCGACGGCAAAAGGATAGGGAAGGCCACCATGCGCCAATATTGCAGGCCGGTTGCGCCGAGAATTTCCGCCGCCTCGCGCCATTCGCGCTTCAGCCCGTCCAGCGCCGGCGTGATGATGAGGATCATCAGCGGTATCTGGAAGAACAGATAGGTGACGGTCAGGCCCCAGAAGGACAGGATGTTGAAGCCGAGCAGCCTCAGATCAATGCCGATCTGCGTCTTCAGGAAGACGGTGAGAAGGCCGACCGGGCCAAGCGTGGCGATGAAGGCGAAGGCGAGCGGCACGCCGGCGAATTGCGAGGCAACGCCCGAAAAGGTCAGAAGCGGTCCACGAATGCGCTGCGGCAATCCGCCCAGTACCACGGCGGCGGCGACGGCAAAGCCGATCAGGCAGCCGAGAGCTGCCGAGGCGAGGCTGATCTTGATCGAAATCCAGTAGGCCGCAAGGATGGAGGAGGTGAAAAGCCCGGCGATATTTTCCAGCGTGAAGCTGCCATCGGCATGCTGGAATGCGCCGATGACGATCTTCATCGTCGGAAGGATCAGAAACAGCAAAACAAAAACGGCAAAAGGTACGACGCCAATCCAGTGCAGCGGCAGTTTCCTGCCCGCGTCGGATGGTCCGCCGGTGTTGGTTGATGGCATCCTTGTCCCCAAACGCCGTTTTCAAACGGTCTGTATATAAAGGTCTACATCATAAAAGAAGCACCCCGGCTTTTGATCGGCCGGGGTGCATTTTCAACAGTTTACTTCACATTCGCGCCGACAACGCTGTCCCAGCCACCGGTAACGGCAGCCTTGTTGGCGTCGACTTCCTCGAGTGTCGGGAAGATCGCCTTTTCATAGGCTGCTGCCGGCGGCAGGCTGTCGATCAGTTCCTGCGGAACCTTGCCGGCCTTGACCATGGCGTTGAAGCGGATCGGGTGGCAATAGCCCTTCAGCCAGCCGAGCTGACCGTCGTCGGAGTAGAGGTGCTCCATCCACAGCTTGGCAGCGTTCGGATGCGGCGCGTAAGCGGAAATGCCCTGAACGTAGACGCCGGCCAGAACGCCCTTCTCAGGAACGATGACTTCCGTCGGCGGGTTGTCGTTCAGCGTCTTCTTCCAGGAAAGGGCGTTATAGTCCCAGGCGACGATGATCGGGGTCGCGCCCTGCGCCAGCGTGCCTGCCTTGCCGATAACCGGCAGGAAGTTGCCAGCCTTGTTGAGATCGGCAAAATATTTCAGGCCAGCTTCACCGGCTTCCTTGCCGGACTTCGCACCGGTGGAAAGGCCGGCGGCGAGAACGCCGAGGATGGCCTGATTGGAAGCGCGCGGATCGCCCGCGAGCGCCACCTGGCCGGAATATTCCGGCTTCAGCAGGTCGGCCCAGTCCTTCGGTGCGTTGTTGACGAGGTCCTTGTTCACGAAGAAGGACATCACGCCGTAATAATCGCCGTACCAGTAACCTTCCGGATCCTTGACGTTGTCCGGAATTTCGTCCCAGGTGGAAACCTTGTAGGGCTGCAGCAGGCCTTCGGCCTTCATCTGCGGGCCGAAGGCGAGGCCGACGTCGACGACGTCAGGCGCCTGCGGGCCCTTGTTGTCCTTGTTGGCCTTCACCGCTTCGACTTCATCGGCGGAGCCGGCGTCGGGGTTCAGTTCGTTGACGGTGATTTCCGGATATTTCGCCTTGAAGGCGGCAATCACGTCGCCGTAACCGCACCAGTCGTGCGGCAGCGCGACGGTGGTCAGCATGCCTTCCTTCTTGGCGGCGGCGATCAGCTCGGCGCTCGGTTCAGCGGCGGCAATTGCGGTGGAGGCGATGACCAGTGCAGTGGTCGTAGCGAGCAGTCGGCGGCAGTGAGAGATCACTTTTTTCTCCTCTTCGTGTTCTCATATTGCGGACGCTGATACGGATTCTCGATGAAGCTAATGTGACGGCTGGATTGCAATTTATTTATCCGGATTCCGTCACTTTACGCCCGTTTTCCGCCATCACCCGGCTTTTTGCCTGCAATTGCGGGAGATTCCCCTCATGATCCGTGGTGGCCAGATATGTTCCCCAGCTTGGTTTCTTATCCTGTTTTATCGTGCTGGTAGCGATGACAGGTATCCAATCAGCGTGCGGCATCCGCGTCAAGCAAGTTGCCCGGCTATGTAGTTTCATGTTTTGTCCGGCCTGCGGAACAGCCGCGTCTGTTCGAACAGGCCTTCAAGCGCGTTCATGCGTTCCCTGGTTTCATCCCAGGTGCCGTTCTGCACCGCTTCGATCAGCGCTTCGACCACGAACAGCGTGACGACCGAGGAATCCCATGCCGAGGGAGCTTCGATCCTGACGCGGAAAGTGTGCAGCGCGTGGCGCGCCACCGGCGATGTCCATTGATCGGTGAAGAGAATGATCTGCACGCCGTTTGCCTTGGCCACTTCGGCCAGCGTCGTCATGTCGTGCTCGTAGCGGCGGATGTCGAAGATAACCAGTATGTCGCCGGCGCTCATGTTCAGCATATATTGCGGCCAGGCGCTGGAATTCGACGACATCAGCGTCGTCTTCGGCCGGATCACCTGCATGTGGGTGAAGAAATATTCGGCAATCGCACCCGTAATGCGTCCGCCGACGAAATAGATGCTGCGCTTGCGGTCGGAAAGCAGCGCTGCGGCATTGTCGAAGACGGCGGTGTCGAGATCGCTCAGCGTATCGCGCAGATTGCCGGTGATGGCATCGGCAAAGCGGTTGAGAATGTGCAGGCCGGGCGCATTGGTTGCCCAGCGGTCATGTTTGGCGATGGGGCCGGAGATCGTCGCTTCCAGTTCCTGGTGCAGATGCGCCTGAAATTCCGGGTAGCCCTTGTAGCCGAGCTTCTGCACCATGCGCGCCACCGTCGGCGTCGAAACGCCGGCATTTTCCGCAATGGTGGTGATGCTGCCGAGGCCGGAGACGGGGTAGTTGCCGAGCAGGCTCTCCGCCAGCCGTTTTTCCGAACGGGTCAGTGCGTCGTAATGGGCATGAATGACATCCGACACGGTCGCCGTCGTGCTGCGCAAATTTTTCCCCTTCCGGTCTTCTGCCGGTGCATGGCTAAAATAAACATCTGTGCCAGCTATCGAGTCAATGGGAAAATGAAGAGAAAATTTCAAAATTCCATTTGACACTCGCAATAATGTGAAGAATTCTTTTCGGCGTTGACGGAACGCGGGGGTTCCGGGTGGGGTTCGTGCATGACGCTGCGGTCACGGTTTTTCACAGAAGCGGAAGGGCAGGCCGTCGGCATCGAGAATGCGGCGGCGAAGGGCGACGTCCTTCTCGTCTGCGAACATGCCTCCGCCACCATTCCGCAGAAATTCGGCACATTGGGTCTTTCGCCGGAGGTGCTTTCGAGCCATGCGGCCTGGGATCCGGGCGCTCTGGCCGTTGCCCGGCTGCTTTCGGAAAAGCTTGACGCCACGCTCGTCTATCAGCGGTTTTCGCGTCTCGTCTATGATTGCAACCGGCCGCCCGAATCGCCTTCCGCCATGCCGGTGAAAAGCGAGATTTACGATATTCCCGGCAATTTCGATCTCAGCGACGCGGAGCGGTTCGCCCGCACCTCAGCACTTTATGTGCCGTTTCATGACCGGGTGAGCGAGATCATCGCCGCGCGGCAGGCGGATGGCCGTAACGTGGTGGTGGTGACCATCCACAGTTTCACGCCGGTCTATCACGGCCGGTTCCGAAAGGTTGAGATCGGCATCCTGCACGATACCGACAGCCGCCTCGCGGATGCGATGCTGGCGGGCGCCGAAGGGTCCGCGCTCACGGTCAATCGCAACGATCCCTATGGCCCGGAAGACGGCGTGACGCATACGCTGCGGCTGCATGCGCTGCCGGATGGGCTTTTGAACGTCATGATCGAGATCCGCAACGATCTCATCACCAATGAAGGAGAGCAGGCGGCAATCGCCGGTTTTCTTTACGAGCTTATGGGGAAGGCGCTCTCATCGATCGATGAGTGAGGGAGCTATGGCCGGCCGATGGTGAAAACACCGGGGTCGGCTGCCAGATGAGACTGCCGACATTCAAGGAAAGCCGGAAAGGCATGAGGCGGCAAGGGAACAGCAAGTGCGTGCGGCACAACGCGGAAACCTTCCGCAGGTGCTGAAAACTGGGGCACAATCGGCCAATAACGGCTGACTGGCTTGTTTTTTTCTTATTCAGGAGAGAAGGGCATGGACAGTTCATCGTCAGGCGTCAGCTACAAGAAGGCTGATGCATCCTATTTCGAAAAACGCGGACTATCCCGTTATGCGGGCGTGTGGTCGCTCTGGTCGCTCGGCGTCGGCGCGGTCATTTCCGGGCATTTTTCCGGATGGAATTTCGGCTTTTCCACCGGCGGCTGGGGCGGCATGCTGGTGGCGGGCATCATCATCGCCATCATGTATCTCGGGCTGACATTTTCGATTGCGGAAATGAGCCCGGCCTTGCCGCATACCGGTGCGGCCTATTCCTTTGCCCGCACGGCCATGGGCCCATGGGGCGGCTTCATCACCGGGCTTTGCGAGAATGTCGAATATGTGCTGACGCCGGCGGTCGTCGTCACCTTCATCACGGCCTATGTGAACTCCATTCTCGGCCTCGATCCGGCCTATTCACCCTTCGTGTGGATAGCGTTTTACGCGATATTCCTTGCGCTCAATGTCTTCGGGCTTGAGCTTTCCTTCAAGGTGACGCTGGTTATCACGCTGATTTCGCTTGCCGTTCTGGTGTTCTTCTGGATCAGCGCCATTCCCAACATCGATTTTTCGCGTTTCGCGCTCAATATCGGTGTCGGACCTGACGGTAAGGCGGTGGAGCTGCCTGAGGGCGGCGGTTCCTTCTTCCCCTTCGGGTTCTCGGGCGTTCTCGCCACGCTGCCTTTCGCGGTCTGGCTGTTCCTCGCCATCGAGCAACTGCCGCTGGCGGCGGAAGAATCGGTCGATCCCAAGCGCGACATGCCGAAGGGCATCATCCTCGGCATGGTAACGCTGATGGTTTCGGCCTTCATGATCGTGCTGCTCAACCCGTCCCTGCCGGGCGTTGGCGCCTTCCATCTCAGCTCCTCGCTTGAGCCGCTGCTCGATGGTTTCAAGGCGATCTATGGCGATGGCGGCGTGGTGGTGCTCGGTCTCGTTGCGCTTACCGGCCTGATCGCCAGCTTCCATACGATCCTCTATGCACAGGGCCGGCAGATCTATTCGCTGTCGCGTGCGGGTTACTTCCCGACCGTGCTGTCGATCACTCATTCCAAGTATCGCACGCCATACGTTGCCAACATCACCGGCGCGATTGTCGGTTTGGCGGTCATGCTCGTCATCTGGTTCGCGCTGGGTGCGGAACAGGGCGGCAGCATCATCGGCAGCGTGCTTTTGAACATGGCCGTGTTCGGTGCGATGTTCTCCTACATCATGCAGGCGATTTCCTTCATTCTGCTCAGGAAGAACCTGCCGCATATCGAGCGGCCGTTCCGTTCGCCCTTCGGCATTCCGGGCGCGGTGCTGACGGTCATCATCGCCATCGTCACGCTGCTTTACCAGATCCAGGATCCGAACTTCACCAAGGGCGTGCTCTGGGTGGCGGTCTGGTTCGCCGTGGCGATTGCCTATTTCGCCTTTGTCGGACGCCATCGCCTCATCCTGTCGCCGGAAGAGGAATTCGCGATGGAGCACAAGCAGGCTGCGGTTGCCGCAGCGGCTGCAAAGGCCTGATGCTCAAACAAACGGGCGGCCGCATCCCGGCCGCCCGGCCACGACAATAAAGGGAACGGACAAAATGACGAGCTACACATTCGACGCGCTTAAAATGGATGTCGCCGAGGGGCGCATCGACACGGTTCTGGCCTGCCTTGTCGACATGCAGGGGCGTCTGATGGGCAAGAGATTTCAGGCCGAATTCTTCGTTGAAAGCGCCTTTGAGGAAACCCATAGCTGCAATTACGTGCTTGCCACCGACATGGAGATGGAGACCGTTCCCGGCTATAAATCCTCCAGCTGGGAAAAGGGTTATGGCGACTATGTGCTGAAACCCGATCTTTCGACGCTGCGACGGGTGCCATGGCTGGAAGGCACGGCGCTGGTGCTCTGCGATGTGCTTGACCATCACACCCATGAAGAAGTGCCGCATTCGCCGCGCGCGCTGTTGAAAAAGCAGGTGGCGCGGCTGGAGGCCATGGGGCTGAAAGCCTTCATGGCGACCGAGCTGGAATTTTTCCTGTTCGACCAGACCTTCGATGCGGCGCGCGCCAGCGGCTACAAGGGGCTGAATCTCGCCAGTGGTTACAACGAGGATTACCATATCTTCCAGACCACCAAGGAAGAGGACGTCATGCGGGCGCTGCGCAAGGGTCTGCAGGGTGCCGGCATTCCGGTTGAAAACTCCAAGGGCGAGGCGTCTCCCGGCCAGGCGGAAATCAACGTTCGTTATGCCGAAGCGCTGACCATGGCCGACCGGCACGCCATCATCAAGAACGCCACCAAGGAGATCGCCTGGTCCAAGGGCAAAGCGGTGACGTTCCTTGCCAAGTGGAACTATAACTCCGCCGGCAGCTCCTCACACATCCACCAGTCGCTGTGGAGCCTCGATGGCAAGACGCCGGCCTTCCTTGACAAGGATGCCAAGCATGGCATGTCGGAACTGATGCGGCATTATGTTGCCGGGCTTCTGGCCCATGCCAGCGAGATAACCTATTTTCTGGCGCCCTATATCAATTCCTACAAGCGGTTCATGGCCGGAACGTTTGCGCCGACCAAGGCGATCTGGAGCCTCGACAACCGCACGGCGGGATATCGCCTCTGCGGCGAAGGCACCAAGGGTATCCGTATCGAATGCCGCGTCGGCGGCTCCGATCTCAATCCCTATCTCGCCATGGCGGCTTTGCTTGCGGCAGGCATTGACGGCATCGAAAATAAACTCGAACTTGAGCCCGCTTTTGTCGGCGATGCCTATGGCGGCAAGGACGTGCGCGAGATACCCAAGACCCTGCGTGACGCCACGGCCTATCTGGACGGATCGAAAATGCTGCGCAACGCCTTTGGCGACGATGTGATCGATCATTACGTCCATGCCGGACGGTGGGAGCAGGAAGAATACGACCGCCGCGTGACCGACTGGGAAGTGGCGCGCGGTTTCGAACGGGCCTAATCATTACGGGAAAACATCATGATCATGATCCAGAATATCTCGCCCATCGACGGCTCGGTTTATGCCGAGCGGGAGGCGATGTCGCTGGAGGCGGCGCGCGCCGCCGTTTCGAAAGCGCGCAAGGCGCAGAAGGACTGGGCGCGGCGTCCGCTTGAGGACCGCGTTCAGCTTGTTCTGAAAGGTGTCGCCCGCCTCAATGAAATGGTGGCGGAGGTGGTGCCCGAACTGGCGCATATGATGGGCCGTCCGGTGCGTTACGGCGGCGAGTTCAAAGGCTTCAACGAGCGCTCCAACTATGTCGCCTCCATTGCAGCCGATGCGCTGGCGCCGCTCGTCATCGAGGAAAGCGGGAATTTCGAACGCCGCATCGAGCGCGAAGCGCATGGCGTGGTCTTCGTCATCGCGCCGTGGAACTATCCCTACATGACGGCGATCAACACCGTCGCACCCGCCTTGATGGCCGGCAATACGGTCGTCATCAAACATGCGGCGCAGACGCTGCTGGTGGGCGAGCGCATGGTGCGGGCCTTCGTAGAGGCGGGTGTGCCTGACGATGTCTTCATCAATCTATTCCTCGACCATGGCACGACCTCGGCGCTGATTTCCGAAGGCCTTTTCAACTTCGTCAACTTCACCGGTTCGGTGGAAGGTGGCCGCGCCATCGAGCGCGCCGCTGCCGGCACCTTCACCGGTCTCGGGCTTGAACTCGGCGGCAAGGACCCTGGCTACGTGATGGAGGACGCCGATCTCGACGCCGCCGTCGATACGCTGATGGATGGCGCCACCTATAATTCCGGGCAATGCTGCTGCGGTATCGAGCGCATCTACGTCAATGAAAACCTCTATGACGCCTTTGTCGAGAAGTCGGTGGCGTGGGTGTCCAACTACAAGCTCGGCAATCCGCTGGAGCAGGAAACGACGCTCGGGCCGATGGCCAACAAGCGCTTCGCAAAGGTGGTGCGCGCGCAGGTCGCTGATGCTGTCGCCAAGGGCGCTAAAGCGCTGGTCGATTCGAAGCTTTTCCCCGCCGATGACGGCGGGAGCGCTTATGTCGCGCCGCAAGTGCTTGTCAATGTTGATCACTCGATGGAGTTCATGACCGAAGAAACCTTCGGCCCGGCCGTCGGCATCATGAAGGTGAAGAACGACGATGAAGCCATCGCGCTGATGAATGACAGCAAATATGGCCTCACCGCCTCGCTGTGGACGCAGGATGCCGCCCGGGCCGGGCGCATCGGCCGCGAAATCGAAACCGGCACCGTGTTCATGAACCGCGCGGATTATCTCGATCCCGCCCTTTGCTGGACCGGCGTCAAGGAAACCGGCCGTGGCGGTTCGCTTTCCGTCCTCGGTTTCCAGAACCTGACCCGCCCGAAATCCTACCATCTGAAGAAAGTCACGAAATGAATATCGTCGCCAACTGGAGTTATCCCACCGCCGTCAAGCTTGGCCGTGGCCGGATCAAGGAACTGGCGGAAGCCTGCAAGACGCTTGGTATCAAGAAGCCGCTTCTCGTGACGGATCGCGGTCTTGCCAATATGGCGATTACCGCGCATGCGCTGGATGTGCTGGAAGAGGCGGGTCTCGGCCGGGCGATCTTCGCCGAGGTCGATCCGAACCCGAACGAAATCAACATGGAAGCCGGCGTGAAGGCCTATTGCGATGGCGGCCATGACGGCGTCGTCGCTTTCGGCGGCGGTTCCGGGCTCGATCTCGGCAAGACCATTGCCTTCATGGCCGGGCAGACCCGCCCGGTCTGGGATTTCGAAGATATCGGCGACTGGTGGACACGGGCGGACGCTTCCAAAATCGCGCCTATCGTTGCCGTTCCGACGACGGCGGGCACCGGTTCGGAAGTCGGTCGCGCCAGCGTCATCACCAATTCGCAAACGCATGTGAAGAAGATCATCTTCCATCCGAAGCTCTTACCCGGCGTCGTCATCTGCGATCCCGAGCTGACGGTCGGCATGCCGAAGGTCATCACGGCGGGAACGGGCATGGATGCCTTTGCCCATTGCCTCGAGGCCTATTCGTCGCCCTTCTATCATCCGATGAGCGCCGGCGTGGCGCTGGAGGGGCTGCGGCTCGTCAAGGAATTCCTGCCGCGCGCCTATAGGGACGGCACGGATATCGAAGCGCGCACCAATATGATGGCAGCGGCGGCGATGGGGGCGGTCGCCTTTCAGAAGGGTCTCGGCGCCATTCACTCGCTCTCGCACCCGATCGGCGCGGTCTACAACACCCATCACGGCATGACCAACGCCGTCGTCATGCCGGCGGTGCTGCGCTTCAATCGTCCTGCCATCGAAGACAAGATTGCCCGCGCGGCCGCCTATCTCGGTATCTCTGGCGGCTTCGACGGCTTCTATGATTACGTGCTGGAGCTTCGCAAGGAACTCGGCGTGCCGGAAAACCTGACCGCCATGGGCATCAAGCCGGATCGTATCGACGAACTGGCGGCGGAGGCGATCAAGGATCCGAGCTGCGGCGGTAATCCGGTGCCGATGACGCTGGAGAATACGAAGAAGTTGTTCGAGGACTGCTTTTAAAGGATCGTTGTGGCAACCATGAGATTTTCAGCATTGTCGCCATTGCTGGCAGTGGCGTTCTTAAGTCTGCCTTTTGTGGCGCAGGCCGCTTCTTTTAAGGAGCTTTCCGGTCAGGGTTACAAAGTCGGAACCCTATCGAGCAACAAGGCGGGAATCCGGGGATGGAACTTGTCCAAGGGCTCCGACCGCTATTTTTGTGAAATGCGCGCGACCATGGCGTATTCCGGAAAGAGTGGCATGGTATCCTTCACCAGCGCCGGACGCATGATCACGCTTGATCGTGCAACAGTTGAGAAAAGCCTGGGCAACTCCCTGAATTTGCCAAAGTACGAAGATCTCAAAGCCGGCCGCCTGCGCGCGGACGATGTGGGGTCCTGCCGAAAGCTGGCGTGATCAATCGTATGGCAGAAGCCCGCGACTTATCGCGGGCTTTTTGTTGTCCCTAAAAACGATCTTAGTCTTTTCTTAACCATGTTCGTTAAGGTTATGGAAAGCACCATGATCGGCTCGGTGCGTGAATGAGCATGAAATGGCTCTGATCAATCGGGGATATCATGCCTGTCATTACTTTTGCCAACACCAAGGGCGGCGCCGGAAAAACGACCGCCGTGCTGCTTCTGGCAACCGAACTTGCCCGCAGTGGCCACCGCGTGACGGTTCTGGATGCCGATCCGCAATTGTGGATTTCCCGCTGGCACGACTTGTCCGGCGAGATCGAGAATCTCTCGGTGATTTCGCATGTGACGATGGCTTCGCTTGAAGGCCATATTCGCGAGAATAAAACCAATACCGACTGTTTCATCATCGATCTGCCTGGGTCGAAAAGCCCGCTGCTGACCATGGCGCTCGGTATTTCCGATCACGTGCTGATCCCGGTGCAGGGCTCAGCCATGGATGCGCGCGGCGCTGCCGAAGTTCTGGACCACATCGAATTCCTGAACCGCAAGATGGGTAAGGCTATCGCCCATTCGATCGTACTGACACGGGTCAACGCCATGGTGGCGACGCGCTCCCTGCTGCTGGTCAAAATGCTGCTGGCGGAAAAGAGCGTCTCGGTGCTCAATACGCCGATTGTCGAGAGAGCGGCCTATCGCGATATTTTCGACTATGGCGGCACGCTTCTCTGTCTCGACAAGGACAAGGTCAGCAATATCGACAAGGCGGTGGAGAACGCGAAAGCCTTCGCCACCGAAGTCGTCGGCCTGCTTCCGAAACGTCTTTTGCGGCTCGGCACGCAACCCGCGCGTCTTTTCACCCGCAAGGCCGCCTGAGAGCCGGAGCTGCCGCCAGGGCAGGAACTGGCTCCGTCCGCGTGCTCGTTAAGGCTCATAGCCGCGTAGCCTGTTGTAACGTGCGACCTGCTCCTTGGTCAGCAGCTTTACCGTTTCGAGATGAGCGGCAAGGTGGATGTATCTCAGTCTGGCGCGGCTTTCTTCAATACGGTCGAGTTGCGCTCGCAATTGATCCGCATCGATTGAGCCATTGCGGAAGCCTGCATCCAGTGCCGCTTCGCCGGCGATCATTTGCCTGCCTTCTGTCGCAGCATCTTTCCGCATGGTTTGAAACAGCTGTTGGACGGCGGCGGCCTGCTCGGTCGTCAGCGCCAGTTCGGTCGCCATCTTGCTGACATGTGAAGGACCCGGCATACCGTTGAGATCGGCGGCTTTCGCAAAGCCCCATCCGCCTCCCTGTTCCAGTTCGGCAATATCTTCAGCCGACAGGCTCTTGATGGTTCGGCTCTGCTGGCCCGCATAGGGAGATTGGTGGAGATGCTGCTCTTCCCCGGCGGCTGAGAGGGGGAGAAGAGCGGTGAGGAAGACAAGAACCGTGGATTTCATGGGGCTACTCGGATTGTTGCGATCCCCTGAGCTTGTCAGCCGGCCCGTTTGCCGGACATGATAGAAATCATGTCGAGTTCGATTTTTGACCAGCTTCGCCCGAAGGCGTCCGTGTCCAGATCCTTTGAAAAAGGCGAATACCTTTTTCATCAAGGCGATTCCATTCATGTGCTGGCGCTGGTGGTCGAGGGCTATGTCCATCTGATGCGGTTTCAGGAGGATGGACATAGTGCCGTGTTGCAACGGGCAGGGCCGATGACGGTTCTTGCCGAAGCCTCGGTGTTTTCGGAGAAATATCACTGCGACGCCATCGCCATGACGGCCGGACGTGCCTTGTTCGTGCCTATCGGCACGCTGCGGCAATTGCTGGAACGCGAACCTGCATTCGCACTCGAATGGATAAATCATATCTCCGGCGAGCTAAAAAAGGTCAGGACGCGGGCGGAAATATTGGCGCTGCGCTCGGTTGGCGCGCGGCTCGATGCCTGGATCACCGTCAATGAAGGTCTGCTTCCGCCCAAGGGGCAATGGAAGAGCCTCGCTGCTGAAATAGGCGTTTCTCCCGAGGCGTTGTATCGGGAAATAGCCAGGCGCCCGGCTTCATCGCGCTAGTTCGTACAGAGGATAAAATTATTCGCTTGATTTGGAAATGATCGTTTCCTATATTCCGACCATGAGCAATATCAACCACACCAATTCACCGGAACAGCGCCATCGCGGCAGGCCGCGTGAGTTTGACGTCGACCGTGCGCTCGATGGGGCGATCCGCGTTTTTTCGCGACGCGGTTATCACGCCACTTCCGTCGGTGATCTCACCGATGCCATGGAACTGGCGCAGGGCAGTCTTTATAAGGCCTTCAAGGACAAGAAAGCCATCTTCATCGCCACGATGGAACGCTACAGGATCGTGCAGACCGAGCGTTTCGAGGCGGCGGTGGCCGGTTGTGACACCGGTTATGAGCGCCTGAGAGCAGGCCTGATGTTCTATGCGGAACGGTCGCATGGCGGTGTCGGCTCTGACGGATGTCTGGTGGTTGGTGCTGCTGCCGATCTGGCGGCTCTGGATGACGATATTGCAATCGTGGTCGAGCGGGCCGTGAAGGCGAGGGAGCGAATTGTCGCCCGCCTCGTTGCTGAAGGGCAGAAGGATGGTTCCGTGCGTTCGAAGGCCGATCCCGATGATCTCGCCCGGGCGATGCTATGCATGATGTACGGCATGCGCGTGGTGGGAAAGACGGGGCGCAGCCTCAAAGACATGGTGGCCGTGGTGGATATCGCCATGAAGCTTGCCGAGTGATTTTGTGACTATTTAGGAAACGATTGTTTCCATATTGGAGAAAATGATGACGACGCGTGTAATTGAAGGGGATGATGTCGAGGCAACATCCATTTCCCCGGCCTTGACTTTTTTGCTGGCGACAGCCTGCGGACTGATTGCCGCCAATCTTTATTATGGCCAGCCGCTGGCCGGCATCATCGGGGCGGAGCTTGGTCTTTCTGCCGGTGCGACGGGGCTGATCGTGACCCTGACCCAGATCGGTTATGGTATCGGTCTGCTGTTTGTCGTGCCGCTCGGCGATCTCGTTGAAAACCGCAAGCTGGTGGTCAGCGCCGTTGCGATGGCGGTGCTTTCCCTTGTGGCGGCGGCATTCGCGCCGCATGCGGCCCCGTTTCTGATTGCGGCCTTTCTGGTCGGCGTCAGTTCCGTGGCGGTGCAGGTCATCGTTCCCTATGCCGCCCATATGGCGCCGCACGCCATTCGCGGGCGGGTGGTCGGCAATGTCATGAGCGGGCTGATGGCCGGCATCATGCTGGCGCGGCCGGTTTCCAGCCTTCTGTCGGAAGTGGTCTCCTGGCGCGGTGTGTTTCTGACCTCGGCGGCCGTCATGGCGCTTCTTGCCGTGGTGCTTTTCCGGCTTCTGCCTGCCCGTATGCCCGATGCCCGGCTGAGCTATGGGGCCCTGATGGCTTCGATGGGCCGGCTGGCGCTGCACACGCCGATCCTGCGGCGGCGGGCGATCTATCACGCCTTCCTGTTTGCGGCTTTCAGCCTGTTCTGGACCACGACGCCGCTTTATCTGAGCGGACCGCATTTCAATCTTAGCCAGGGTGAGATCGCGCTCTTTGCGCTGGCCGGTGCGGCGGGCACCGTGGCCGCGCCGATTGCCGGGCGGATGGCGGATCGTGGCTGGACGCGTGCGGCCACCTTCTTTGCCCTGGTGGCGGTGGCGCTCTCCTTCGCCGTCACGCATCTTGCGCCTGAAGGCTCGCATCTGGCGCTCGCCATTCTGGTCGTCGCCGCCATCGTTCTGGATTTCGGCGTCACCACCAATCTGGTGCTTGGCCAGCGCGCCATCTTCACGCTCGGAGCGGAATTTCGCAGCCGCCTGAACGGCATCTATATGGCGACGTTCTTCATGGGAGGCGCAATCGGTTCCGCCGTCGGCGGCTGGGCCTATGCCGTCGGCGAATGGCAAGCCGCCTCGTGGATCGGCTTCGCCTTGCCGGTGGCAGCCCTGCTTTATTTCCTCACGGAAAAACGGGACTGAAACGCCATTAAATGAAAAAAAGCCCGGCGAACCAAACCGCCGGGCTTTTTCTTTTTTCTTTCGGTCGATCCTATTCCGCGAATTCGACCACCACGCCGGGGCGGACCATTTTTGCCAGTTCGGTCGCATCCCAGTTGGTCAGGCGGATACAGCCGTGGCTGTTGGTCTTGCCGATCTTCGAGGGTTCCGGCGTGCCGTGAATGCCGTAGGTCGGCTTCGACAGGGCAATCCAGACCGTGCCGACCGGGCCGTTCGGACCCGGGGGAATCTGCAGGATCTTGTCGTTCTGGCCCTGCTTGAAGTTGATCTTCGGATTATAGGTGTAGCCGGGATTGAGCGCGATACGCTCCACCGTGTGGGTGCCGCTCGGCGAGGGCGTATCCGTGGAACCGATTGTGGCGGGATAGGCGGCAATCAGATTGCCGTCCTGACCATAGGCGAAGACCTGCTTGATACCCTTATGGGCGACGATGCGGGCCACCTGTCCCTTTTTCGTCTCGCCGGGATTGACGACCTTGATGATGGTGCCGGGCACGGAGAAATCGATGCCGGGGTTCAGTTCCTTCAGATAGTTCTCATCCATGTGAAAGCGTTCGGCGAGCGCTTCCGACGTCGAGGTGAAGGAGAGGGCAGGCAGCTGCGATTTCTCGGCATAGTCGTCCGGGATGGAGGCGACATAGGGGCCGGCGGCGTCGGCGGCGGTGATGGTGTAGTCGACGATCGGCATGCCGCCGGAAGCGCGCAGACGCTCCAGAATGTCATCGGAATTGTTGGGGTCGAGCTTCTCGCCGGTCATGTCCTGCCAGGCGGCAATCGCCTTGTTGACGTTGTCGCCCATCTTGCCGTCGATAACGCCGGGCGAGATGCCTTCACGGTCGAGGAATGTCTGGAGCGCGACGATTTCCTGGCGCGAGCGATTGACCGGCGTTGTCACCGGCGTATGGCGCTCGATCAGGTGGTCCGGCTGCGGAACGGCGGCCGTGGTGCTTTCGCCCGGCATCGGCTGGCCGAGAGGGCCGCTTTCCACCGCACCGGGTGCGGGAACGGAGCCGGTATAGAAATTCTCGTCGGAACCGTCGCCGCGATATTCGCGGTAATCGCGCACGCTGCCATTGTCCTGATAGCCGTAGTCTCGTTGCGGCTCACGATACTGGCCGCCGGGGGCGGGCGGATAATAGGTGGTGTCGCGCTGGCGCGCCTGCTGCCGCTGCTGCTGGTAGCCGGAGGGCATTTCGGTGGCGAGGAGATTGCCGTACTGGTCGTAAAACACCGTGCGTCCCATGGAATCGCGGCTGATGACGATATCGCCGCGCTCCGGCATGAAGTCGAGCACGCGACCATCAGGGGTCACCAGCATCGTCTGCTGATCGCCATAACGCTGCTGCGCGCCAGCCTGTAGCGGGGCGATAGCTGCCGCCAGCGCGACTGTCAGACCCAGAGCTGCGTTAAGAAACTGTTTCACGATTCTGCTATCCCTTGCTTGTTCACCGATAAACACACCGCAATCTTGACCCTATTGTGAAAAAGGTGAATTCGCGGTTAATGCAATCTTAATTTCCGTCACGGTTAGTAGCGTTTCCGTGAAGCATGCGTTTTTAGGGTCACAGGGAGGTTATCTTGCGTTCGTTTCAGGCTGGCAGATCGCCACGCATTTTCCTCGATGAAACCTCCGTCTTCGATATCGGCTCCTGCGTCGTCGATGGCATCGATATCGCGCCCGGCCGCGCCATTCCCGACGATGGCGATGCGCGCATCGACCACTCTCTGGAAGGCTTTCTGTTCACCTGCGGCCCCGACCATATCCGCCATCCCGAGCCGATCGATGGCGACGGTGAGGGACGTCGATATCCGCTGCATGGGTCCTTTTCCTCGCATCCCGCGACGGTCATTGCGTTCGATGTTCAAGAGTCCAATGCATTGGCGCGCGTCGAGGTTCCCGTGAAGCTTGCCGATGGCGGCACGGCCCTTCTGGAACGGACATGGCGTATCGACGGGGAAAGCGGCGAGGTCAGCGTCGATGATAAGATCGTCAACACGTCCGAGCGGCCCATCCCGGTGTTCCTGATGTATCATATGAATGTCGGCGCGCGCCTCTTCGACGATGCCGTGCGGCTTGAAGGCGCGATGTTGGATGGTGGCGGCCACGGCTGGCGTTTCGGCGAAGAGCCGGGCACCGTTTTCTGCGTTCCCGCCGGTGATGACGAGTGGGCTTCGCTCGCGCTCGGACCGATTGCGGCCATCGGCGGGAAGACGCTGACCGTGCGTTTTCGCACGGAAACGCTGCCCTATCTGCAGATGTGGCGCAACCAGCAGGCGCCGGCCAATGTGCTCGGCATCGAGCCGGTTTCGCATCGCTGGGTCGGGCGGAGCGAGCTTGAGGTTTCCGGTGAGTTCAATATTCTCCAGCCGGGCGAAAGCCGTTCCTTCGGCCTGCGCTTTTCCATCCTCTGAACTGTAGCGAATGACTGTGCGCCATCATTGACGCACGGGGCTTGACCGCTTACATCGGATGCGGATTTCAAGGGTGACAGCCAGCGGCGCGGACGCCGGTTTCAGCGGAGGCATAAGATGGATATCAGGCGCATAGACGACGAATATTCGGTAACGGGACAGATCAGCGTCGCCGATCTCGACGAGATCAAGGCGCTCGGCTTCAAGTCGATCGTCTGCCACCGCCCTGACGGCGAAGAAGACGGCCAGCCGCTTTTCGCCGATATTGCCGAGCGTGCCGAACAGCTTGGCCTCACCATCATGCATGTGCCGGTCGGCCGTTACGGCGTCGATGCGGATGCCGTTGCCGGCATGGTGGATGCGCTGGACGAATTGCAGCGCCCGATGCTCGGCTATTGCCGTTCCGGTGCGCGCTCGACGGCGATCTACGAAAAGACCCATCACCTGCGCGGCTGATTTTCCGCGCATCTTTCTATTTTAAATGCCAATCAACAGGAGTTTTCCATGACCATCAAGCGTATCGAGCCGGGCAAGCGCATGAGCGGCGCCGTCGTTCACGGCAACACCGTTTATCTGGCCGGCCAGGTTGGCGAAGGCACGAGCGTTACGGAACAGAGCAAGTCCGCTCTCGCTGAAGTCGACCGCCTGCTGGCCGCTGCGGGTTCGGACAAGTCGAAGATCCTGCAGACCATCATCTACCTCTCCGACATGTCCACCTTCGGCGAAATGAACGCCGTCTGGGAAGGCTGGATCGACCCGGCAAACCCGCCGGCCCGCGCCACCAGCGGCGCACCATTGGCAACGCCGGATTACAAGGTCGAGTTCATCGTGACCGCTGCTCTCTGAGCATCCGTTTGAATTTTTAAGAAAAGGCCGGGTCGCGGAAAGCGGCCCGGCCTTTTTTGATGAGATGGCGCCAAAAAACTCTCCCCGTCATGCCGGGCTTGGCCCGGCATCCAGCCACGGCGCGGCGTGGCGACATGGCCACAAAATGCCAAGTAGAAGCAATTTTCATGGTTTTTGAATCGCTTGCGCCCGTCACCTCACCGGCTAAGCAAGCGCCTTCTCAAATTGCTTCAACGTCGTCACCCGCTCCGCAAACCACAGCCGCGCCAGATCGCTGGCCGAGGCGAGATCGATGCCATCCGGGTCGATGGAGGTGATCGTCCAGCGGCCATTCTTTGCGCCGGCGAGAACGGCGAGCCGGGATGCTTCGCCCTTGATGGCGTTGAGGCGGATCGCTTCGCTTTCCGAGGCCGCCATCAGTTCGTCTGCGCCTGACAGATCGGTGCGCAGATCGGCCGGGGTGATGTTGCTGGCATTGCGGGCCGGGCCGCCATTGATCTGCACACCTTCCGTCCGCAGCCGGTAAAGCCGCGTGTCGGGAAGGGAGAGATAAAGTTTCGCTTTGGGGTAGCGGGCAATGTAGCGCGCGATGGCGAGCGGCACTTCATCCGGGCCGATTTGTTCCGCCTTGCCCACCAGTGTCAGCCGCGGCAGCGTTAGCGCGTCTCCCTTGCCGAAGGGGGCGAGCGTCAGCGAGATGCGCGGGTCCGCCTCCATGTTGCGGGCGTGCAGCGTCAGCCCCGCCGCGAAGAAGAACGGCGTGCCGTCCGGCTCGATGCCGATATTGGTGGCGGTCGTATAGGGATAGCCGCTGACGGGATCGAGGGTCGCGAGTGCTGCCGTGCGGGAAGTGTGCAGGACATCCCGGGCTACACGCACGGCCTCGAAAGGCGCACCCGCAGAGGGTTCGATTTTTGCGCCACGCGGGGTGATGACGGGAGAGACTGCATCCGGCATGTCGTTTCCTGATCCAAAGGGCTGCTGGAAGAAGTGTGAGACCCCTCCTTCGTCATGCTCGGGCCTGTGCCGAACATCTGCAACCGATGAACTTTACGATACGTGATTGGATCCTCGGGACAGGCCCGAGGATGACGTCGTGCGAGCGTCAGGATTTACACCATGCCGGAGCCGTGTCTATGCGTAATATCAGCTTCCGGTCCTGATCTGCGTCAGGGTACGCGTCGGCGTGATCGCTTCGGCATCCAGCTTCACCTCGATGATGGCCGGCTTGCCGCTTGCCCGTGCCCGTTCGAAGGCGTCGGCGAAGTCCTCGGTCTTCTCCACCGTTTCGCCGTGTCCGCCATAGGCTTTGGCAAAGGCGTTGAAATCCGGATTGACGAGATCGGTGCCGCTGACGCGGCCGGGATATTCCCGCTCCTGATGCATGCGGATCGTGCCGTAGGTGCCGTTATTGATCAGTACCGTGATGATCGGCAGGCCGTAACGCACGGCGGTGATGAATTCTTGTCCGTGCATCATGAAACAGCCGTCGCCGGCAAAGCAGATCACCTCGCGTTCCGGGAAAAGGTGCTTCGCGGCGACGGCCGCCGGCAGGCCGTAACCCATCGAGCCTGATGTCGGGGCCGATTGTGTATTGTAGCGACGGAAACGGTGGAAGCGATGGACCCAGGTGGCATAGTTGCCGGCGCCATTGGTGAAGATCGCGTCCTCGGGCACATTGGCCTCGATCCAGTCCATGATCGGACCCATCTGCACAGCGCCGGGGCCGGTCTTCGGCGGGGTGGACCAGGTGAGATAGGCCGCATGCATGGCGGCGGTGCGATCGGCCCATGCGGCGCTGCCGGAGATTGTGATGGAGGAGAGGGCGGCGATAAAATCGTCCGGTGCGGCGCAGATTGCCAGATCGGGACGGTAAACGCGGCCAAGCTCTTCGGCTTCCGGATAGATATGGACGAGTTTCTGCGACGGGTAGGGGATGTCGAGCAGCGTATAGCCGGAAGACGGCATTTCGGAGAGACGGCCGCCGAGCAGCACCACGAGATCGGCCTCCTTGATCTCCTTGGCCAGCGCCGGATTGATGCCGATGCCGACATCGCCCGCATAGGAGGGGCTCAGATGATCGAACAGCATCTGGCGGCGGAAGGAACAGCCGACAGGCAGCTTGTTGTTTTCCGCAAAAGCCTTGAAGCCCGCGACGCTTTCCTCGGACCAGCGCGTGCCGCCGATGATGAAGACCGGGCGCTTCGCCTCGCCCAGCATTTTTGCGAAGGCGGCCATCTGTGACGGGCCGGGATGCGCTTCGACAGGGGTATAGAGTTTTGCCTTGGGCGCTTCGACCTCTTCCACCAGCATGTCTTCGGGCAGCGTCAGCACCACCGGGCCGGGGCGGCCTGAGGTGGCGACGGCGAAGGCGCGGGTGACGAATTCGGGAATGCGGCGGGCATCGTCGATCTCACCCACCCATTTGGCGAATTCGGTGAAGGCGCGGCGATATTCCACTTCCTGAAACGCCTCGCGCTCACGCGCTTCGCGCTGCACCTGGCCGATGAAGAGGATCATCGGAATGGAATCCTGCCGCGCAATGTGCAGGCCCGCCGAGGCGTTGGTGGCGCCCGGTCCGCGGGTCACCATGCAGATGCCGGGTTCGCCCGTCAGCCGGCCCCATGTATCTGCCATCATGGCGGCGCCGCCTTCCTGGCGGCAGACCACGGTTTCGATGCCGCTTTCATAAAGCGCATCCAGCACGGCGAGATAGCTTTCGCCCGGAACGCAGGAAACGCGGGAGACGCCATTGGCCTTCAGCGCGTCGACGATCAATTGCCCGCCTGTTCTTTTCATGGCGTCGTGGTCCTTTCGATGTTTTCCAGTTCGGCCAGCACCTGCGCCTGATGTTCGCCGAGCTTGGGGCTCGGGCGTTCATAGCGCAGCGGCGTTTGCGACATGATAATGGGTGTGCGGACACCAGGGATGACGGTGCCGTCTTCCGCCTCCAGATCGACGCGAAGACCACGGGCTTTCACCTGCGGATCGGCGAACATTTCCTCAATGGAGTTGATCGGCCCGGCGGGGACGGCGTTCTTTTCGCAGGCGGTCAGAAGATCGCCCTTCTGCCATTTCAGCGTTTCGGTGGAAACGATCTGCCGGACTTCCGCTTTGTGGGCCACGCGGGCCTTGTTCGTCGCGTAACGTTCGTCATCGGCAATCGCGCCGATGCCGAGAATGGTGCAGAGGCGGCGGAACTGGCCGTCATTGCCGACCGCAAGGATCAGGAAACCGTCGGCCGTCGGCACCACCTCATAGGGGGAAATATTCGGGTGGGCGTTGCCGAGCCGAACGGGCGGCTTGCCGGAAATCAGGTAATTCATGTTCTGGTTGGCAAGCACGGCCGATTGCACATCGAGAAGCGCCATGTCGATATGCTGGCCTTCGCCGGTGCGGATGGCGTGGATCAGCGCCGCCTGAATGGCTGACACGGAATAGATGCCGGTGAAGATATCGGCAACCGCCACGCCCGCCTTCATCGGCTGGCCATCCGCTTCACCTGTTATCGACATGAAGCCGGACATGCCCTGAACGATATAGTCGTATCCGGCGAGATCGGCATAAGGCCCGGTCTGACCGAAGCCAGTGATGGAGCAATAGATTAGCTTCGGATTGAGCGCCTTCAGGCTCTCGTAGTCGAGGCCATATTTGGCAAGCCCGCCGCGCTTGAAATTCTCGATGACGACATCGGCGGTGCGCACTAGCCGGCGCACCAGCTCGCAGCCCTCGGGCGTTTTCAGATCGGCGACGATGGAGCGTTTGCCGCGATTGGTGGCGTGGTAATAGGCGGCGGAGAGGTTTTCTCCATCATCGCTTTCGACGAAAGGCGGTCCCCATGCGCGGGTATCGTCGCCGCCCTCGGGGTTTTCGACCTTAATGACGTCAGCCCCCATATCGGCCAGCATCTGCCCTGCCCAGGGACCGGCCAGAACCCGCGCCAGTTCGATGACGCGAATGCCTGATAGCGGCGGTTTCCTGTTTGGCATGTCGGTCATCTGTCCCCCGGTATTTTGTGTCTGCCGGTTTATAGACCGCTGCTTGCCGCGTCGCATGTGATTTTATCTCATGGACTTATTCCGTTTCGGCAAAGGCCCCTCAATCGGCGACGACGCGGCCGCACCAGGCGGCGAAATCCGCCGCGACGGGCTGCCAGCCGATTTCGTTCAAGGTCTCGTGCCGCATGCCCTTGTAGATCGTGTGCTCGACATGGCTGAAACCTGCCTCGCGGAAACGCTCCGCCAGCCAGACGATCTCTTTGCCGTCATTGGTCGCGGCGTCCTGGTCGCCGCTGACGAGCAGAAGCGGCAGGGTTTTTGGCAGGCGCTCGATGAGTTTTGGCCCACGATAGGAGAGTTCGAAGACATCCTGCCATAAAGACACGCTCGCCTCGAACTGGCAGAGCGGGTCTTCCACATAGGCGTCCACCGCCGCCCTGTCGTGGCTCAGCCAGTCCGCATGGGTGCGTTTTTCCGGCATTTTCGCATTCCACACGCGGAAGGTTGCCTTCGGCAGAATGGCGCTCGGCACGTCCGAGCCTTTCAACATTTTTTCCAGCCGCAGCAGAACCTGTGCCAAACGGCCCATGAAGCCGGGATTGAGGTTGGAATTCCAGATGGACAGGCCATCGAAGGCATCCGGATGGCTGACGGCGGTGTTAAGCGCCACGAGGCCGCCCATGGAATGACCGAACAGGATCGTGGCCAGGCCGGGATGCCTTTCGCCGACCATCCGGCGCATCGCCATGACATCGGCAACGACCTTTTCCGCACCGTCCTTCCAGCCAAAACGGCCGAGAGGCGCGTCCGCCGCTCTCGTGCGACCATGGCCGCGATGGTCGTGGGCATAGACTTCGAAACCCTGCTTCGACATAACATCCGCGAGCCGGCGATAACGGCCCGCGTGGTCAACCAGCCCGTGGCAGATCATTAGCACGCCGCGCACAGTGGCAAGAGCGGAGGGCTGGTGGCGAAAGGCAATGGATGCGCCGGAGGGGGCTTCCAGCCTCTGAATACGGCTGAAGGCCAAGTCGTCGGTCGTTTCATTCATGATCGCGCCTGTCCCTGCCATAACATCCCTTGTCATAATCATGGGGTCATAATCGTGCCAGAGGTTGCCCCAAGGTCCTATTTACCCTACATAGCGGCAAATTTCCCGATACGTACTCTTAAAAATCCGATGTGGAGCATTCGCTACAATGGCACGTCAATTCATCTATCACATGGCCGGGCTGAACAAGGCCTACGGTGCGAAGAAGGTTCTGGAGAATGTGCATCTCTCCTTCTACCCCGACGCCAAGATCGGTATCCTCGGCCCGAACGGCGCCGGTAAGTCGACTGTTCTGAAAATCATGGCCGGCCTCGACAAGGAATATACCGGCGAGGCATGGCTGGCCGAAGGTGCGACGCTCGGTTATCTCGAGCAGGAGCCGAAGCTCGACGAAAACAAGACCGTGATGGAAAACGTCATGGAAGGCGTGGCGAGCAAGACGGCCATCGTCGACCGCTACAACGAATTGATGATGAACTATTCCGACGAAACGGCGGATGAGGGCGCAAAGCTTCAGGACATCATCGACAGCCAGAACCTGTGGGATCTGGAAAACCAGGTCGAGATGGCCATGGACGCACTGCGTTGCCCGCCCGGCGACTCGGCTGTAACCGGTCTTTCCGGTGGTGAGCGCCGTCGTGTGGCGCTTTGCCGCCTGCTGCTGTCCCAGCCGGACCTGCTGCTGCTCGACGAACCGACCAACCACCTCGATGCGGAAACCATCGCATGGCTTGAAAAGCACCTGCGCGACTATCCCGGCGCCGTGATGATGATCACCCACGACCGCTACTTCCTCGACAACGTCACGGGCTGGATTCTCGAGCTCGACCGTGGCCGCGGCATTCCTTACGAAGGCAACTATTCCGCTTACCTGCAGGCGAAAGCCAAGCGTATGCAGCAGGAAGCCCGTGAAGACGCCTCGCGCCAGAAGGCCATCAGCCGCGAAAGCGAGTGGATCGCCTCCAGCCCCAAGGCACGCCAGACCAAGTCCAAGGCACGTATCAAGGCCTATGACGAGCTGGTGGAAGCAGCGGAAAACCGTCGTCCCGGCGATGCGCAGATCGTCATTCCGGTTGCAGAGCGTCTCGGTCGCGTCGTCATCGAAGCCGACAATCTGACGAAGTCCTATGGCGACCGCGTGCTGATCGAAAACCTGTCCTTCAAGCTGCCGCCCGGCGGCATCGTCGGCGTCATCGGTCCGAACGGTGCGGGTAAGTCCACGCTGTTCAAGATGATCACCGGTCAGGAAAAGCCGGATAGCGGTTCTGTGACTGTCGGTGAGACGGTGCAGCTCGGTTATGTCGACCAGAGCCGCGATACGCTGGCGGGTGACAAGACCGTCTGGGAGGAAATCTCCGGCGGTAACGACATCATCAAGCTCGGCAAGTTCGAAGTGAACTCGCGCGCCTATTGCGGCGCCTTCAACTTCAAGGGCGGCGATCAGCAGCAGAAGGTCGGCAATCTCTCGGGTGGTCAGCGTAACCGCGTGCACCTCGCCAAGATGCTGAAGGCCGGCGGCAACGTGCTGCTACTCGACGAACCGACCAACGACCTTGATACGGAAACGCTGGCAGCACTTGAAGAAGCGCTGGAAGCCTTCGCCGGTTGCGCCGTTATCATCAGCCACGACCGCATGTTCCTCGACCGTCTGGCCACCCACATCCTCGCTTTCGAGGGTGACAGCCATGTGGAATGGTTCGAAGGCAACTTCGAAGACTATGAAAAGGACAAGGTCCGCCGCCTCGGCCCGGAAAGCATCAAGCCCGGCCGCGTAAGCTACAAGCGCCTGACGCGCTGATCCCTTTCCAGATATCTCAGAAAGGCCCGCCGTAAAGCGGGCCTTTTTCCGTGTAATAAGCGGACATGATCGTGTCTCACGACACTTTACGCTTGCATCGAACGCCACATCGACATAAAGATATCTTTATATCTTGATTAGCTTGCGAGGCGCAGCAGAGTGGCGTTCGGTCTGGACAAATTGGTGGATCTTCTGAAGGCGGCGGGTGAGCCCACGCGCTTTCGCTTGCTGGCGCTTCTTTCGGCCGGCGATCTGACGGTCACCGACCTTACCGAAATTCTCGGCCAGTCGCAGCCGCGCATCTCCCGCCACCTGAAGCTTTTGACGGAAGAGGGGCTGATCGAGCGTTATCAGGAAGGTGCATGGGCCTATTTCCGTTTGCGGCAGGATGGTGAGCCCGCCAATGTTGTCCGGCAGCTGCTTGGGGCCGCATCGCCCTCCGACGCCGTTCTCCAGCGCGACAGCGAACGGCTTGCCACCGTCAAGCGGGTGCGGGCGGAGCGGGCGCAGGATTATTTCAGCCGCAACGCCTCCGCCTGGGACGAGCTGCGCCGCCTGCATGTCAGCGACGAGGCCGTGGAAGGTGCGCTCCTGAAGCTGGTGGGCACCACGCCGGTCGATTCGCTGCTCGACCTCGGCACCGGCACCGGCCGCATCCTGCAGCTTCTGAGCGGTATCTATCGCCGCGCGATCGGCGTCGATGCCAGCCGTGACATGCTCTCGGTGGCGCGTGCCAATCTCGACAAGGCGGGCGTGGTCAATGCCTCGGTTCGCCATGGCGATATTCTCAATCTGCCGCTGGAAGGGCAGGATTTCGATCTGATCGTCATCCATCAGGTTCTGCATTTTCTCGACCAGCCGGAGATTGCGCTGTCCGAGGCCGCGCGCATGCTGCGTCCCGGCGGGCGGCTGATCGTTATCGATCTTGCGCCGCATTCCTTCGAATATCTGCGCGACGAACATGCGCATGTGCGGCTCGGTTTCTCGCATCCGCTGATGGAAGAGTGGCTGAAGAAGGCCGGACTTTCTCTAGAGCGCGCCGTCGATCTTCATTCTGAAAAAGCGTCCGACGAAGCTCTGGATGTTACGATTTGGGTTGCCCGTGACCAGCGGCTGCTGATGGCAGACGATGTGGTGCAAGAGGTGGTTTTACTTGGCTCCGGGAGGGCATGATATGTTAAGGTCGGAAACCGCGCGCCGTGATGGCGATATCCGGTTGTCTTTCGAGTTTTTCCCGCCCAAGAATCCCGAGATGGAAACCCAGCTCTGGGAAACGGTTGCCGAGCTGAAGAAATGGAACCCGGATTTCGTGTCCGTCACCTATGGCGCTGGCGGTTCCACCAAGGCGCCGACGCTGGATGCGGTGCGCCGCATGATCGGCGACAGCCATCTGGCGACTGCCGCGCATCTGACCTGCGTGGATGCCAGCCGTGAGGACGTGCATCAGGTCATTGAAGAGTTTCGCAATGCCGGCGTTCGTCATTTCGTGGCGCTGCGCGGCGATCCCTCCACGGGCATCGGTACGGCCTATAAGCCGCATCCGGAAGGGTATGAGAACGCTGCCGCTCTTGTGAAGGGGCTGCGTGAAATTGCCGATTTCGAGATTTCCGTGTCGGCCTATCCGGAAAAGCACCCGGAAAGCGCAAGCGAAGCGGTCGATATCGATATGCTGAAGCGCAAGGCTGATAATGGCGCGACGCGGGCGCTGACGCAGTTCTTCTTCGATAATGACGTGTTCGAGCGCTATATGGAGAGGGTTACGGCGGCAGGCATCACCATTCCGGTGGTTCCGGGCATCATGCCGATCCAGAACCTCACCCAGCTCAAGCGTTTCGCCGGCCGATGCGGCACCAGCATTCCCGGTTTTCTGGATGAGCGTTTCGAAGGTTATGACGACGATCTGGAAGGTCGCGCCCGCGTGGCCGCGGAGGTTGCCGCCGAGCAGATCGCCGATCTGCAGCGGCGTGGCGTCAATGAGTTCCATCTCTACACCATGAACCGCGCGCCGCTGGTCGATGCGGTGCTTGAAAATCTCGGGCTGGAGCGTCTGCGCCGCAGCGCCGCCTGATTTTACCACAGCGGATTACCGACATGAAAAAAGCGCAGGTCCCTCAGGGCCTGCGCTTTTTAAACTCGTGTCATCTACGGTTCTTATCTGCGTTTGGTCTTCACGTCTCGTCAGATGAAAAGCATCATCGCTACGAACAAAAACGCCAAACCGACTGCCAAGGCATTGAGAGATTTTGTAAGTCCCATGGGTGCCTCCTCTTGTTGACAGGTTCGATAATATGACCGTTTTGTGGCGGTTGAAAAGCGGTTTTTGTGATGCAGTGCAGCACGTCTCCAGACGACATAAAAAAGAAATTTCTGTAATTATTTGAAAATAAAAGATTATTTTCTTATCACGCAGTGCTTCATATGTTTAAAAAAAGTAAATGACCGGGGTGTTATCCCCAGTCATCAGGTCGAGATTAACACTTTATGCCTTGATTCCGTCCGACAGATTAAGGGCCGGAAGGCGCCGTTAAGATTGCTTAAAGCGCCTGCAGAAGTGCGGTCGAAGGCCAGCCATCGGCGGGCAGTCCGAGACGCTGCTGCTCCTTCTGGATGGCGACGCGGGTGCCGGAACCGAGAATGCCATCCACCTTGCCGACATTGTGTCCGCGCGCTTCGAGCTTGGTCTGAAGCTCCTTCATGGTCGCATCGTCGAAACCGGGCTCCGGGTTGCCCTTGTTGTAGACGGGAGAGCCCATGAGGCGGGTGGCGAAATAGGCGGCCGAGGTCGTGTAGATGAACGACTGGTTCCATTCCAGATAGATGTTGAAGTTCGGATAGGTGATGAAGGTCGGTCCCTTGCGTCCCTGCGGCATGATGAGGGCAGCGGGCAGGGTGGCGAAGTTTCTGTTGCCGTCGCGCGGGGTGACGCCCAGTGCGAACCAGTCACCGGCGGTCAGCGGGCCGCCGAGGCCGGATTTTTCCCAGGGCAGGTTTTCCGGCAGCGAGACTTCCTGAATCCAGGGTTCGCCCTTCTTGAAGCCGAGATGCTGGATGAACTTCGCAGCCGTCAGGATCGCATCCGGGGCGCTGCTCTTGACGTTGATATGGCCGTCGCCGTCGCCATCGACGCCGAAGGCGATGATGTCCTTGGGCAGCATCTGCACCTGACCGATTTCACCGGCCCATGCGCCGGTATTGGCGGCGGGATCGAGATCGCCGTGCTGGACCATTTCGATCAGCGCCAACAGCTGCGGGCGGAAGAGTTCCGGGCGGCGGCAATCATGCGAGAGGGTCACCAGCGCGTTGCGGGTGTTGAAATCGCCCTGAACGGCGCCGAAATCCGTCTCCATGGCCCAGAAGGCAGCGATGACGCCGGCCGGTACACCGAATTCGTTTTCGGCGCGGGCGAAGGTGGAGGAGAGTTCCTGAAGTTTCTTGCGGCCGATATCCAGACGGGCCTGGCTGACGGTGCGCTGGGAAAATTCCAGGAAGGTCTGGCGGAAGACGCCCTGGGCGCGGTCACGCGAGAGCACCTTCGGGTCGATCTGCGCGCCGGCAAGCGCCTTCTGGATAGCGTCGGCCGGAATGCCCTTGGCAAGCGCATCGGCTTTCACGCCTTCGAGGAATGCACCGAGATCGCCGCCGCAGGCAACCTGCTTGGGATCATCGGGCGCGGCCACTGGCGGTGTGGCGAGGGCGGAGCCGGTGGAAAGAAGCGACAAAGCGGCGGCAAAAACGATGCTGCGCGACCGGAACGTGGGCATGGGAATTTCCTCGATAGGTTGTTAGCCCGCTTTACCCATATGTTTGCGACAAAAAAACGGACCGAATGATCTGACGTTGCAGAACAACGCCGATTTTTCAAAAGTGTTGCTTCTTGGCCGTGTTATTTGGCGGAAGCAATCCATTTCCGCCAGTTTTTCTCCGTTCCGGCAAAGACATTGATGTCGGTCGGACCGTTCACGCCGGGCACGACGCCGGTTGCAGTATATTGCCAGAAGGCCCATTTGCGGTCTTCGTAAATCTTGGCCGGATGGGCGGCGACGGAGCGGACCCAGAAATGGTAATCCTTGAACTGGCCGACGAGGTTGTCGCGGTGGAAGTCGACCGAGGTATAGATGATCGGACGCTTGCCATAGTGGGCTTCGATGCGGTCGAGGAAACGCTGCATCTCGGCGCGAACGATGCCGGGCGCCGGGCGCGTTTTGCAGGTGGGCGAGGCCGGGTTCCATTCCACGTCGAGAACCGGGGGCAGGGTGACGGCTTCCTTCGGCACGTTGCGAATGAACCAGTCGGCCTGGGCGTCTGCTGTCGAACAGAAATAATAGAAGTGGTAGGGCGCGTGCAGAACATCTGCCGCCGCCGCGCTGCGCCAATGGTCGCCGAATTTCGGATCGATGCGATCCGATCCCTCCGTCGCCTTGATGAAGACGAAGGACACGCCTGATTTGCGCACGGTCGGCCAGTCGACATCGCCATTCCATTTGGAAACGTCGATGCCGTGCACCTCATGGCGGTGCGGGTTGTTCGTGCCGAAATCCTGCGGATCGGTATCGGAAAATTTCGGCCTGGAAACGGATGCGGTTTCCAGCAGGTCATAGCTGGTGGAGGTGCAGCCGCCGATCAACAGCAAAGCCGACAATAGTGCCGATAAACGCAGCCGCATTGGAATCCTGATGAAAATGTTGCCCATCCCACGGCCGCAAAATGGCGCGCCGTATCTCCCGATTTACACATAACATGGTAAACAAACTGATATGGCAAGTGGCAACGTGCTTTTGCACCCGGCAAGTCGCTGGATTCGAAGCGATTTGCGGTTTCAGCGACGAAATCCGGCGTGGCAGGAGCCTCGAACGCGACGCCCCTTAGTACCGCAGAGAATCAGGCGTCGGCCAAGATGCGGTGGATTTTCGGCTGCTGCGCTTCGGCAGCCGGAAGCGTGATGACAGCCCGCCAGGCATAACCCCGGGCGATTTCCTCGAATTCGAGATTACCGTCAAAACGGCCGGCCATATTGGCCAGAACATAGCGGAGATTGGCGCGGGGCGTGACGTGGAAACGGGTGAGCCAGGCTTGCAGAAGGGTGCGGAACCACTTCGGCAATTGTTCCTGCTGGCCGAAATCGACGATATGCAGCGAGCCGCCGGGTTTCAGCGCCGTGAGCGCCTGTTCGATCGCCTTTTCCCAGTCCGGTATCATCGACAGGGCATAGGGGATCATGACGCGGTCGAAGCCGTCGGGCTGGCCGAATTCGGAGGCGCGAAAAGCGGTGGCATCGGCCACGCGCAGAATGGGGCGTTCCGCCTTGCCGGCGAAATTCTCGGCTGCGGTCAGCAGCATTTCGGCGGAAATGTCGAGGCCGAACAGTCTTGCCTGCGGAAACTTGCGGCTGGCCAGCAGCAGGTTGCGGCCGGTGCCGCAGCCGACTTCCAACAGCGTGCCGCCTTTCGGCACATCGAGGCCGGAAATGGTCCGGTCACGGCCGAGAAGGTAATATTTGCGGGTGATATCGTAGATATGCCGCTGGTGGCGATACATGCGGTCCATCAGGCTCGCATGCGCGCTGTCTGCAAGGCCCACATTCTCGCCGATGGTTTTCATGCCATAGCCCTCTGATAGATATGGAAGCCACCGTAGATGGCCGAGCGGTCCATGGCGTTGAGCTCGTTGGAGCGCTCTTCGAGATAGACCCACTGGTTGCGGATGTCAGGCGAAAGCCGGCCTTCGATGACGCTCTTTTCGGCCGCGGTGCGGAAGATGACGCGCGCACTGGGCGCGGCGGTGCGGCTGATCTGCGACCACAATTCGTTGAGCTGGGTGTCCGTCATCCAGTCCTGCGCATCGAGGAGGATATAACGGTCGACGGCGCTTGCCGGCTTTCTGGACAGAAGCTCGGTATAGGTGGCGTGGTGAACCGCGACGCGGGCGGTGTTGTTGCGGATCGTCTCGTAATATTCCGGCTTGAGATAGGCGGGCAGCGCGCCCTCATGCGGTTCGGGATAACGGCGCGCAAAGGCCTGCCAGGCGAAATAATTGTCGCTGAGCGGGAAGTTGCAGGCGAGCTTTTCCAGCCGCTCCTTCAGCACGGATGCAACCGTGCCATTGGCGGAAAGGCTGGCCAGTTCGTCATATTGCCGGGGCGGAATGCCGAGGCCGAACAGCGAGCTTTTGCGCTTCGTCAGCCAGCGCACCACCGGCTTGTCGAACAATGGCGCCACCTTGCTGTCGAAAAACTGGCGCTGTTCGTCCAGCGTGCGGGTTTTGGCCATTTCGGTGAGCTTCACGCCGTGCAGCCGGGCCATGAGATGGCCGGCGCCGATGAAGCGGCCGAGCAGGCCGGTGCGATAGATATTCCTGTCGAAGACAGAGATGCGGCGGCGGCCGGAAAGGGTGCGCTTCGACCAGTAAGCCTTGGTCGTGGCGTCGAGATGCTCGGCGATGAAGCGGTCGTAGCCGTGGCTGTTGCTGTGCGTATTGGCGCGGCCGAAGTGGCGCACCACGTCCTGATGGGCGGGCAGATGGCGGAAGGCGGCGAGCTTCAGCTTGTTCAGCGCGATGTGGTGCGGGTTGAGGTCCACGACATCGATGCTGGCCGGATTGCGGGAGAGATAGGCCAGCATGTTGCAGCCGCCCGAGCCGATGGTGACGATGCGATGACCTTCGCCAAGCTCCATCGCTTCCATGTCGATTTCCGGGTCTTCCCATATCTGCGGATAGACGAGGCCGGAAAAGAGGACGCCGAAGAAGCGCTCGGACAGACCGCTTTTGGAGAGTGCCTTGTGCTGGAGCAATGCGGACTTCAGTTTCGTGTTCTTGCTGAAGCCGGTCTTGGGTGCCGCACTCGTCATATGTTCACCTCTCAGTCGATTGAGAGGCGTCTACAGCCGTGACACTACAATTTGATGACAGGGGCTGTGGGCAAAGCGGGGGAATAGGGGTGTCGGTGGAAAACCAGCCCGCGCCGCCCAATCAGGATGACGAAATGAAAACACCCGGCGGCTTGAGAAAAGCCGCGCGGTTGCATTCGCATAACGGAGCGGAGGCAATCACTTGCGCAGAACGTGCAGCATGCCCTTGCGCTTGGCGTCGTAATAATAACCGCGCGCATAAAGCCGGACCGCGTTGTCGCGGTCGTTGCCGGCCACAACCCATGCGCCGCGCAGATATTTGACGGCGTATTTGAGGTTGGTTTCGGCATCGAAAAGGCCGGAGGCGGGGCCATCGAAGCCCATGGAGCGGGCCGTGGCGTGCCGGATCTGCATCAGGCCGAAATTGCCGCTGCTATAGGCGCCGGGATTATATCGGCTCTCGCGCTGCACGACGCGGTGAACCAGATCTTCCGGCACATCATACATGGTGGCGTATTTGGTAATAAGGCCGCTCAGCTTTTCACGTCCGGCCGGGGCGGAATTGAGCGGCGCCGTCATCGATTCGTTCTGGCGGATGGCGGCCAGCGCGGCATTGGTGGGGCCGGCGGCATAGGCCAGAACCGTGCTGTCCGGCTTCGGCAGCGGAATGACTTTGCGTTCCGCCGTCAGTTCGGTGCCGATGGAGGGCGAGCCGGGCGGCGGCGGTGCAGGCGGGAAGCTGCCCTTGACGGCAACCACCTGCGGCAGATCGGCGGCGGCATTATGGGCAGCCGGCTTGGCCACCACGTCAGCCGTTTCGA
Source organism: Agrobacterium sp. 22-226-1 (assembly GCF_053522345.1). Taxonomy (NCBI): domain Bacteria; kingdom Pseudomonadati; phylum Pseudomonadota; class Alphaproteobacteria; order Hyphomicrobiales; family Rhizobiaceae; genus Agrobacterium; species Agrobacterium sp. 22-226-1. Next base: position 95,526 of record NZ_JBNWCP010000004.1, read on the forward strand.
TGGCTGTGGCCGCCGGAGTGGCGCTTGTCGGTGCGAGCGCCGTGGCCGTGGTCGGCGCAGATGTCGTCACACCAGCTTGGGCGACTTCGTTCTGTTGCGGTTGCATCTGGGCGGTGATGGCTGCGGCTGCAGCAATTTCAGAAGCCGGCGGCAGCGCCACGCGTCCGCCCTTGACGGCGACTGCGGTGGGAAGTGCTGCAGGCTGGGAAGGGGTTGCGGTTTCGGCGGTCTGCACCGTTGCTGCTGCTACCGGGGTCGCGCCCGCTGCTGCTTCGGCCGTTGCCGGCTGCGCCGATGTTTGCGCAGGAGTGGTCGCCGGATTGACCGTTGCGATCTTCGGGCCGTTCGGCCCTTCCTTGGCGGTATATTCGACGCTGGTGCATGCGCTCAATGCCAGTGCCAGACCCACGGTGGAAGACAGAAGAAGTGCACTTCTTCCGCGGAATTTTCCCGAATTTCGCATGTTGCCGCCTTCGTTATGCCTGTCTTTCGATACCCCCGCGTCGAGCGAAGCAGGCAGTGTCCCGTCGCGCCTTCATTAACCTATTGTAAGGATAGCGGCAAGCCGGGACGTTTCTCCCCGGCTTTCGGGCGGTTTTTCAGGCCGCGATGCGCCTGTATCCGGCGCTGACGGCGCGGCCGGAAATGAAGTGGGTGCGGTATTTCGGCCGGATTTTTTTATCGCCCGACATGCGGCGCACCATCGCCAGAGTAGGCCCGGCAAACAGCGCCTGCGCGGTCAGAATCACCAGCACCAGAAGCAGGATGGCGGCCTGCGCCATGGCAAGCGTTTCAATTGCATTGCCGGAGGTGGACACGAATTGCGGCAGCAACGCCAGAAAGAAAGCGAAGTAGCGCGGGCGCAGGGCGGCAATGGCGTAACAATCGCGGAAAATACCGCTCCAGGATTTGCCCGGCAGGTTGTCATTATCGGCATTGGCGGCCTGGGCGGCAGGTGTGGCGAAGGTCCACAGGAGAAACAGCATCAGCCAGCCAATGCCGGCCCATTGCACGATTTCCACGAAGGATTGCGGCAGCCAGACGAGACCGGCCACCGGAATGGCGGAAATCGTCATGGCCGTGACGATGCCGAGCGCGCCGCCGATGACGGAGGCGAAGACCGTCTTTTTGCCGCGAATGGCGGCATAAGAGGCGACAGAGAATACAAGGGGAGAGGGGAGTGCGAACACAACGGCACATGCTGCACAAAAAATCAGCCAGGCCTGTCCAGACATTCTCTTCCTCCTTGCCCTCCCTGTCGCCGTATTATTTTAGCCTATCGTAAAATCAGGCCGCTGTGAACGGCTGACCGACGTGTTCCATCACTTCGGTAAACCATTTTGCAGAGAGGTCGAAATGCTTTCCGCCCTTGATACGCGGAAACTCGATGGTCCGCAATTTGCCATTCTGGTCTTCGTCATGGCCGGTGACGCCGGAGACCTTGTTGAGCGCGCTTTCGACGGCGAGATCGACCATGCCCTGAATGAGGCGCAGGTCGTCGCCATTGGCGGCGGCGGAGCGGGCGAAATAGCCCGATTTCTGCACCATGGAGCGTTCCGCACCGATGAGGCTGGCGAACTGCTTCTGGAACCAGCCGCCGACATTGATGGTGTCGATCTTCACATGGCCGAAAGCGTCGCGCTTGACGGCCTCGCCGGAGGCTTCGCGTTCGGCGACGATGGAATCGAGGCCCGCACCTTCGGAAACGAACAGCGTGACATAGCCGTTCCTGTCCATGATTTCCTTCAGGCGCTCGGCTTCCGCCTCGATGTCGAAGGCCATTTCCGGCAGGTAGATGCCGTCGATGTTCTTCATCTGCGTGTTCATCATCAGGCCTTCGACATAGTCATTGCCGCTGGTCTTCTGGATATAGGCGCGGGCGGTGGCGGCCGTCAGCCAGCCGCAATGCCGGCCCATGACTTCATGGATAACGAAGGTTTTCGGTGCCGCGCTCTGCTCGTTGCTGACATTGTCGAAGAAGGCGGCGCCGACTTCCGCGGCCGTCCAGGCGCCGAGCGACTGCTTGATCGGCACCACGTCGTTATCCACCGTCTTCGGCAGGCCGACAACGGTGAGATTGTAGCCGTTGGCGCCGAGATAGGCGGCAAGGTCGGCAGCCGTCGTGTTGGTGTCGTCGCCGCCGATGGTGTGGAGAATGGTGATGCCGTCAGCCGCCAGCCGGTCAGCCGCGACGCGAAGCGGATTGTCGCCTTCCTTGACCAGACCGCGCTTGGCGCAATCGGCTGCATTGGTGAGCTTGACGCGGCTGTTGCCGATCGGCGAGCCGCCGTAGCGGTGCAGCAGATGCGCCTTTTCCCGCATATCCCTGGTGATCTCGATACGGTCACCCAGAAGCACGCCCTGATAACCGGAGCGGTAGGCCACGATGTCGATATCAGGCGCAATGTCGCTATAACGCTCGATCAGGCCGCCCACGGCCGAAGAGAGACAGGGCGCAAGGCCACCCGCGGTCAGCATTGCGACTTTCTGTTTGGCCATCATGGCTCTCCTTTTCACATATACCCAAAGACATGTCTGGCAAATGGATGCGACAGCCGCGTGTAGGTGTAAAGTGAATTTATGAAGAAAAACGCCGATTTCTCGCGGTTTTTCAGCGGCTTGAGCAAAGTGGCGGAATATAATCGTTTCAATCGGCATAGCCGGTGGTTGGCTTCCCGCCATCTGTGGAAAACTGTGGCGTCATCGTCTGGCGCGCTCTTGTTCCTGAAGCAAAACTGTCGCAAAGATGAATAAAAGTTAATGCCGCTGGTCCGCTGGACATATTGCATTCGCGGCAATATCCCGTCATGCTTGTCGCATGATGTTCGATTTCGCCTGTCTGCAAATTTCATCCCTGTGGGAACGTCTGCTCGGCGCAATCGGCGACGCGGCAGGCGGTGCGCTCGGGCGCGTGGTGGAAGCCATCCGCACCCTTTTCGAGGGTGATCCGGAGACGCGCCGCAAGGTTTCCTTTTCCGTGGCCATCATCGCGCTCTCCGCCAAGATGGCGAAGGCAGACGGTGTCGTCAACGATGCCGAAGTGCGCGCCTTCCGGCAAATCTTCGATTTTCCGGAAGAAGAAGCCAAGAACGTCGCCCGTCTTTATAATCTCGCCCGTCAGGACGTTGCCGGTTACGAGGCCTATGCCGAGCGGCTTGCCGGTTTGTGCGGTTCCGGACATGCCAATTGCGAGATGCTGGAAAGCGTCATCGACGGCCTGTTCCACATCGCCAAGGCCGATGGGCTGATCCATGAGCGGGAACTGGCCTTCCTCGGCCGGATCGCGGAAATCTTCCGTATCACCGAAGATCACTTCGAAACGATCATGGCGCGGCATGTCCATATGGACGGGCGCGACCCCTATCGCGTGCTCGGCGTTTCGCCTTCCGACGATTTTTCCGATATTCGCCGGCGTTATCGTTCGCTGGTTGCCGAACACCATCCTGACAAGCTCATTGCACGCGGCGTTCCCATGGAATTGCATGCGGCCGCGAATGAGCGTATGGCGGCTCTCAACGCCGCCTATGCGGCCATCGAGAAAGAACGCCGCGTCGCATGAGTGAATGTCTGCCGGATTTTACCCCGGATTTCGGGGGCGCAGCCGTTGCGCCTTCGCCTAACCATGGCGAAAGGCTGGGTGTGGCCGGCCCCGATATTATCCTGCTGCATTATACCGGCATGACGACGGCCGACGGCGCGCTGTCGTGGCTCTGCAATCCGGAAAGTCAGGTTTCCAGCCATTATTTCGTCTTCGAGGACGGGCGCGTCATTCAGATGGTTCCTGAAACCCGCCGTGCCTGGCACGCGGGCAAAAGCATCTGGGCGGGGGATGAGGACATCAATTCCCGCTCCATCGGCATCGAGATCGCCAATCAGGGCCATCCCGGCGGCCTGCCGGAATTTCCGAAGAAACAGGTGGAAGCCGTCATCGAATTGTGTCGCGATTGCGGCCAGCGCTGGTCTATCGCCCCTGAAAGGGTGCTGGCGCACTCGGATGTCGCGCCAATCCGCAAGGTCGATCCGGGTGAAAAATTCCCGTGGGACATCCTGTCGCAGCACGGTGTCGGCCATTGGGTGGAGCCTGCGCCGATCCGTGGCGGCCGCTTTTTTCAGCGCGGCGATCATGGCCAGCCGGTCGAAGCGCTGCAGTCGATGCTGTCCATCTATGGTTATGGCGTTGAAATTACAGGCGCTTATTGCGAGAAAACCGAAGGCGCCGTGGCTGCCTTCCAGCGGCATTTCCGTCCCGCTCTGGTGGATGGCATCGCGGATTTCTCCACCATCGACACGTTGCATCGGCTGATCGCCAGCCTGCCGAGATTTTCGGCCGGCTGAACGCGAATCCTGGAAAATCGTTCCCGGTTTTCTTGCCGTTCAAGTCGCTTTTTTTACCGTGCCACAGTTAATCCGCATTGAGGAAGTTTAAGAACGTCACTGCATGCGGTGTCGTTCTTCAGGGGAACCTGCCGTCAATATCAATCAAGGAGACCGGACAGCGGAAGGTCGTGATCGACTTTCCGGGCGCAGATTATTTGTGTCGCTTCATTGTTTCTGTCATCCGATCTGGAGACTTTTTCTACATATGAACAGGGTTGTTGTTGCTGTCGTCGCGGGCGTTGTTATGCTCGCTTCGCAGGCGGGGATTGCTTTTGCCAAAGACGAGGACGTCAAGACCAAAACCGTGACGCTGGAGACCTTCTTCCGCAAGCCCGGTTATCCCATTCCCGAAAAGAGCCTGCCTTCCTCGCTCAGGAACGACTATTCCGATCTGATCGTCAAATATGCCAAGCGTTACGGCGTTCCCACCAATCTGGCGCATGCCGTGGTTTCGGTGGAAAGCAAGTTCAATCCGAAAGCCCGCGGCAGCGCAGGCGAGGTTGGGCTGATGCAGATCAAGCCGGCGACGGCGCGGATGATGGGCTATCGCGGCACGACCAAGGCGCTCTACGATCCTGAGACCAATATTCGCTGGGGCATGCAATATCTGGCGACGGCGCATCAGCTTGGCGGCGGCCAGGTGTGCAGCACGATCCTGCGTTACAATGCAGGCCATGGCGCCACCCGGATGAACCCGGTCTCCAAGCGCTATTGCGGCAAGGTGCAGGCGCTGCTGGCCGGCTGAGGCCGCCATCGATCGTCTGCGGAATTGCGAAAAGCGATTCCGGTTCGGCCCGGCATGCTGTAGTCAGAAGCAAATCTAATACGGAGCATGGCATGCCGGATTTCAAATATATCGTCGTCGGGGCCGGAATGATGGGAGCGGCTGCGGCGCGGCATCTCTCAGTGCAAACGGATGGCGTGGCGCTGATCGGCCCGGACGAACCCGCCGATCGCAAGACCCATCAGGGTGTGTTTTCGAGCCATTACGACGAAGCGCGTATTACCCGCGGTTTTGATGGCGATCCGGTCTGGGCGGAACTCGCGCAGCGCTCCATCCGCCGTTATGCGGAGATCGAGGCCAAAAGCGGCATCCGCTTTTTTACGGAAGCGGGCTGCCTGTTCACCGGAAACGGTAAGGGGCTTGCGGGGGACTATGTCTCGCGTGCGCTCGTCTCGGCCGACCGTCTCGGTCTCGCCGTCGAGACACTCGGCACTGATGCGCTGGCTGGCCGGTTTCCGATGTTCTCCCTGCCGGCCGATCACAGCGGTTATTTCGAGGCGCAATATGCCGGCCACGTCAATCCGCGCGCCTTGGTGAAGGCGCAATGCACGATTGCCGTCGCACAGGGCGCGCGGCTTGTGCGCCAGACGGCGGCGCATATTCGCGATACTTCCGATGGCGTCGAGGTTTCCACTCGGGAAGGGGCGGTTCATACGGCTGAAAAGGTCATCGTAGCGGCCGGGGGTTTCACCAACATGGCCGAGCTTCTGCCTTCTCCGGTCGATATGGCGGCCACGGGCCGCACCATCGTCTTTTTCGAGCTGGATGAGGCGCGGCAGACGCTGTTCGGTGCGATGCCTTCCACCATCGTACTGGCGGAAACAGAGGACGACATCGTCTATATCCTGCCGCCGGTGCGTTATCCCGATGGCAAGGTCTATCTGAAAATCGGTGGCGAAAGCGAAAAAGGCAGGCTTGAAACGCTCACTGACGCGGTTGACTGGTTCCATTCGGACGGCACGCCGGGTGAGGTGGAGTTTCTGAAAAAGCGGGCGCTCTCCTTGATGCCGGAGCTTGCCGGCTGCCCGGTGACCTCAGGCTCCTGTGTCGCCTCCATTACCCGCAGCGGCTATCCCTATATTGGCTATACGCAATCCTCCAATATCGCGATTCTGACTGGCGGCAATTTCGTCTCCGCAAAGTCGTCGGACGAAATCGGCCGGCTGGGCGCCATGCTGCTTTTGAACGGTCAGTTGACCGAAGATGAATTCGCCGCCGAAATGTCGCCGGTTTTCGTCTGACATTCAGGGGCGAAGCAGCTAAAAGGTTGCGATGGAAGTGAGCGGGTGAAGAGGGCGGCATGTCGGGACATTTCAGATACATCGTCGTGGGTCGCGGCATGATGGGTGCCGCCGCCGCCCGCCACCTGGCTGAAACGGTGGATGGCGTCGCGCTGATCGGCCCCGGCGAACCTGCCGACATCAAATCGCATCAGGGTGTCTTCGCCAGTCACTATGACGAGGCGCGGATTACCCGTACCATCGACGGCGATGCCGACTGGGCGCTGCTCGCCAACCGCTCGATAGCGCGTTACGCCGATATTGCCGCACGAAGCGGCGTTGAATTTTATGCGCCGGTCGGTTGCCTGATGGTGGGGCCCGAACGGGGCGGCGATAATCCTTTTGTCGACGATGTCCGCAAGGCGGCGGCGCGGCTCGGCGTGTCCACGGAACTGTTGGGCGGAGAAAACCTCGAAAGCCGCTTTCCCTATTTCTCCTTCGAGCCGGGTTGCGAGGGGGTATGTGAGAGAAACAATGCCGGATACGTCAATCCGCGTGCGCTGGTGAAGGCGCAGGCTGTTCTCGCTGAAAAGGCGGGTGTCACGCTCATTGACGATATCGTCGTCTCGGCGCGGGAAGAGGATGGTCGCGCACGGGTGGAGACGGCCTCGGGTGCGGTTTATACCGCAGACCGGGTGCTGGTGGCGGCCGGCGGCTTCTCGATTACGAAAGATCTGCTGCCGCAGCCGGTGGCCCTCGATGTCTATGCACGCACCGTCGCTTTCTTCGAGGTAGATGAGGGCGATCTGGATCAATATGCGGACATGCCGTCGCTGATCTATGAGCCGCGCGACACAACGAAACATATCTATCTTCTGCCGCCGGTGCGTTATCCCGATGGCAAATTCTATCTGAAGATCGGCGGCGATCCCGATGACAAGAGGCTCGGCAGCGACCCGGAAATCCGGGAATGGTTCCGCTCCGGCGGACGCGAAAGTGTGCGTGATCATCTCTCGGAGATCGTCGGATCGCTGGTGCCTTCCATCGATCTCTCGCGTGTCTCGATGGCCGCCTGCGTCGTCTCCAAAACGCAAAGCGGTTATCCGGCCATCGGCTTCACCGCCTCGCCGAAGATTGCGGTTCTGACCGGCGGTAACGGTACGGCGGCCAAGAGTTCCGATGAGATCGGACGGCTCGGCGCTGTGCTGCTGCGGGAAGGAAAAATCGCCGACAGCGCCTTTTCGACGGATTTCAAACCGGCATTTCTTTGATCCTTGCCTGCGCTTTTCGGTGGCTTTCGCCTCGGAACATGGTTATGCAGCCCATGCCAGTTGGCCGGGCAGCCGCGCTTTACCAATGTCGAAAGACGGTAAGGTGAGGAAAGTCCGGGCTCCACGGAAATACGGTGCCGGATAACGTCCGGCGGGGGCGACCCCAGGGAAAGTGCCACAGAGAGTAAACCGCCATGCATCGCATGGTAAGGGTGAAAGGGTGGGGTAAGAGCCCACCGCGCTTCTGGTAACAGCGGCGGCAAGGTAAACCCCACCGGGAGCAAGACCGAATAGGGATGACACGGGGCGGGCGAAAGCCCGTTCACAGCCGGTTTCCGGGCCCGTCATCCGGGTGGGTTGCGCGAGGCGGCATGCAAATGCCGTCCCAGATGAATGGCTGCCACGTTCCGGGTCAAACCGGGGCCATACAGAACCCGGCTTACAGGCCAACTGGCGAATTTTCCTTTCCGACCCTGAATTGCGGGGCTCATGTGGGATTTGGTTATCCCGTTGCTTCATAAAAGAGAAATGGTTGTTTTGCGGCGAATTTCCGCCCAGCGAAAGCGCATCGCCGCGCGCAAAGTAAACCATTCGTTAAACTTAACGGCTTATGAATTTCCGATGCGAAGTCGGTATCGTGCCGGCTTCTCCCATTGACGCCCATAGTGTCCCATGATATCCCAAATGCACACCACATTGGGTCGTGTTTTTGACCCGCAATCGCTGAAACGAGTGAGGAGCCTGCGAGGGGCTGCTGCAGGGCACGTCGCCCTGGCGCTTGGCGATGTGTCGTGCGTACCGGTGTCGTCTGTGAAGTGGATGGTTCGCTTTGCGGAATGCGGTTTTGGCGAGTTGAGTAATGGACCGCTTTTTATCGAACGTGACGAACAGGATCGACGCCAAGGGGCGCGTTTCGGTTCCGTCTCCGTTTCGTTCGGTGCTGGTCAGGCGCGGCATTCAGGAGCTTTATTGTCTTCAGGATTTCGCCTTTCCGGCCATCAGTGTCGGCGGTCCGGATTTGCTGGAGCGCTACGAGCGGCAGATTGCGTCGATGGATGCCTTCTCGCCCGAGGCGAACGCGATGTCGCTGCTGGTTCACGGCGGCGGCGTTTTCATGAAGCTCGACCAGGAAGGTCGATTGATGGTGACGGATTTCGTGCGGGAATTCACCGGCATATCCACCGAAGTCACCTTCGTCGGACGGGCGGATCATTTTCAGCTTTGGCAACCGAATGCGTTTTTGGCGGCGCAGACGGAAGCAAGAGCGGGGCGCGGTTTTTCGGCTGCTCGCCCCGCCTAGGACGGGGACACGGAATGGCGGCGAATTCTGGCGGACGATCTTCTGATGCCGATGGCGGACCTCAGCGTCACATCCCGGTCCTGCTTCGCGAAGTCATTGCCGCGCTGGAGCCATCATCCGGCAAGATCATTCTCGACGGCACGTTCGGCGCCGGCGGCTACACCCAGGCCATTCTCGATCAGGGCGCTGATGTCATCGCGCTCGACCGCGATCCGACCGCGATCGCCGGCGGTCAGGCGATGGTTGCCGCCAATGGCGGCCGGTTGAGCCTCATCCAGTCGCAATTCTCCGATCTCGCGAAGCATGCCCCGCAAGGCGGGCTCGATGGCGTCGTTCTGGATATCGGCGTTTCCTCCATGCAGATCGACGAGGCCGAGCGCGGTTTTTCCTTCCAGAAAAACGGCCCCCTCGATATGCGCATGTCGGGTTCCGGCGTTTCGGCGGCCGATGTCGTCAATCGTGCGAAGGTCAGCGATCTGATCCGCATCTTCGGTTTTCTCGGTGAAGAAAAGCAGCCGGGCCGCATCGCCCGCGCCATCGAGAAGAAGAGGGCGGAAGAGCCGTTTCGCACCACCCGCGATCTGGCGGGCCTCATCGAAATCGTCACGCCGCGTAAGGCCAAAGACAAGATTCATCCCGCAACGCGGGTGTTTCAGGCGCTGCGCGTTTTTGTCAATGACGAGCTGGGCGAGCTGGCGCAGGCGCTTTTTGCCGCCGAGCAGGTTTTGAAACCCGGCGGCCGGCTGGTCGTCGTCACGTTCCATTCGCTGGAAGACCGTATCGTCAAGAAATTCTTCTCCGACCGTTCGGGCAAGGCCGCCGGTTCCCGGCACCTGCCGATGGTGGAGGACAAGCCCGCCATTTTCGATAATATCGGTAAGCCGATGATCGCCGCCAGCGATGAGGAGGCGGAGCTCAATCCGCGCGCCCGATCCGCCAAATTGCGGGCCGGTCTGCGCACGACCGCCCCGGCGCGCGCGGCGGATTATTCGATCTTCGAGCTTCCCGATCTCGCCAGCCTTGAAAAGATGGGAGGCTGATATGCTGCGCACTTTCGATGTCATCTTGATGGGTGTGATGGTCGCCGCGGCCGTCGTGACCTATTCGATCAAGCACAAGGCCGATCTGAAGCTTGAGGAGGTCCGCAAGCTGGAGGCCGAGATCAAGCTTGAGAAGGATACGATCGATCTCTTGAGGGCCGACTGGGCGCTCCTGACGCAGCCGAACCGTCTGCACCGGCTCGTGAATGCCTATCAGGATGAGCTTGGCCTTTCGCCGACGCTGCCGACGCAACTGGCGCAGCCGCGCGAGCTGCCCATGCTGCGCTCGCAACTGCCGCAGCCGCCCGAGCCGGAAGGCATGAGCGTCGAGGATGTCATTGCCGCCGCCGTCAACGGCTCCAAGCCGGGTGCGACGCTTGGCGCGGCCACCAAAAAGAAATCACCGCCGGCTGGCCAGATTGCCGTCAACGGCACTCCGGTTCCGACACCCCGGGCGCGTGTTTCCCGTCCCACAGCGGCTCCGGCCGTCTCCGCCGTCGCGGGCGATGAAACCGACGACATGGATGACACGATAACAGGATCGGTGAACCGCTGATGTCTTTTCTCTCCCGCGTCATGGTTTTGAAGAGCAAGGCTCATTTTTCCGCCAGCACCACCGGCGTCTATACCGATCATGCGGCCTTTGAAGGCGCGCGCAAGAAGCGCGCCGCCCAGGCGAAAAGCCGCGTCGGCCTGATCATTTTCGGTTTCGTCGCCTTTTACGCCGTCGTTGGCGGGCGTCTCGTGCAATATGGCATGGCGGAGCAGGAAACGGTGTCGAGCATCGCACCCGCCGACCGCTTGATGGCGTCGCGCCCCGATCTTCTCGACCGCAATGGCGAGGTTCTGGCCACCGATATTCGCACCGTCTCGCTGTTTGCCGAACCGCATCGCATCGTCGATATCGATGAAGCTATCGAGAAGCTGCGGACGGTTCTGCCGGATCTCGACCAGCGCAGCACCTATCAGAAGCTTTCTTCCAATTCGCGCTTCCAGTGGCTGCGCCGCCAGCTGACGCCGAAGCAGCAGAGCCAGATTCTGGCGCTCGGCATTCCAGGCGTCGGCTTCCGCCCGGAAAAGCGCCGCTTTTATCCCGGCGGGCCGACCGCTGCGCATGTCGTCGGTCACGTCAATATCGACAATCGCGGCGTTGCCGGCATGGAACGTTACGTCGACAGCCAGGGCCTTGCCGATCTGACCGCGCTCGGCATGACCAGCGACCAGCCGCTGGAGCCGGTGAAGCTTTCCATCGATCTGCGCGTGCAGTCCATTGTCCGCGAAGTCGTGACCTCGGCCATCACCAAGTTCCAGGCGATCGGCGCCGGCGCGGTGGTTCTGGATGTGCATACCGGCGAAGTCCTCGCCATGGCCTCCGTGCCGGATTACGATCCGAACAACCCGGCCGAAGGCGCCAAGGAAGGCTGGCTCAACCGCATGTCGAACGGCACGTTCGAAATGGGGTCTACATTCAAATCCTTCACGATTGCCATGGGTCTCGATTCGGGCCGCGTTCGTCTCGGCGATACCTTCGATGCGCGTTATCCGATCCGCATCGGCGGTTTCACCATCAAGGACTTCCACGGCAAGGGCCGGATGCTTTCGGTGCCGGAAATCTTCCAGTATTCCTCCAACATCGGTACGGCCAAGATTGCCGACACGGTGGGAACGGAAGGCCACAAGGAATTCCTCACCCGGCTTGGCCTTTTGACCCGCATGCAGACCGAATTGCCGGAAGTGGCGCTGCCGTCGCAGCCGCGCGAATGGAAGAAGATCAACTCGATTACCATTTCCTTCGGCCACGGCGTTTCCACGACACCGCTGCAGACAGCGGTTGCCGGCGCTGCACTCGTCAATGGCGGCAAACTGATCGAACCGACTTTCCTGCCGCGCACCCGCGAACAGGCCGATCAGGTGGCCAAGCAGGTTCTGAAACCGGGCGCCAGCAAGGACATGCGTTTCCTGTTCGAGTGGAACGGGGTCAACGGTTCGGGCCGCAACGCGCGCGTCGATGGTTTCAACGTCGGCGGCAAGACCGGCACGGCCGACAAGGTCGTCAACGGACGTTACGTGCACGACAAGAACTTCAACGCCTTCCTCTCGGCCTTTCCAATGGACGATCCGCAATATGTCGTGCTGTCCTTCATCGACGAGCCGAAGACGGACAAGGGCAATGGCGCGGCACTCGCCGGCACATCCGCAGCGCCAATGGTGCGCGATATCATCACCCGCACGGCGGCCGTGCTGGGCGTGAAGCCGAAGTTCGGCAAGGATGGCTCGGCCTTGCTCGTGTCTTATTGATTGTTAGCTTATGATGTTCCGGCGATTCGCGCCGGGGGGACAAGACGGACACAGTCGATGAATTTGCGAGATATATCCGGAAATGCGTTTCCGGAATTGAAAGAATTGCTCCTGTCTGAGATCGGGGCGATCGAAATCGGGGGGATCACCGCAGACAGCCGCAAGGCTGCGCCCGGCAGCCTGTTCGTGGCGGTTGCGGGCACCAGGGCGGATGGCGCGGCCTATGTGAAGGACGCGGTTGCCAAGGGCGCGGTCGCCGTCGTTTCCGGACACGCGCTGGATGCCGATGTGCCGGTGCTTTCCGTCACCGATCCACGCCTTTATCTCTCCCTTGCCGCTTCCCGTTTTTATGGAAAACAGCCGGAAACCATGGTCGCCGTCACCGGCACCGCAGGAAAGACGTCCGTTGCTTCCTTCGTGCGGCAAATCTGGGCTTTCGCCGGCCATGCCGCCGCACAGATCGGCACGACAGGTGTGATTGCACCCGGCCGCGAGGATTACGGCGCGCTCACCACGCCCGATCCGGTGACGCTGCATGCGCTTCTGGCAGAACTTGCGGCCGAAGGTGTGACGCATGCGGCGATGGAGGCGTCCAGCCATGGTCTCGACCAGCGCCGTCTCGACGGAGTGAGGCTGGCGGCCGCCGGTTTCACCAATCTCGGCCGCGACCACATGGATTATCATCCCACCGTCGAGGACTATATGGCCGCGAAGATGCGGCTCTTCGATACGCTGATGGAAAAGGGCGCTCCCGCCGTGATCTTCGCCGACGATCCATGGTCGCAACAGGCGATCCGTGCGGCGCGCGAAGCCGGCCTCGATGTGCGCACGGTCGGTCGCAAGGGCGACTATCTGGCCCTGAAGCGTGTCGAGCACTTCCGTCACAAGCAGATGATCGAAGTGCATCATGACGGCGAGATTTATGAAGTCGACATCCCCTTGGCGGGTGATTTTCAGGTTGCGAACGCTCTCGTCGCAGCCGGTCTTGCCATGTCCACCGGCGTTCCCGCAGCAACCGCGCTGAAGGCGCTTGAAAAGCTGATCGGCGCTGCCGGCCGTCTGGAACTCGTAGGCCAGACGAAGAACGGTGCGCTTGCCTATGTGGATTATGCCCACAAGCCGGATGCGCTGGAAAATGTGCTCACCTCGGTCCGGCCCTTCACCTCGGGCCGCATCATCACCGTCTTCGGCTGCGGCGGCGACCGCGACAAGGGCAAGCGCCCGATCATGGGCGAGGTTGCGACGCGGCTTTCCGACATCGTCATCGTCACCGACGACAATCCGCGTTCGGAAGATGCTGCAACGATCCGTTCCGAAGTCATGGCGGCGGCACCCGGCGCATTGGAAATCGGCGACAGGGCGGACGCTATCCGCCATGCAGTCTCGCTGCTTTCGCATGGCGATACGCTGATCGTCGCGGGCAAGGGGCATGAAGAGGGGCAGATCGTCGGTTCGGTAACGCTGCCGTTTTCCGATCATGAACAGGTGCGCGCTGCACTGGCAGGGCTGGAAGGATCCAAGATTTGAGCTGGTTATGGACAGTCGCCGACATGATCGCCATCACGGCAGGACGCCCCGTGGGCAACCTGCCGACCGGAATCACCGGCATTTCCATCGACAGCCGGACGGTCAAGCCGGGCGAAGCGTTCTTCGCCATCAAGGGCGACCGGGTGGACGGTCATGATTACACCAGCTTCGCCGTTGCGAACGGGGCGGGGCTTCTGGTCGTTGCCGAGGCCAAGCTGCCGGCACTCGGCCGCCTGACCGTGCCGATGATCGTCGTGGAAGACGTGCTTGCCGCACTCGGCAAGCTCGCCATCGCGGCGCGTGAAAGAACGTCGGCGCGCATCATTGCGGTGACCGGTTCGGTCGGCAAGACCACGACCAAGGAAATGCTGCGGCAGGCGCTCGCCCCTTCAGGCCGGGTGCATGCGGCGGTGGCTTCCTTCAACAACCATTGGGGCGTGCCGCTGACGCTGGCGCGTATGCCGGCGGACACCGAATTCGGCGTGTTCGAAATCGGCATGAACCATTCCGGCGAAATCCGGCCGTTGGTGCAGCTGGTGCGCCCGCATGTGGCGATCATCACGACCATCGCCCCGGCCCATCTTGGCAATTTCAAGAACATCGAAGAGATCGCTAGCGCCAAGGCGGAGATTTTCGAGGGTCTGGAGGAGGGCGGTTCCGTCATCCTCAACCGCGATAACGCCCAGTTCGAACAGCTTGAAGAAGCGGCGCAGGAACAGGGCATCGAACATATCCTCACCTTCGGGCAGCATGCCAAGGCGGATTTCCGCCTCGCGGATTTCGAGAGCACGACGACGGGCTCGACGATCTGGGCGATCCTGAACGGCGAAACCAGCGAGTTGCACATCAATATTCCCGGCCGGCACATTGCCGATAACGCCATGGCCGTGCTGGGCGCCGTTGCCGTCACCGGCGCCAATCTCGACCGCGCCTTCGAGGCGCTGGGAACGCTCGAGGCGGTAAAGGGGCGCGGCCAGCGCCATCAGCTGGCAATCAACGGCGGCACCTTCCTGCTGATCGACGAAAGCTACAATGCCAATCCGGCCTCCATGCGCGCCGCGATTGCCGTGCTGGCGGAAACGGAAACGCAGGGTCACGGTCGGCGCGTCGCCGTTCTCGGCGACATGCTGGAGATGGGCGAGTTTTCCGCGCAGTTGCATGAAGAGTTGGCGGGCCCACTGCTCGCCGCCGGTATTGAGCATGTCTGGTTGGCGGGTGAGGCGATGGCGGCGCTGCGCGATGCGCTGCCTGATAGTGTGACCGTCATCTGGTTCCCGACGACGGCGGAACTGACCGATTTCGCCCTGCAATGGGTGCAACCGGGAGACGCGCTGATGGTAAAATCGTCACTTGGCCTCGGTTTCGGCAAGATTGTCGCCGCCCTGCTTGACAAGTATCCGGCATTCCCCGAGACGGAACGCCAAGTCTGAAATAGCCTTTTGAAAGGGCAATTATGCTGATCTGGCTCGTCGAACTGTCGGATAAAATTCAAATCTTCAACCTGTTCCGGTACATCACCTTCCGGGCGGGTGCTGCGATGTTCACCTCTGCGTTGATCGTCTTCCTGTTCGGACCGGCGATCATCAATTCGCTGCGCGTGCGCCAGGGCAAGGGCCAGCCCATCCGCGCCGATGGGCCGCAGACGCATTTCAAGAAGGCCGGCACGCCGACCATGGGCGGGCTGATGATCCTTGCCGGCATTCTCGGCGGCTCTCTGCTCTGGGGCGATCTGTCGAACGTCTATGTCGTCGCCGTTTTGATGGTGACGCTCGGTTTCGGAGCCATCGGCTTCTACGACGATTATCTGAAGGTGACGAAGCAGAGCGACAAGGGCTTTTCCGGCAAGGCCCGTCTCGGCATCGAATTCCTGATTGCGGCGATTGCCGTGTTTTTCATGATGAAGATGGCGCTTGCTTCCGCCCCGCATGGCGGCACGCTCGGCAGCTCCATCGCCTTTCCCTTCTTCAAGGAATTCGTGATCAATCTCGGCTACTTCTTCGTGCTGTTCGGTGCTTTCGTCATCGTCGGTGCGGGCAATGCCGTGAACCTGACGGATGGTCTCGACGGGCTCGCCATCGTACCGGTCATGATCGCGGCCGCCACTTTCGGCGTGATCGCCTATCTCGCCGGTAACGCGGTTTTCGCCAATTACCTGCAGATCAATTTCGTGCCCGGCACGGGTGAACTCGCCGTTATCGTCGGCGCGGTCATCGGCGCTGGCCTCGGCTTCCTCTGGTTCAACGCGCCGCCCGCCGCCATCTTCATGGGCGATACGGGCTCGCTGGCGCTCGGCGGCCTGATCGGCTCCATCGCTGTCGCGACCAAGCACGAGATCGTCATGGTCATCGTCGGTGGTCTCTTCGTCATGGAAACCCTGTCGGTCATCATCCAGGTCTTCTGGTTCAAGCGCACCGGCAGGCGCGTCTTCCTGATGGCGCCGATCCATCACCATTTCGAGAAAAAGGGCTGGACGGAAAGCCAGGTGGTGATCCGTTTCTGGATCATCTCCGTGGGTCTCGCGCTGCTTGGCCTCGCCACCCTGAAGCTGAGGTGAGCGATGATCCCGGTCACGTCGTTCAAAGGTAAGAAGGTCGCTCTCTTCGGGCTTGGCGGTTCGGGTCTCGTCACGGCCCGCGCGCTGGTCGCGGGTGGGGCGGATGTCGTTGCTTTCGACGACAATCCCGACAGTGTCGCGAAGGCCGAGGCCGAAGGCATCAAGACGGCGGATCTTCGGACGATTGACTGGCCGAGCTTCTCTTCCTTCGTTCTGGCGCCCGGCGTGCCGCTGACGCATCCGAAACCGCATTGGTCGGTCGACCTTGCGAAGGCTGCGGGCGTCGAGATCATCGGCGATATCGAGCTTTTCATCCGCGAGCGCCGTGCGCATGCGCCGGATTGCCCTTTCATCGCGATTACCGGCACCAACGGCAAGTCCACGACGACGGCGCTGATCGCGCATATTCTCAAGGCGTCCGGCCGCGATACGCAGCTCGGCGGCAATATCGGAACGGCGGTACTGAGCCTCGATCCGCCGAAGGCGCAGCGTTTCTACGTTGTCGAATGCTCGTCCTACCAGATCGATCTCGCACCGACGATCAATCCGACCGCCGGCATTCTGCTCAATCTGACGCCTGACCATCTCGACCGTCACGGCACGATGCAGCACTACGCCGATGTCAAGGAGCGGCTCGTGGCAGGCAGCGGCACGGCTATCGTCGGCGTCGATGACAGCCATTCGACACTGATCGCCGACCGTATCGAACGCACCGGTGTCAAGGTGGAGCGCATTTCCAAGCGCAATGTCGTTTCCGAAGGTCTCTATGCCGAAGGCAGCCGCATTTTCCGCGCGCATGGCGGCGCTTCTTCGCTGCTCACCGATCTCGACGGTATCCAGACCCTTCGCGGCAGCCACAATGCGCAGAATGCTGCGGCGGCAATCGCCGCCTGCCTTGCGGTCGGCGTTTCCGAAGAGGAAGTTCGCGCAGGCCTGAAATCCTTCCCCGGCCTCAAGCACCGTATGCAGCCGGTCGGCCGACGTGGCAATGTCACCTTCGTCAATGACAGCAAGGCCACCAATGCCGATGCTGCGGCACCCGCGCTTTCAAGTTTCGACCGTATCTACTGGATCGCCGGCGGTCTGCCAAAAGCGGGCGGCATCACCAGCCTTTCGCCGCTCTTCCCGCGCATCGCCAAGGCCTATCTGATCGGCGAAGCGGCAGCCGAATTTGCGGCGACGCTGGGCGAGGCAGTGCCTTATGAAATATCCGGCACGCTGGACAAAGCGATCCAGCATGCGGCGGCGGATGCGGAAAAAGATGCGACGGCCGGCAATATCGTCATGTTATCCCCGGCTTGCGCAAGCTTCGATCAATATAAGAACTTTGAGATCAGAGGCGATTCGTTCGTCGCGCAGGTCGCGGCGCTCGATGGCATGACGATGCTGGTTGACTCTGGAAAAGGGGGCTGAAGGCCATGGTAAGCCGAGTTGATCGCGGTCCGGTCGCGGAGTGGTTCTGGACCATCGACCGTTTCTTTCTGGCGGCGTTCATCGCGCTGATGGGCATCGGCCTGATGCTGTCCTTTGCGGCGTCACCGGCGGTTGCCGAGCGCATCGGCCTCAACAGTTTCTTCTTCGTCGAGCGTCAGGCGATGTTCATGGTGCCATCGCTGGCGATCATGGTCGGCCTGTCCTTCCTGTCGCCGCGTCAGGTGCGACGCGTCGCGGTCATCATGCTCATCGCTTCGCTGCTGATGATGATCTTCGCGCTATTCTTCGGCATCGAGGTCAAGGGTGCACGGCGCTGGATTTCCATCGGCACCTTCTCGATCCAGCCGTCGGAATTCATGAAGCCGGCTTTCGTCATCGTCTGCGCCTGGCTGTTTGCCGAACGGGCGCGCCATCCTGAAATTCCCGGCAATCTCTTCGCCATCATCACCTTCGGCATCGTGGCGGCGCTCCTGATCGCCCAGCCGGACTTCGGCCAGACGATCCTGACGTCGGTGGTCTGGGGCGGCATGTTCTTCATGGCCGGCGTGCCGTGGTTCTGGATCATCATGCTCGGCGGCGTCGGCGTCGGAGGCATCATCTCCGCTTATCTGATGCTGCCGCACGTGGCCGGTCGTATCGACCGTTTCTGGACGGGCGAAGGCGATACGTTCCAGGTGGATACGGCGCGTGAGGCTATCATTCGCGGTGACTGGTTCGGACGCGGACCGGGCGAGGGCATCGTCAAGCGCATCATTCCCGACAGCCATACCGACTTCATCTTCTCGGTGGCTGCGGAAGAATTCGGCATCGTTTTCTGTATGTTCCTGGTGGCGATCTTCGCCTTCATCGTGCTGCGCGGCCTGTCGCACGCCTTCAAGGAAAAGGACGATTTCTGCCGCTTCGCCGTGGCCGGCCTCGTGCTGCAGATCGGCATGCAGTCTATGATCAATATCGGCGTCAATCTGGAACTGATGCCCGCCAAGGGCATGACGCTGCCGCTGATTTCCTATGGCGGTTCGTCGATGATGGCGATCTGCGTGACCGCCGGCTTCCTTCTGGCGCTGACACGCCACAGACCCGAAAAGCGGGCGCAGGAGCGGAGTTTCTTCCGCGTCGGTTCCGGCGTTCCCGCGGAGTAAACGATCATGAGCAAGGGTATTGTTCTTCTTGCCGCCGGGGGAACCGGCGGCCATGTCTTTCCAGCCGAGGCGCTCGCGCACACGCTGAAAGCGCGCGGTTATCAGGTGCACCTTGTCACCGACAGCCGCGCCGAGCGGTATGCGGGCAAGTTCCCGGCGGATGAAATCCATGTTGTGCCGTCTGCCACCATCGGCTCGAAAAACCCGATTTCCGTGGCGCGTTCGCTCTGGAAGCTGTGGGTTGGTCTGCGCGCCGCGCGCCGGCTGGTGGCGAAACTGAAGCCTGTCGCAGTTGTCGGTTTCGGCGGTTATCCCACCGTGCCGCCGCTTCTGGCATCCACCGGGCTTGGCGTTCCCTCCATCATTCACGAGCAGAATGCGGTGATGGGCCGCGCCAACAAGGCGCTGGCAGGCCGGGTGAAAGCGATTGCCGGCGGTTTCCTGCCGCCCACCAACGGTCAATATTCCGACAAGACGGTGGCGACCGGAAATCCCGTACGCCCGGCGGTGCTGGCGGCGTCGGAGATACCCTATACGCCCTCGCAGACGGGTGAGGCATTCCAGCTTGTCGTGTTCGGCGGCAGCCAGGGTGCGCAGTTCTTCTCGAGCGCGGTGCCTGCGGCGATCTGCCTGCTGAAGGATGAGCAGCGCAAGCGCATCGTCGTCACCCAGCAGGCGCGGCCGGAAGACAAGGACAGCGTGATCGCCTCCTATCAGAAGCTCGGCGTGAAAGCGGATGTTTCACCCTTCTTCGGCGATATGGCGTCGCGCATCGGCGAGGCCGATCTGGTCATCAGCCGCTCGGGCGCGTCGACGGTATCGGAGCTTTCGGTGATCGGCCGCCCGTCGATCCTCGTGCCTTATCCGCATGCGCTCGATCACGATCAGGCCGCCAATGCGGCAGCGCTTTCGGCGGCTGGCGGGGCAAGCGTCATCAAGCAGGCGGAATTGTCACCGCAGAAGCTCTCCGGCCTGCTGTCCTCAGCGCTTTCTGAGCCGGATCGTCTTTCGGCAACGGCAGCGGCGGCAAAGGCGACGGGCAAACCGCATGCGGCGGATGTGCTGGCCGATCTGGTGGAGGCGATTGCTTCCGGCCGGTCCGTGCAGGAATTCAAGAAGAAGAATGAAGGAGTTGGGGCATGAAGATGCCGAAAGCCATAGGCCTTGTGCATTTCATCGGCATAGGCGGGATCGGCATGAGCGGCATTGCCGAAGTGCTTCACAATCTCGGCCATCGCGTTCAGGGGTCGGATCAGGCCGACAGCGCCAATGTGCAGCGCCTGCGCGACAAGGGCATCGAGGTTTTCGTCGGTCATACGGCGGATAATATCGGCGATGCCGAGGTCGTGGTCGTTTCCACCGCCATTAAAAAGAACAATCCGGAACTCATCGCGGCGCGTGAAAAGCACCTGCCGATCGTTCGCCGGGCCGAAATGCTGGCCGAGCTGATGCGTTTCCGTAACGCCATCGCCATCGGCGGCACCCATGGCAAGACCACGACCACCTCCATGGTCGCGACCTTGCTGGAAGCCGGCAATCTCGACCCGACCGTCATCAATGGCGGCATCATCAATGCTTACGGCACCAACGCCCGCATGGGCGAGGGCGAGTGGATGGTGGTGGAGGCCGACGAGTCCGACGGCACCTTCCTGAAGCTGCCGGCCGATGTGGCCGTCATCACCAATATCGATCCGGAACATCTCGACCATTACGGCAATTTCGATGCCGTGCGTGCTGCCTTCCGTCAATTCGTCGAGAACGTGCCTTTCTACGGTTTTGGCGTCATGTGCCTCGATCATCCGGAAGTGCAGGCACTGGTCGGCCGCATCGAGGACCGCAAGGTCATCACCTATGGCGAGAACCCGCAGGCCGATGTGCGGTTTTCGAATGTGCGCATCGACGGCACGCGCTCGGTGTTCGACGTGGAAATCCGCCGTCGCCGCACCGGCAAGATATTCTCCTTCAAGGACCTCGTCCTGCCGATGCCCGGCCGCCACAACGTCTCGAACGCGACGGCGGCGATTGCGGTTGCCAATCGTCTCGGCATTTCGGAAGCCGACATCAAGAAGGGCCTTGCCTCCTTCGGCGGCGTCAAGCGGCGCTTCACGCTGACGGGCGAAGCCAATGGGGTGCAGGTCTTCGATGACTATGGCCACCATCCGGTGGAGATCAAGGCCGTGCTGAAGGCGGCGCGGGAGGCCTGCAAGGGCCGTATCATCGCCGTGCACCAGCCGCACCGCTACAGCCGCCTTTCCAGCCTGTTCGACGATTTCGCGCATTGTTTTAACGATGCCGACACGATTATCCTTGCTCCGGTCTATGCCGCGGGCGAAGATCCGATCGAGGGCGCAAGCTCGGAAGCGCTGGTTTCGGCCATCAAGGCCGCCGGCCACCGTGACGCCCGTTTTCTCGAGAAACGGGAAGATCTCGCCTCAGTGGTTGCAGGCATTGCGAATCCGGGTGATTTCGTGGTTCTCTTGGGGGCTGGAAATATCACGCAATGGGCAGCAGTACTGCCTTCGGAATTGAAGAGCATATCAGGAAAGTCTGAATGAGACAGGTCGATGGGGTTAAATTGCTGGGGAGGCTCGGCGACGGGGTAAATGAATTGCGGGGACGTCTGACACCGGATGCGCCCATGGACCGCGTGACGTGGTTCAGAGCTGGCGGTCTTGCGGAAGTCATGTTCCAGCCGCACGATACCGACGATCTGATTGCCTTCCTGAAAATTCTGCCGGAAGACGTGCCGTTGACCGTGGTTGGTGTCGGCTCGAACCTTCTGGTGCGCGATGGCGGCATTCCGGGCGTTGTCGTCCGTCTGTCGGCCAAGGGCTTCGGCCAGGTGGAGCTTGCCGGCGAAAACCGCATCAAGGCGGGCGCGATCTGCCCGGACAAGCATATTGCCGCTATGGCCATGGATAATGGCATCGGCGGTTTCCATTTCTATTACGGCATTCCCGGCTCCATCGGCGGTGCGCTGCGCATGAATGCGGGCGCCAATGGCGGCGAAACGCGCGAGCGTGTCGTGGAGGTCTATGCGGTCGACCGTCAGGGCAACCAGCATGTGCTTTCCAATGCCGATATGGGCTACAGCTATCGCCATTCCGGCGCTGATGCAGGTCTGATCTTTACCGGCGCGCTGTTTGAGGGTTATCCCGAAGACAAGGCGAAAATCCGTGCCGATATGGATGCCGTGCGCCACCACCGCGAAACCGTGCAGCCGATCCGTGAGCAGACGGGCGGTTCCACCTTCAAGAATCCCGAAGGTCATTCCGCCTGGGAACTGATCGATGAGGCGGGTGGTCGCGGTCTGGTCATCGGCGGGGCGCAGATGTCGTCGCTGCACTGCAATTTCATGATCAATACCGGCCATGCAACCGGTTACGATCTTGAATATCTGGGTGAGACCATTCGCAAGCGCGTGTTCGAAAAGTCGGGCATCCGGCTGGAATGGGAAATCAAGCGCCTTGGCCTGTTCATGCCGGGCCGGGAAGTGGAGCCGTTCCTCGGGGCTTAAGCCTCGGCGAATGCTGCCAATTGCAAGAAAAACCTGCTGTTGATTTGGCCGTTTCATGTATCGTAACGGTCAATCAACATTTTTTGCCATATTATCGGGGCGAAGCGACGTCTCGTCCTTCTATTAAATTACTTTTTATCAGGAAATACCAACGGCATTACGTGATCTAGGCGCTTTTGAGCATGATGTTGGGTCTTTGGAAAAAACCGATCGAAATGATAAGTTTTTCGGTCGCCACGTCGGATGGCCGCAGGCGGCTCGAGCCACTGGAATTCTCCATTCGTATCGCTTGTCTCGTGACGATCATTGTCATCCTGATGTGCATAGGTGGCCTGACGCTTCTCGCGCGGTTCGGGCTGGTAACCGATCTCTTCAACGGCATCATGTTGAGTGTGACGCTCGGCGGGACGGTGGCGTTTACGATTACATTGCTGGTCTGTTGGCTGAATTCCAGGGAAGTGAAAATTCTCGTGCAATCCCACGAGCGCTTCCTGCATCTGAGCCACACGGACGCCCTGACCGGCCTCAGCAACCGGCTCGGCCTTTATGCTGCATGCGCTGAACTGGGCAGCGACTATTGCGTCGCCTTTCTCGATATCGATCATTTCAAGAAGGTGAATGACAGATACAGCCACCTTGCTGGTGATCTCGTCATCTCGAACGTCGCCCGCAGGATAAGGGAGCATTTCGATCCTTCTGCGCATGTCGCCCGCCTGGGTGGCGAGGAATTTGTCGTTGTGCAGGAAACCAGCCCGCTCGCCTTTCTGCAGATGTGTGAAAGGGTTCGCGCAGCCATCGAGACCACCCCGGTGGAGTATCAGGATTTGCGGATCACGGTGACGATTTCGATTGGCGTGGCGTTTCGCGGCGACGCCGACATTTTCGACAAGGTCATGCACAATGCCGATCTGGCGCTCTATCGGGCAAAGGAAGGAGGGCGCAATCGCGTCTGCATGACCGGTCATGTGGAGCGGCGCCAAGCTGTAGCGTAAGCGTTAAAACAGGCAAACAAAAGCCCGCGAAACGAAGGTTTCGCGGGCTTTTTAATGTCTGGCAATCCGTTCGGATCAGACTTCGTCCTTGCGGGACAGAAGAATGCAGGCGAGCGTGATGAGCGCCGATACGCAGAGATAATAGCCGACATAACCCATGCCGTAATTCACCTGCAGCCATGTGGCGATGTAAGGCGCCAGCGATGCGCCGAAGATGCCGGCCATGTTGAAGGTGATGGACGAGCCGGTGTAGCGCACGCGGGTCGGGAAGGGGGCGGCGAGCGCCGTTCCGATCAGGCCATAGGTCATGCCCATCAGCATCATGGCCAGAGCCGCGAAAACGAAGATCGAGCCTTCGCCACCGGACATCAGGCCGGGCAGCAGGAAGGAGAACAGGCCGATCAGCACCGTCGTCAGGATCAGGATTTCACGGCGACCGAATTTTTCGGCGAGCTTGCCGGCGATCGGAATGAAGATGCCGAAAACGATGGAGCCGAGGATCTGCACTTCCAGCGCGTCGAGGAACGGGATTTTCAGGACCTTGACGTTGTAGGACAGAAGATAGGCAGTGCCGATGTAGAAGAGCACGAAGGTGGCCAGCGCCACGAAGGTGCCGAGCACGAGGCTGCGCTTGTGGTTGCGGAACAGTTCCGCGACCGGCACGGCTACACGCTCTTCCTTTTCGATTGCCTTCTGGAAGTCGGGCGTTTCGGTGATCGACAGGCGAACCCACATGCCGACCGCGATCAGGATGATCGAAGCGACGAAGGGAATGCGCCAGCCCCAGCTCAAAAGCGCTTCCTGAGACATGAAGTGCAGCAGGATCCAGAACACGCCGGACGAAAGGAACAGGCCAACGGGGGCACCGAGCTGCGGGAACATGCCGTACCAGCTGCGCTTGCCCGGAGGTGCGTTTTCCGTAGCGAGCAGGACGGCGCCGCCCCATTCGCCACCGAGGCCGAAACCCTGACCGAAGCGGCAAAGCGCGAGCAGCAGCGGGGCCAGAACGCCGGCGGTCTCATAGGAGGGCAGGAGGCCGATCACGACCGTCGAGACGCCCATCGTGAGCAGGGCGGCGACAAGGGTAGTCTTGCGGCCGACGCGGTCGCCATAGTGGCCGAAGACCACAGCGCCCAGCGGGCGGGCGAAAAAGGCGATGGAGAAGGTGGCGAAGGACGCCAGAAGCGCCGTCATCGGGTCATTGTTCGGGAAGAACAAAGTGGGGAACACGAGCACTGCGGCCGTGGCGTAAACATAGAAATCGAAAAACTCGATGGTCGTGCCGACCAGGCTGGCAGTGAGAACTCGTGCAGGCGAATTTGTCTTTACAACGTTCGAAGTGTCAGCGGTCGGCGATACCGGAGATATCGCGTCGGTCATGGTATTGGTTCCATTTTGGATGATTGCAATGTCATGCCTTGGGAGGCGACGACTGCGTTAACGCAATTTTTGTTCTTATGGAATGCTAAAAAAGAAATAATGCAGATAATGTGATCCATCAGTGCGACACGTGTGGTTATGCCTCTCGGGGATGCTTTGGCGATTGAGAGACTGATTCAGGCCGCGGTTTTAAAACGCTGAAACGCCAGATAATTTTCCCTGGGGAATAATCCCGTCTGTTAACGTTTCGGCCTTGCCTTTATCGCGGGCCAGCAGACGCGCGAGCACCGTTTTATTTCCGATCATTGAAAACCTGCATGTTGCAATCCATGCAACTCTCTGATTCCAAGGAGGGAATCCGGATCGGTGCTGATTCTTTAACGAAACTCGGCACGTTGGACGCGGCGGTTAACGAAAGTAAACGATTCATTAACCTTAATGGCGTTTAACTGATCCCAAGGGTCATGTGCCAGAATCACCGTTCGTCAAATTCGGTCGGTTCGGAGCGTGGTTCGTAACGGAGAGTTGGTGTCAGAGGTATCGATGAGCGGCAAGCACGTAGCTGTTCTTTTGGGTGGATTTTCGTCGGAGCGGCCGGTCAGCCTGTCGTCGGGCAACGCTTGCGCGCAGGCTCTGGAAGACGAGGGCTACAAGGTCACCCGGGTCGATGTGGGGCGCGATATCGCCGCCGTACTTGCCGAGCTGCGCCCGGATGTGGCTTTCAATGCGCTGCACGGTCCCTTTGGCGAAGACGGCACCATTCAGGGCATCCTCGAATATCTCGCCATTCCCTATACGCATTCCGGCGTGCTCGCTTCCGCACTCGCCATGGACAAGGCGCAGGCCAAGAAGGTTGCCGCTGCTGCCGGCATTCCGGTGGCCGCCGAGCGCGTCATGAACCGCTTCGATTTCACCAGCGAGCATCCGCTTGCACCCCCTTATGTCGTGAAGCCGGTGCGTGAAGGTTCGAGCTTCGGTGTCGTGATCGTCAAGGAAGACCAGTCGCATCCGCCGCAAATCCTCACCTCGTCGGAATGGCGCTACGGCGATCAGGTGATGGTCGAGCGCTATATTCACGGCCGCGAACTGACCTGCGGTGTACTCGACGGCGAGGCGCTGGGCGTCACCGAAGTGGTGCCGCTCGGTCACAATTTCTATGATTATGATGCGAAATATGCGGCTGGTGGCTCGAAACATGTCATTCCCGCAGAAATTTCACCGAAAATTTACCAAAAAATTCAAACACTGGCGGTTATGGCGCATCGGGCGATCGGATGCCGTGGCGTAAGCCGTTCAGACTTTCGTTACGACGACCGCTTCTCAGAAGATGGCGAAGTTATCTGGCTTGAAGTGAATACGCAGCCGGGCATGACGCCGACCTCCCTGGTGCCGGAAATGGCGGCTCATGCTGGCCGCTCCTTTGGTAACCTTGTCAGCTGGATGGTGGAGGACGCTTCGTGTTTGCGGTGATCGGCAAAAAGTCGACGGCAAAAAAGCGCGAACAATTCGCGGCGGCGGCCAGCGCCGACGACCGCATGGTATTGCCGCGTCCTCTGCGTCGCTTCGTGCGTTTCGGTGTCAGCCTTGCGACCGGACGCATTCACATTCCTGCCCATACCGGTACGATTTCGGCCGTCGCCTTTTACGCGGTGACCGGGCTTTACGGCATGTCGCTCGGCGGGCACACCAATATCGTTACCCAGACCACGACATCGGCCGCAGGCTTTGCGGTCGAGGACGTGAAGGTTTCCGGCAATCTGCAGACCTCCGAAATCGAAGTGTTCCAGCTTTTTGGCCTCGATGGCAGCACCTCGCTGATCGCGCTCGATATCGATGCGGCGCGCCGCAAGCTGGTGCAGCTTCCCTGGGTGGAAGATGTCGATATCCGCAAGGTGTACCCCAAGACCGTGGAAGTCCGGCTGAAAGAGCGTCAGGCCTTCGGCATCTGGCAGCATGGAACGGAACTGTCGCTCATCGAAAAAAGCGGCAGCGTCATTGCGCCGCTGCGGGACAATAAATTCGCTGCCCTGCCGCTCTTCGTCGGCCGCGACGCGGAAACGGGTGCCGCCGGTTTCGTCGAGCAGCTGGCCGACTGGCCGGAAATCCGCAACCGTGTCCGCGCCTATGTCCGCATTGCCGGCCGCCGCTGGGATCTGCATCTCGATAACGGCATCGTCGTCAAGTTGCCGGAAGAAAACCTGCCGCAGGCGCTGCAACTGCTGGCGCGGCTCGATCTCGAGGAAAAGGTGCTGTCGCGCGATGTCGCCGCCGTCGATCTCCGGCTCGCTGACCGCACCACGATCCAGCTGACCGAGGGTGCCACGGAACGCCGTCAGGCCGCTGTCGATGCGCGCACCAAGGCTCTCAAGAAGGCGGAGAAGAACACATGAGCTTTTTCGGTTCTTCCCATTTCGGCCTGCCTCGCCTGAAGCCGCTTTCTTCCAAGCGCAGCCACATCGTTTCGGTGCTCGACATCGGCTCGACCAAGGTCGTGTGCATGATCGGCCGGCTGACGCCGCGCCAGGAAAGCGAAATCCTGCCCGGCCGTACCCATAAGGTCGAAATCATCGGCATCGGCCATCAGCGTTCGCGCGGCGTGAAATCCGGCGTGATCGCCGATCTCGACGCGCTGGAAGGCGTGATCCGTCTGTCTGTCGATGCGGCCGAGCGCATGGCGGGCCTTACCGTCGACAGCCTGATCGTCAATGTTTCCGCCGGACGGCTGGCGAGCGATATCTATACCGCGAGCATCGATCTCGGCGGCCAGGAAGTGGAAGCAAGCGACCTGCGCAAGGTTCTGGTGGCGGCAAGCCAGCAGTCCATGCGCCAGGACCGGGCGATTCTGCATTCGCTGCCGACAGGCTATTCGCTGGACGGCGAGCGCGGCATTCGCGATCCGCTGTCGATGTATGGCGATCTTCTCGGTGTCGACATGCATGTGGTGACGGTCGAGCGCACGGCGCTGAAGAACCTCGAGCTTTGCGTCAACCGCGCCCATCTTTCGGTCGAGGGCATGGTGGCGACGCCCTATGCCAGCGGTCTGGCGGCGCTGGTCGACGATGAAGTCGAACTCGGCTGCGCGGCCATCGACATGGGCGGCGGCACCACGACGATCTCGGTTTTCGCCGAAGGCCGCCTCATTCACACCGACGCGATCGGCCTTGGCGGCCATCACGTTACGACAGATCTTGCACGTGGCCTCTCGACACGAATCGAAGATGCGGAGAGACTGAAGGTGGTGCATGGTTCGGCTTTGCTGAATGGCGCGGATGAGCGCGACATGATTTCGATCCCGCCGATTGGCGAAGATGATCGCGATCAACCATCGCAAGTTTCAAGAGCACTTGTAACCCGCATCGTGCGGGCGCGTATCGAAGAGACGCTGGAATTGATCCGTGATCGTATCCAGAAGTCCGGCTTCAGCCCCATCGTCGGCAAGCGCGTTGTCCTGACCGGCGGCGCAAGCCAGCTGACGGGGCTGCCGGAAACGGCACGGCGCATTCTCGCCCGCAACGTTCGCATCGGCCGCCCCATGGGTGTGGCCGGTCTTCCGGTCGCGGCGAAGGGACCGGCATTTTCAACCGCCTGCGGACTGATGATCTATCCGCAGGTGGCGGACATCGAAATTCATGCGGCGCAAGGCGGAATGTTCTCGCCGTTTGGTACGGGTAGCGGCCGGATAGCCCGGGTGGGGCAATGGCTGAAAGAGAGTTTTTGAGTGGCCTCGTGGCGTAAACCGGAGGTTTCAGAGTTGAGTTTTCAAGAATCGGCCAGCGGGGCGATGCGGCCAGAGAAAGAAGGAATGCTAAAATGACGATACAGCTGCAAAAGCCTGATATCACCGAGCTGAAGCCACGCATCACTGTTTTCGGTGTCGGCGGTGGTGGTGGTAACGCTGTCAACAACATGATCACGGCCGGCCTCCAGGGCGTCGACTTCGTCGTCGCCAACACGGATGCGCAGGCGCTGACCATGACGAAGGCAGACCGGGTGATCCAGCTCGGCGTCAACGTCACCGAAGGCCTCGGCGCCGGTTCCCAGCCGGAAGTCGGCCGCGCCGCCGCTGAAGAATGCATCGATGAGATCATCGATCACCTGAACGGCACCCACATGTGCTTCGTCACCGCCGGCATGGGCGGCGGCACCGGCACGGGTGCTGCTCCTGTCGTCGCCCAGGCAGCCCGCAACAAGGGCATCCTGACGGTCGGCGTCGTCACCAAGCCTTTCCACTTCGAAGGCGGCCGCCGTATGCGTCTTGCCGAACAGGGCATCGAGGAACTGCAGAAGTCCGTCGATACGCTGATCGTCATTCCGAACCAGAACCTCTTCCGTATTGCCAATGACAAGACGACCTTCGCCGACGCCTTCGCCATGGCCGACCAGGTTCTCTATTCGGGCGTTGCCTGCATCACCGACCTGATGGTGAAGGAAGGTCTCATCAACCTCGACTTCGCCGACGTTCGCTCGGTCATGCGTGAAATGGGCCGCGCGATGATGGGCACCGGCGAGGCTTCCGGTCCGGGCCGTGCGATGCAGGCTGCGGAAGCGGCAATCGCCAACCCGCTGCTCGATGAAACCTCGATGAAGGGCGCACAGGGCCTGCTGATCTCCATCACCGGCGGTCGCGATCTTACCCTGTTCGAAGTCGACGAGGCTGCAACCCGTATCCGCGAAGAAGTCGATCCGGATGCCAACATCATCCTCGGCGCAACCTTCGATGAAGCTCTGGAAGGTCTCATCCGCGTCTCCGTCGTGGCGACCGGCATCGACCGCGTTGCTGGCGTCGGCGAGCAGAACGTTGCCGATATGCGTGCCGCAGCAGCCGTTGCCAAGCCGCTTATCCGTCCTTCCGCGGCCGTTGCTTCCGCTCCGGCCGCAGTTCAGCCTGCTCCAGCAGTATCGCAGGCACAGAAGGCCGTAGACCCGATCGCCCAGACCATCCGTTCGGCGGAAGCCGAAATGGAACGCGAACTCGGTTTCGCCGCACACCAGCAGCCGGCTCAGGATTTCCGTCCGCAGAGCAAGCTGTTCGCATCTTCTCCGGCTGAAGCGCCGGCGGCTCTCCGTCCGGCTCAGCCGGTTCAGCAGGCCGCTCCGGCACCGGTCGCTCCGGCGCCCGTATACCATGCTCCGGAACAGGTTGCCGCTCCGGCGCCGCGCATGCAGCAGCCGCAGGCTCCTGTTTATCAGGAACCCGCACCGGTTGCCCGCCAGCCCGAGCCGGTACGCATGCCAAAGGTCGAAGACTTCCCGCCGGTCGTGAAGGCCGAGCTGGACCACCGCACCCACGCCGCTCCTGCCGCACAGGAAGAGCGTGGCCCGATGGGTCTTCTGAAGCGCATCACCAACTCGCTTGGTCGCCGCGAAGAAGAAGAAGTTCCGTCCGACATGATGGATGCGCCGAGCATGGCGCCGCAGCAGCGCCGCGCCCCGCTTTCGCCGGAAGCCAGCCTCTACGCACCGCGTCGTGGCCAGCTTGACGACCACGGCCGCGCAACGCCTTCTTCGGCCAGCCATCACGACGACGACCAGCTGGAAATCCCGGCCTTCCTGCGCCGCCAGTCCAACTAAGGGCGATTCCATCCGCCTCTTCGAACGCCCGGGTTTCACGATCCGGGCGTTTTGTTTATTTTACGTTATTAACACTAAATTAATTCGTTTTTTCAAAGGTTTACGCGTGTAACAATCCGAAACGAACAGTGATTTGTCGTGGCACCTACATGTGCGTATGTATGAGGCTGGGTAAAGGAAAACACGGACTTGGCCGGTTGCCAGACCGGCTCGAAAACTTGAACGGCGCTCAAGCGGCGCGGTTTGCAAAACAAGGCATATTCGCATGACTATCGGACTGCTCGGATTTCAGACAACTATCGCAAATGCTGTTCAGCTCAAAGGCATTGGCGTGCATTCCGGCAATCCGGTTTCGATGACCTTCCAGCCCGCAGAAGCCGGAACGGGCATCGTCTTCCACCGCCTTCATGACAATGGCAGCGTTACCGAGTTGAAGGCGGTTTCGGCCAATGTCGGCAATACCGACCTGTGCACCGTGCTCGGCCGTTCGCTTTCCCAGTCGGTGGCGACGATCGAGCACGTCATGGCTGCCATCTACGCCATGGGCCTCGATAACCTCATCGTTGAAGTCGACGGTCCGGAAGCGCCGATCATGGACGGCAGCTCCGCACCTTTCATCGAAGCGATCGAATCGGTCGGCATCAAGAGCCTCGGCGTGAAGCGCCGTTATATTCGGGTCACCAAGCCGGTGCGCATCGATTCGGGCGCCTCCTGGGCGGAGTTCCGTCCCTATGACGGTACGCGCTTCGAGGTCGATATCGATTTCGACACGCCGCTGATCGGCAAGCAGTCCTGGAAGGGCGACCTGACGGCGGAGAGCTTCAAGAACGAGCTGTCGCGCGCTCGCACCTTCGGCTTCATGCGTGATGTGGAGCGCCTTTGGGCCGCCGGTTATGCACTCGGCTCCTCGCTTGAGAACTCGGTCGTCATCTCCGACGACAACAGCGTCATCAACATGGAAGGCCTGCGTTATGCCAAGGACGAATTCGTCCGTCACAAGACGCTGGACGCCGTGGGCGACCTGGCGCTTGCCGGTGCGCAGTTCATCGGCTGCTACCGCTCCTATCGCGGCGGCCACAAGGTCAATGCGAATGCGCTGAAGGCGCTTTTGAGCGACCGCACCGCCTATGAGATCGTCGAAGCGCCGGCCGCCCGCAACCAGATGGTGCGCGCCCGCGAATTCGTTGCGGTCAACATGCCGGAATTCGCACCCTGGTCTGCGTGAATTCCTTCGCAGGCTATCAATTGACAGAAAAAGCCGCTCCCTTTGGGGCGGCTTTTTCGTGATGCGAACAAGAAGTTGCGTAATATCGCCTGATATTCATGCGATTGCACGGGTCGATGCCATAAAAATGCGTTAATGCGTCATCATTGCGTTGCCCTGCGGATGCTTTTATGGCTAGAACGCCAGTGCAAAGCCGATGCTTATGTATTTGCGCGGGAAGTGGGAACTGTCGAATGAAGCATGTAGGGTCTGGTGCAATGAAGGGTACGATGCGGGGGATCGCCGTCTCGTTGATGTTGGTCGGCGCGAGTGTCGCCGTCACGGCCTGCCAGTCCGATCCGGATATCGACATCACCAAGCTCGGCGTCGAGACCGATCCGCCGGATGTTCTGTACAAGCAGGGGCTTGCCAACATGAACGCCGGCAACATGACGGAAGCCTCACGCAAGTTCGAGGCGATCGACAAGCAGTACCCGTTCACCGAATGGGGCCAGAAGGCGCTGGTGATGCAGACCTTCATTGCCACGCGCACCAACAAGAACGATGTGGCCATTACCAACGGCAGCCGGTTCCTGCGGCAATATCCGCGCTCCAAGGATGCCGCTTACGTTCAGTACATGATCGGTCTTGCCTATTCCAAGCAGATTTCCGACGTGACGCAGGACCAGCGCGCTGCACAGCGCACCGTCGAGGCGATGAACAAGGTCGTCAACGACTATCCCGATTCGGAATATGTCGCCGATGCGCAGGCCAAGATCCGTTTCGCCCGCGACCAGCTCGCCGGCCGCGAAATGCAGGTCGGTCGTTATTATCTTGAGCGCAAGGAATATCTCGCTGCCGTTTCGCGTTTCCGCATCGTCGTCGAGCAGTACCAGAACACCAACCAGATCGAGGAAGCGCTGGCGCGTCTGACGGAAGCCTATTATGCGATGGGCCTGGTGGACGAAGCGCAAACCGCGGCCGCCGTTCTCGGCAACAACTATCCTGACAGCCAATGGTATTCGGATTCCTACAAGCTGCTGAAGGGCAGCGGGCTGGAGCCGCGGGAAAACAAGGGGTCCTGGATTTCGCGCGCCGGCAAGAAGCTCATCGGCGCCTGAGACGGGGCATAGGCCATGCTGGTCCAGCTCTCGATTCGCGATATCGTTCTCATCGAAAGGCTCGACCTCGGTTTCGAGGCGGGCCTTTCCGTGTTGACGGGCGAAACGGGTGCGGGCAAATCCATTCTTCTCGATAGTCTTTCGCTGGCGCTTGGCGGCCGCGGCGATGGCGGCCTTGTGCGGCACGGGGAAGAGAAGGGGCAGGTGACCGCCACTTTCGAAGTCCCGAACAATCACCCGACACGGCTTCTCCTGCGTGAAAACGGTCTCGACGACGATGGCGACCTGATTTTCCGCCGGGTGCAATCCTCTGACGGTCGCACCAAGGCCTATATCAACGATCAGGCCATCAGCGTGCAGATGATGCGCCAGCTCGGACAATTGCTGGTCGAGATTCACGGCCAGCATGACGACCGCGCGCTTGTCGATACCGATGCACACCGCACGCTGCTGGATGCCTTTGCCGGGCTGAGCGATGAGGCTCGTGCCGTTCAGGGCCTCTATCGCACCTGGAAGGATGCTGACCGTGCGCTGAAGACGCACCGCGCCAAGGTGGAAGCGGCGGCCCGCGAGGCGGATTACCTTCGCTCCTCCGTCGAGGAACTGGAAACGCTTTCCCCGCGCGACGGTGAAGAGGACGAGCTGGCCGAACGCCGGGCGGTGATGCAGAAATCCGAACGCATTGCCGGCGATATCGCCGAGGCAAGCGAATTTCTGAACGGCAATGCGTCGCCCGTGCCTGTCATCGCCTCGATGATGCGGCGTCTGGAGCGCAAGAGCCATGAAGCGCCGGGATTGCTGGAAGACACGGTGCAATTGCTGGACGCCGCGCTCGACAGCCTTTCCAATGCGCAGATGGAAGTGGAGGCGGCGCTGCGCCGCACCGAATTCGATCCGCGTGAGCTGGAGCGGGTGGAGGAGCGGCTGTTCGCGCTGCGCGCCGCCGGGCGCAAATATAATGTTGCCGTGCCAGACTTGCCGGCTCTCGCCGAAAAAATGGTGGCCGATCTCGCCGATCTCGATGCCGGCGAAGAAAAGCTCGGCAAGCTCGAGGCCAATCTCGGCGTGGTGAAGGCCGATTTCGACCGTGCCGCGCAATCGCTTTCCGACAAACGTCACCACGCGGCGGATGCGCTTTCCAATGTGGTGATGGCAGAACTGCCGGCGCTGAAGCTGGAGCGGGCGCGGTTTACCGTCGAGGTGACCTCCGATGCCGAACAGGCGACGGCCGACGGCATCGACACGGTGGAATTCCATGTCCAGACCAATCCGGGCACACGGCCGGGACCGATCATGAAGGTGGCCTCGGGTGGCGAATTATCCCGCTTCCTGCTGGCGCTGAAAGTGGCGCTGGCGGATCGCGGTTCGGCACCGACCTTGGTGTTCGACGAAATCGATACGGGTGTCGGCGGCGCGGTGGCGGATGCTATCGGCCAGCGGCTGCGCCGCCTGTCGAAAACCGTGCAGGTTCTGTCCGTTACCCATGCGCCGCAGGTGGCGGCACGGGCGGCGACCCATCTTCTCATCTCCAAGGGCCCATCCGGCGATGGCAGCGAGCGTATCGCCACGCGCGTGGCCACCATGGAGCCGAAGCACCGCACCGAAGAAATCGCCCGCATGCTCGCCGGCGCGTCGGTGACGGACGAGGCGAGGGCTGCGGCGGCTCGCCTGCTGGCGGCCAAGGACTGACGGCTGCCGATAGCGTTGCGCGAGCGGATTCGGCTTGTGAGTCCAACGGCAAAACTGTTTTTAATGTTTGTTATTTCGGCTAAAAGCGTTCGGTAATTCCGAAAAGAGGCCGTCATGTCGAAAGACCAGAAATCCGTCGAAAACCTCACCGAGCTTGAAGCCTCTTCCGAGCTTGCGTTTCTGGCGGCCGAGCTTGCCCGCCACGATGCGCTTTACCACGGCAAGGACGCGCCTGAGATTTCGGACGCGGACTATGACGCGCTGAAGCGGCGCAACGATGCCATCGAAGCGGCTTTCCCGGCGCTGGTGCGGGCCGACAGCCCGTCGAAAAAAGTCGGCTTCGCACCGCTTCCGACCTTTGCGCCCATCGTGCATGCGCGGCCGATGCTGTCGCTCGACAATACGTTTTCGGAAGAGGATTTGCGGGATTTCGTGAGTTCCGTCTATCGCTTCCTCGGGCATCTGCCGGACGATTCCATCGCCTTCACCGCCGAGCCGAAGATCGACGGGCTTTCCATGTCGATCCGCTATGAGAACCGCAGGCTGAAGACGGCGGCGACGCGCGGAGATGGCACCACAGGTGAAAATGTCACCGCCAATATCAGGACCATCAAGGAAATTCCGAACGAGTTGCCCGCCGATGTGCCCGATGTGGTAGAGGTGCGGGGCGAAGTCTACATGGCCAAGAGCGACTTCATGGCGCTCAACGCCCAGATGGAGGCTGAAGGCAAGCAGACCTATGTGAACCCGCGCAACACGGCATCCGGTTCGCTGCGCCAGCTCGACGCCAATGTGACGGCGAAACGCAAGCTGCGGTTCTTCGCCTATGCCTTGGGTGAAGTCTCGAATGGCGGCCAGCCGGCGCGGATCGCCGATACGCAATATGGTATCGTCGAGAAATTCCGGGAGTGGGGCTTTCCGGTCAATCCGTTGATGAAGCGATTCACCTCCGCCGAGCAATTGCTTGAGCATTATAATGAAATTGGCGTCGCCCGACCCGATCTCGATTACGATATCGATGGCGTGGTCTATAAGGTCGACCGGCTCGATCTGCAGGAACGGCTGGGCTTCCGCTCGCGCAGCCCGCGCTGGGCCACCGCCCATAAATTTCCGGCCGAGCAGGCGTTTACCACCGTCGAGAATATCGAAATCCAGGTGGGACGCACCGGTGCCTTGACGCCGGTGGCGCGTCTCACCCCGATCACCGTCGGCGGTGTCGTCGTCACCAATGCGACGCTGCATAATGCCGATTATATCGAAGGCATCGGCAATAGCGGCGAGCGTATCCGCCCGGAGGACCACGATATCCGCATCGGCGACACGGTGATCGTGCAGCGCGCCGGCGATGTCATTCCGCAGGTGCTGGACGTGCTTCTGGAAAAGCGCCCGACTGAGGCGGTGAAATATGCCTTCCCGGAGAAATGCCCCGTCTGTGGCAGCCATGCGGTGCGGGAGCGCAATGAAAAAACCGGCAAGCTCGATTCGGTCACGCGTTGCACGGGCGGTTTCGTCTGCCGGGCGCAGGCGATGGAACATCTCAAACATTTCGTTTCGCGCAATGCCTTCGACATCGAGGGGCTCGGCACGAAGCAGATCGATTTCTTCTTCGAAAGCGACGATCCGGCACTCTCGATCAAGACTGCGCCCGAGATTTTCACCCTGAAGGCGCGGCAGGAAGCCTCCCATCTGACCAAGCTCGAAAATATCGATGGCTTCGGCAAGGTCAGCGTCAGAAAGCTGTTCGACGCCATCGATGCCCGCCGCGAGATTGATCTGCACCGGCTGATCTTCGCGCTCGGCATCCGCCATGTGGGCGAGACCACGGCGAAGCTTCTGGCGCGCTCCTATGGCACCTATGAGCATTTCGAAAAGAGCATGAAGGCGGCGGTCGATCCGGCGAGCGATGCCTGGGCCGAACTCAACAGCATCGACGGCATCGGCGAGGTGGTGGCCCGCGCCATCATCGAATTCTACAAGGAGCCGCGCAATCTCGATGTCATCGACCGGCTGATACGGGAGCTTCGCCCGAAGGAGGCCGAAAAGCCCTCGACCGATGGCAGTCCGGTGGCGGGCAAGACAGTGGTGTTTACCGGCTCGCTGGAGAAATTTACCCGTGACGAGGCCAAGGCGCGCGCCGAAAGCCTCGGCGCGAAAGTGGCCGGCTCGGTTTCCAAAAAGACCGATATTCTGGTGGCAGGACCGGGAGCCGGCTCCAAGCTTGCCAAGGCGACGGAACTGGGCGTGCAGACCATGGACGAGGACGAGTGGCTGGCCTTGATAGGCGGCTGATGCATAGTCACGGCAATGTTGTCATCTGCCGCTAGAGCTTTGCGCCTGACACGGAGAGCACAGCATGGATGACCGCATTGTCGTCAGCACAGAGCAGGTCCGGGCGCTGGTTGACAGCCAGTTTCCGCAATGGGCGGGGTTAAATATCCGGCCGGTGGAACTGAGCGGCTGGGACAATCGCAGCTTCCGTCTTGGCGATGACATGCTGATCCGCATGCCAAGTGCCGCCCGGTATGTTGCGCAGGTGGAGAAGGAGCATCGGTGGCTGCCGGCGCTTGCGCCGCTCCTGTCTTTTCCGATTCCTGCGCCATTGGCGCTCGGGCAGCCGGGACAGGGTTATCCGTTCCGCTGGTCCGTCTATCGCTGGCTTGAGGGCGAACCGCTCGCCCGGCATCTGGATCGCGTTGATCTTTCAACCATCGCCATCGATGTTGCCGTTTTTTTAAAGGCGTTGCATCGAGTGGACGCTTCGGACGGCCCACCCGCAGGCGCGCATAACTTCCATCGCGGCGGCTCGCTTTCGGTCTATGACGGGGAGGCGAAGGCTTCGGCGGCGCGGCTTGCCGATGAGGTGGATCAGGCGCTGGCCATGGAGATATGGCAGCTTGCACTTTCGAGCCATTGGCGCAAGCGGGGAGTGTGGGTGCATGGAGACATTGCCGAGGGCAATCTGCTGTTGAAGGACGGCCGGCTTTCGGCCGTCATCGATTTCGGCAGTTCCGGCGTCGGCGATCCGTCTTCCGATCTCATCCTCGCCTGGAATGTGCTCGATGTGGAAAGCCGCGCCGTTTTTCGCCAGGCGCTGGATCTGGATGAGGCGACATGGCAGCGCGGGCGCGGCTGGGCGCTGTGGAAGGCTTTGATCGTGCTGGATGCGGAGCGCGGCCGTAACGACAGAATGGCCGAATGGTCACGGCGGACCATTCGGGAAGTGTTTGCGGATCACCTGGACAACTGACCGGAACTATCGAAGACGCGCCATGCAATAGGCATCGATATACTCGCCGTCGCGGAAGGCGAAGGATTTGAGGTGTCCCTCGACCTCGAAGCCGAATTTGCGATAAAGCGCCACCGCCGGTTCATTGTCCGTGAAAACGGTCAGTTCGATCCGTTTCAGGTCCAGCCAGCGATCGGCTATGGCGAGGATTTCGCCGATCATGGCGCTGCCGATACCGCGTCCCTTATAGGCGTCATGGACGCCCATGCCGATGCTGCCCGCATGCGCCCGGCGGTTGCTGTGGCGCGTCAGGCCGATATCGCCGACGATCTTGCCGTCGAGGATGGCGATCAGCGCAAAGCTGTTGGCCGGCTGGGTTTCGATCCCCTTGCGAATATCTTCCGGAGTATGATGCGGCCAGCGCAGCGTCCCGTAGCGATATCCGGCCATATTGTGCAGTGCTGTTATCCCCGGCGCATCTGCCAGCGTGCGTGCGCGAATGCACAGGCCTTCGGGCCAGCGCGCGTCGGGGTCGAGTGGCGGGGAAATATCGAAATCCGGCATGTCTGCTCTCCTTCGTTTTTCAGCCGAGGCAGAGCGGAAACACCGCACCCTGCCAATATGCGGCAGGGTGGTGGACGGGATGACCGACTGACTAACGCGCCGATACCGCCACACGCCCTGCGGGGCGAATGGTTGCGGTGAGGCGCATATGGATAGCAAAACCGATCATGGCGGGCATAAGGCCAGAGGCGTCGCTCAGCGTCAAGACGGCAAGGCTACGTTTAGTCCCGGAAATTTCAGGATGAGGAACGTGAGGCCACCTTTTGTCGGAGCGGCCTCAGTTCTCCTGCCGTCACTGCGGCCTCGCGCGGGGCTGACGCCATCTGGAAAGCAGCCTGCCGTCGATCGCCGCAAGACCGGCGGCGATCATCGCCATGCCGGCGAAATGCTTCATCTCCAGCTGCTCGCCGAGGAGCAGCGAACCGAGCAGGATGGCGCTGACGGGAATGAGGAAGGTGACGAGGGCGAGGTTGGTGGCGCCGGCGCTGGCGAGGATGCGGAAGAA
Source organism: Agrobacterium sp. 22-226-1 (assembly GCF_053522345.1). NCBI lineage: Bacteria > Pseudomonadati > Pseudomonadota > Alphaproteobacteria > Hyphomicrobiales > Rhizobiaceae > Agrobacterium > Agrobacterium sp. 22-226-1. Next base: position 134,239 of record NZ_JBNWCP010000004.1, read on the forward strand.
GATGAGATAGGCGAGCGCCGTCGACAAGAGGGCGATGCCGACAAGGGCGCCCCAGGTTCCGAGGCCCGGCATGGCGAGCGTCCATGGTTTATCGATAAGAAGGGCGGCCGGGATGAGCATCAGTGTCGAAGAGGAGATCTGGCCGGTGGCGGTCATCAGCGGCGGCACGCCCATGGCCTTGAAACGGCGGCCGAATATGCCCGCGAAGGAATAGGAGATGGCCGCGCCGAGAATGGCGATCTGGCCCCAGAGGCCGGATGAGCCGGTGAAGGCGGCCGGGCCGATCATGGTCGCCACGCCGGCAAAGCCGATCAGCACGCCGGTGAGCTTGTTGCCGGTCATCTTCTCGTCGGCGGTGAGAAAATGGGCGACGATGACGGTGAAGAGGGGCGTGGTGGCATTGAGGATCGAGGCTAGTCCGCTGGCAATATGGGTCTGGCCCCAGACGATCAGGCAGAAGGGGATGATGTTGTTGAGCAGACCCATGCCGAAAAAGGCGCGCCACACCGCCCATTCACGCGGCAGGCGAAGGCCCATGATGCGGCAGACGATCAGAAGCGCGATTGCCGCCAGGCTGACGCGCAGCGTGACGATGGTGACGGGCGGCAGTTCCTTGACTGCGACACCGATGAAAAAGAACGATCCGCCCCACAGAAGCGAAAGCGCGACGAGCATCGCCCATTCACCGGCATCCATCTGTTTCTGTATCGCCATGGTCATCTCCCAAAGCATGAGTATCGACATGATCGCAGGCGGGCTCGCCGCCATCCACCCGATATCGGTTGAGCTTAGCTCAAACTGGAGATGGGTGGTTTTCACCGCGCTTCAGGTCTTGTTGCGTCTATTTACTCCCTGTTTTATGATGTTTTCAAACGATTGTTTCTCGTTCGATAATTGAGATGAGCTAAACTATGGCAGCCGAACTTCCTTCTCTGAAAGGGTTGCAGGCCTTCGAGGCCGCAGCGCGGTATCGCAGCGTCACGCTTGCCTCCAATGAGTTGAATGTCACGCCCGGTGCCGTCAGCCTGCAAATCCGGGAGCTGGAGGCGCGGCTTGGCGTGCAATTGTTTTTCCGCAAGCCACGCAGCATCCAGCTGACGCGTGAGGGGGAGCGTTATTACGGCGCGCTTCGCACCGCCTTCCGGATGATGCGCGAGGCGACGGCGGAACTGACGACGCGCTCCGAGATCACGGTTCTGACGCTGAGCTGCACGCCGACTTTCGCCGTTCAATGGCTGATGCCGCGATTGCCTGCCTTCCAGCAGCAACACCCGCAGGTGGATGTCCGCATCAGCGTGACGAACCGGCTGGTGGATTTTTCAAGGGACGATGTCGATCTGGCGGTGCGGCACGGGTTCGGTCGGTATGAAGGGCTGGAGAGTATCCGCTTCATCGATGACAGCACCCTGCCGGTCTGTTCGCCGCAACTTCTGGAGAAACATGGGTCGCTTCAGGAGGCAGGCGACCTGAAATCCATTCCGCTTCTGCACGATGAAAACCGCAATGAATGGCGGCGCTGGCTGGAGGCGGCGGGAGCATCGGACGTGGATGCCTCCGGCGGTACCGTCTTCATTGACAGCAACGGCGCGCTGGATGCGGCCAAGGCCGGGCACGGCATTGCGCTAACCCGGCGTTCGCTGGTTTCCCGCGAGCTTGCGGAAGGCGCATTGATTGCGCCCTTCGGCAAGGACATGGCCAGCACGCTTGCCTATTTCCTCGTTTATCCGCGGCGCATGCTGGATAATCCCGATCTGGTGACGCTCATCGACTGGATGCTTTCGGAAGCGGGTTCTGCCGAGGCCGGTTCTCTTTGACGTCAATCCGGTCTATGCCGGAATGAAACAACGGGAATCACTCTTGAAAACCATCGCCATCGATTTCGAGACCGCCAATGAGGAACGGGGCAGCGCCTGCTCCGTCGGGCTTGCATGGATAGAAGGCGGCGAGATCGTTCGCGTCGAGGAACGGCTGATCCGGCCGAAGGACATGCGGTTTTCGCCCTTCAACATCGCCGTGCATGGCATCCGCCCGGCCGATGTCGAAGATGCGCCGGAATTTCCCGAGGTGATGGAGGAGTTCATCGACGACTTCCACGGCGCCACCATGATCGCCCATAATGCCGCCTTCGATTTCAGCGTCATGCGGGCGTCCTTCGATAAATACCGGCAGTCCTATCCCGATCTTTCCTATCTGTGCAGCGTCAAGATCGCCCGGCATGTCTGGCCCAATCTGGTTTCGCACAAGCTGAATGTCATCGCCCATCACCTCCAGCTGCGTTTCGTGCACCACAATGCAGCGGAAGATGCCGTCGTCTGCGCGGCCGCTTCGATTGCGGCGGCCAAGGCTTTGCGCGTTGCCCATATCCGCGATCTACCGGAAAAGATCGGCATGGTCGCGGGGCGTCTCACCTCTACCGGTTACCAGCCCTGCAGCATGAAAAAACGCGCCGTCTCCCGGGTTGCGTAACCGTTCCGCGCACTTATGTTTAAAGCAGCGTAACGGAGAAGATGCGATGACGATGAAAACTCTGTCGGGTTTGTTTGCGGGCTTTCTGGCATTGCTTCCGGTGACAGCGGCGCATTCGCAGGTGGTGGGCGAGGTCGGCGTCGACTGGATCGGCAACGATACCGTCATCGAGGCGATCGCCGATCCGAAGATCAAGGGCGTGACCTGCCATGTGACCTATTTCGAGCGCGGCGTCATCGACCGGCTGAAGAACGGCAACTGGTTCGAAGACCCTTCCAACAATGCCATTTCCTGCAGCCAGACGGGACCGGTGGAGATCGGCGATATCGATCTCTCCAAGGGCGGGGAAGAGGTGTTCCGGCAGGGCATGTCGCTGGTCTGGAAGAAGCTCGTCGTCAGCCGCGTCTATGACAGGGCCAATGACACGCTGATCTATCTGGTGCATGCGCGGGAGCTGACCGACGGTTCGGCCAAGATGGCGATTTCCACGGTGCCGCTCTATAACCAGCAGGTCACATGGCAAAAGGGCAAGCCGTAAGGCCTGCCCCTCTCAATTGCGTTATAGATGCCTGGATCAGGCTGCTTCGCGTGCCAGCTCGTCCGCAATCACGGTGTCGAGGTTGAGGAAGCAGACCATGCTCTTTTCCAGCGCCACGATGCCGCGGCAGAAGCTGCGCTGTTCTTCCGGAATGATATCGGGTGCGGGCTGCAGGTCTTCGGAACGGATGGTCATCATGTCGGAGACCTGTTCCACCAGAAGGCCGACCAGCTTGCCGCCGATATCGGTGACGATGATGGCGGAGCGTTCGGAGGGTTCGGTCATCTTCATGCCGAGGCGGCCGGCCATGTCGATGACGGGAATGACGGCGCCGCGCAGGTTGATGAGGCCGAGAACGTAAGGCGGGGTGTGCGGCATCGGGGTAACCGGCGCCCAGCCGCGGATTTCGCGGATCGCCATGATGTCGATGCAGAATTCCTGATCGCCCAGATGGAAGGAAACGATTTCGAGATATGCGCCGGATTGCTTGATGGCGTTGGACATGACGGCAGGGTTCCTCTGATGGCTCTCTAACAGGCCCGCGCAGGATTGAGCTTTATGCGGTGGCCGGAGAATGGACCGGGAGACATCATGTCGAGGCTTAAAAACCGCTATGGTCATAATGCACAGCAAGATTTTAAACTTTCCCTAACAATTGCTGCTGCCCCGCCGGCAAAACCCAGTATTTTGGCGGTTTTCGCGCTCACGCAAACAGGTTATGATGGGCATATGAACGCGCTCGTTTCCCATCCGCTGAAGTTTATTCTGGCTAGTCTTGCCGCTGTGGCCTCGCTTGCCATCGTGCTTCTTGCCTTTGACGGCTGGGTGCGGCACGGCACGGATATTTTCCTGTCCACGGTACAGAGCGGCATCGCCTGGTGCCTGTGACGTGTTTTCCGGCTGCGGATTTGTGACAAATCAGCGCGGTTCCCGCAAATACGCCCAGTTGATTTGCCGTCCCCGTCGCCTTTCGTTATCTGTCTGCCAGGGCCTGCGATATGCCGCCGGCTTTCGGGGTAGGATTGGACAATGAGAAATATTCGCATCGTATTGTGGGCCGTCGTGCTCGTTCTCGCCGGCGTTGTCAGCTGGTTGACGATCGAAATGACGAAGACGCGTAATGAAATGGTGGAGACGGCCTATGGTGTGCCCTTCCAACTCACGGCGCAAAACGGCCAGCCGATCACCGAAAAGGCCTTTCAGGGCAAGCCGACAGCGCTGTTCTTCGGTTTCACCCATTGCCCGGAAGTCTGCCCGACGACCCTTTTCGAGCTGAACGGCTGGATGGAGAAGGTGGACCCGGCCGGCGACAAGCTGCAGGCCTATTTCGTCTCCGTCGATCCCGAGCGCGATACGCCTGAAATCATGCAGCAATATGTCTCCAACGTCTCGAAGCGCATCACCGGCATCACCGGCCCGGCCGACAAGATCGCCGAGACGCTGAAGGGGTACCGCATCTATGCCAAGAAGGTGCCGGTGGACGAGAAGGATCCGAATGGCGATTACACCATGGATCACACGGCGTCCGTTATCCTGCTCGATGCCAATGGCCGTTTTTCCGGCACCATTGCTTATGGCGAAAACCCGGAAGTCGCCGAGCAGAAGCTTCAGAATCTTCTGAAGGGCTGATAGAGGCGGCATAATTGCGCCTGGCTTATTGGACTGGCCGAGGTTTTGTGGCAAAGGCAAGAACAATAACCTCATCCAGAGAAAGCAGCCCGCCGTGAGCGAAATCCGACTTTACGTCACCACGACCGAAATCCAGGCGGGTGAAATCCTCGATCTCATGTCGGACTATTTCGGCGAGGAGGATGTTGCGATTGCCACGACCGAGGTGGATGAGAAGCGTGATATCTGGGAAGCCTCCGTCTACCTGATGGCCGAACAGGAGGAAGAGTTCCGCGAGCGTGTCAGCGCCCTGCTTGCTCCGGCCTTTCCCGATCTCGTCATCGAGAAGGAGACCGTTCCGGATGTCGACTGGATCGCAAAGTCGCTTGAGGGGCTGAAACCGGTCAGGTCAGGGCGTTTCATCGTTCATGGGGCGCATGATCGCGACAAGGTGCGGGCGAACGATCTGGCAATCGAGATCGAGGCGGGGCAGGCTTTCGGCACCGGCCATCACGGCACGACGGCCGGCTGCCTTGAGATGATCGAGGAGGTTCTGCGGGCGCGGACCGTGCGTAACGCGCTCGATCTTGGCACCGGCAGCGGCGTTCTGGCAATTGCGGTGCGCAAGATGCGCCCCATTCCCGTGCTGGCGACGGATATCGACCCCATCGCCGTCAAGGTGGCGAAGGAGAATGTGCGTCTGAACGGCATCGTCTCCGGGATGGCGCTGGAGACCGCGCCGGGCTTCCACTCGGACGCCTTCCGCAAGCATGGTCCGTTCGATCTCATCATCGCCAATATTCTGGCGCGGCCGCTCATCAAGATGGCGCCGCAGCTCGTCACGCATCTGGCGCCCGGCGGCACCGTCATCCTGTCCGGCATTCTGGCGTCACAGCGCTGGAAGGTGCTTTCCGCCTATAATGGCGCCCGGCTTTCCCATGTCCGCACCATCTGGCGCAACGGCTGGGTCACGTTGCATCTGCGTAAAGACTGAACCAGCGGCAGCATCCCTTTCGGGCAAAAGAAAAGGCGGCGCTTTCGCGCCGCCTGGAAACCCGCGAGCATGGGAGGAGCTTGCTCAAGCGGGTCGACGTATTCCTGTTCGGCGCGGTGGAGGGAGGATCGCCGCGCCGGACGTCATCAGAATACGTAGCTGGACTTTGCCTTGCGACGAAGATCGGCGCGGTTCATGCCGAGCGCTTCCAGCGACTTGTCGTCGAGGTTCAGAAGGGCGGCGTTGACATGGCGGCTGACCTGACGCTCGCGTGCTTCAACGACGCGATCGAAGGCGGTGCGGAGGAAAGATTTTGCCATTGCTTCAAATCCTTGTTTGCCAGGAGAGTGTCTCTCTCGCTGTGTTGATCTGAAGATAAGCGATGTGTTTTTGTTTAGTTAGAGGGGATATCTCAGGGTAGATATGCATTTATCGCATGTCACTTTGCCTTGAGTATTACTTATTTCGCAAAATGTGCACAATTTATCGCCGCAATCCGGTCTGTCATATATGGCTTGAAACCGGCTTTGTCCGCGTGGCATTGTCGTTGCGCGCCAATGATTTGACGGCGCAACCTTGCAGCTTTTCTCATGACAGTTCCCGAAAGACGCCCATGTTCCAGACCTTCGAAAACAAATCCGCGCCGCAATTTGGCAAGGCCCGCGTCGAGGCGCTGCGCGCCGGTTTCGATGCCCTTGGTATCGACGGTTTTCTGGTGCCGCGCGCCGATGAATATCAGGGAGAATATGTGCCGGAATGCGCCGAGCGCCTGTCCTGGCTGACCGGCTTTACCGGTTCCGCCGGCATTGCGCTGGTGACGCGCACGGAGGCGGTGGTTTTTGTCGATGGCCGCTATACGACGCAGCTCACGTCGCAGGTCGATCAATCGGTCTTCAGCGGCGGCGATCTGGTTGGCGCGCCGCCTTCCGTCTGGCTGGCCGAACATGCTCCAAAGCGTTTCCGGCTCGGCATCGATCCATGGCTGCACACCGGCGCGGAGTTGAAGCGGCTGGAAAAGGTGCTTGCCGGCAAGGGCGGTTCGGTCGTTCTTCTGGAAAAGAACCCGCTCGATGCCCTTTGGCAGGACCGTCCCTCCGAGCCGCTGGAGCCCGTCGTTATCCAGCCGGAGGCCTTTACCGGCAAGCTGGCGAAGGAAAAGATCGCCTCGCTGGCGGAGACGGTCTCGGCAAGGGACGCGGATGCCCTGCTGGTTACCGATCCATCCTCCATCGCCTGGATTTTCAATGTTCGCGGCAATGATGTGCCGCATACGCCGCATCCGCTCGCCCGCGCCATCATCTATGCCGATGGCAGGGCGGATATTTTTCTCGACAAGCGCAAGACCGGCATCGAGACTGAGGCCTATCTGGCGCAGCTCGCGACACAATTGCCGCCGTCGAAGATCGCTGACCGTCTGCATGCCATCGCCAGCGCCAAGGGCCGCGTCATGGTGGATGCGGATTTGACTCCGGTGGCGCTGACCGGCGCAATCACGGCGGCGGGCGGCTCGCTTATCGAGGAGGCCGATCCCGTTCGCCTGCCGCGCGCGCGCAAGAACAAGGCGGAGCTTGCCGGCTCGGCAGCCGCCCATGTGCAGGATGGCGCGGCCATGGTCGAATATCTCTGCTGGCTGGACCGCCAGCAACCGGGCAGCGTCACCGAAATCGCCGCCGTCAAGGCGCTGGAGGCCGCTCGGGTCAAGGTGGGGCAGGGGCTGCAAAACCCGCTCAAGGACGTGTCTTTCGATACGATTTCAGGCGCCGGCGAACATGCCGCCATCATCCATTACCGCGTCACCACCGATACCGACCGCACACTTGCGGACGGCGAGATGTTCCTCGTCGATTCCGGCGCGCAATATGTCAACGGCACCACGGATATCACCCGTACCGTCGCAATCGGTGCCGTTCCGGAAGAGCAGAAGCGTTTCTTCACGCTGGTGCTGAAGGGCATGATCGGCATCAGCACCGCACGGTTTCCGAAGGGAACGCGCGGTTGCGATCTCGATCCGCTGGCGCGCATTGCGCTGTGGAAGGCGGGAGCGGATTATGCCCATGGCACCGGCCACGGCGTCGGGTCGTATCTTTCGGTGCATGAGGGGCCGCAGCGTATTTCGCGGCTTTCGACGCAGGAGCTTCTGCCCGGCATGATCCTGTCCAACGAGCCGGGTTATTACCGGCCCGGCGCTTTCGGCATCCGCATCGAGAACCTCATCTATGTATGCGAGGCGGAGGAGGTGGCCGGCGGCGACCAGCCGATGTTCTCCTTCGAGACGCTGACCTGGTGCCCCATCGACCGCAGGCTGGTCGTCGCCGCTCTCCTGACCGATGAAGAACTGGACTGGCTGAACGCGTATCACGCCGGGGTTCTGGAGAAGCTTTCTCCCTTGATCACCGACGGGGAGGTTAAGGCGTGGCTCGTTGCCGCCACGAAGCCATTGGAGCGGGTCGCTTAGAGCAGCCCGAAATGCCTGATGGCGATGACGATGGCCCAGCCGACGGCCAGCATCGTCAGGCCGGGAAAGCGCAGGCAGACCAGAAGTGCTGCCGCCATGCCGATCTTCACCTCGTATCCGCCTTCGAAAAAGGCGGGTGCGACGAGCGTGGTCAAAACCGCTACGGGAACGGCGTTCAGTCCCGCCTCCATGCGCGGCGGGATGGATTTCATCCGCGTCATCAGCACATAACCGCCGATGCGGGTGAGATAGGTGGCGATGGCGGCGAGCGCGATCAGGATCAGCGTATCGGCGTGCAGCATGTCGCTCATGGCGTTTCCACCCCGCTTTCAGAATTCGCCGTGCCATTCGGTTTCGGCGGATAGAGGACCGCGACGAGAATTCCGGCGACGGCGCCGAGGCTCACATGCCATGGCGAACCGACGACGTGATAAGCAACCGTTGCGCCCACCGCGCTTGCCAGCATGACAGGGTAGAAATTCTCCCGCTGGCGGAAGCTCAAGACCATACCCATGAAATAGATCGGCAGCAGCACATCGAGACCGATGGCTTTGGGATCGCCGACCATATTGCCAAGCGATGCGCCGAGAATGGTCATGGCCAGCCACAGCACATAGACCGGCGCGGCAAAGCCCATGTACCAGGAAAAGCCGACCGTGCCGGTATTTTCGTATTTCCTGACCGATTCGGCGAATTGCGGATCGACCAGCACGAAGAAGCCCGCGGCCTTTTGCAGGAAAGACCAGTTCGAGATCATTCTGGCAATGGCGGCCGAATAGAGGATATGGCGGAAATTGACGGCGAAGACGGAAAGAACGATCAGCCAGGGGGCAACCTTCTGGCCGAACAATTCGATACCCACGAGCTGGCTCGCGCCCGCATAGACGGTGCCGCTCATGATCGTGGCTTCGGTGACGCTGAGCCCGTTATCGACGGCGACCGCGCCGAACAGCGCACCGAAGGGGGCGGCGGAGAGGGCGATCGGGAAACCGCTCTTCAATCCCTCGCGAAAATCTGCATTGAACATTTCTGGAAACTCCTTGCCCGCCGCTCTATCGCCGTCCCGCCTGGCTGGCAAACGAATTGCATGAATGGATCGATTGATTCCCTTGAACCTTCCGTTACGGTAACGCCCCATATGGCCGGTGCCGGGCGGATGGTTTCACCGCCTTCCTCCCGTACCCCTCAACAGTCAGACGATGGAAGATCGATGCTGGAAAAGCAGGAAAAGGCCGCCCTGGCCGCACGTATCCGGGACTATCTTGCCCGGGAGACCGAAACCGAAATCGGCCTTCTGCAGGCGGAAATCTTCGTGGATTTTCTGGCCGAGGAGCTGGGTCACGTTTTTTATAATGAGGGGCTCAGGGATGCACATGTCGCGATCCTGAGACGCCTTGAGGATGCAGCAGGCGATATCGACGTGCTGGAGAAGCCGAAGCCGCGCTAATGGCGCTCTCCTTCCTCATCCCTGTGACGAGCACAGGAATGAGCGGGAGTGGGGATCCGCCGGGAAAAGGACGTTTGTGCCCTGTCCGGTAGCGTTCGTTTTTAAACGCGACGGGCCTTAGTCTCGCAATATGTCGCGGCTTTTGAGAATGGCCGCGCCTTTTTCCCGCATCGTCGAAATCGCGGCCTTGATGCCCTGCGGATCGATGCCGCGGCTGGCATCTTCGATGAAGCGGACATTCACACCGGGCAGCATGTCGAGGGCATCGAGCACCGAGAAACTGACGCAATAATCGGTGGCAAGGCCGCAGACGTCGAGTTGCGTGACACCCTGACGGCTCAGATAGTCGGCCAGTCCCGTCGTCGCCCCCTGGTCATTGTCGCGAAAGGCGGAATAGCTGTCGACGGCGGGGTTTTCGCCCTTCTGCTGAATATAATCGAAGGCGTCCGTCTTGAGGTCGGGATGGAATTCCGCATCTGGCGTGCCCTGCACGCAATGATCCGGCCACATCATCTGCGGTTTGCCGGAGAGTTCGCCCATGTCGAAGGGCTTCTTGCCGGGATGCTGGGAGGCGAAGCTGCCGTGATTTTCCGGGTGCCAGTCCTGCGAGGCGACGATGAGATCGTAGCCGCCATTGTCGATCAGGGCATTGGCGATGGGCACGACCCTGTCGCCATCGGCAACGGCCAGATTGCCGCCCGGGCAAAAACCGTTCTGGATATCGACAAGCAGCAGCGCCTTCATGATGTGCCTCCCTTTTTAGGGCAGGATGCCAAGCCGGCTTTAACGGATCAAGCCCCTTTCGACCTCTCCGGCAGGCACGGGTGTTTCGGGCAGGGGCTTGCCCTGTCGCAGTCCTGCCGCATTTGCAGCAAATTTCCGGCCAAGTCGGAATTTACCTGACAATGCGGCGACGGAAATTTTTTAGGCCGATGACGACCCTTTAAGGGGCATTTCCCGGGAAGATGCAGTGCGGATGCACGCAGTTTCGGCGCAAGTCATTGTTTTGCCTTCGCCTTACAATGCGCAGACCTTAACGAATTATTTTTGCAAGGACTCGTAAACACTTTGGTTACCATAATTCGTCATGCTTCGAACCAGTCAGTTCCGAAACCGGCGTGGTGTTTGCCCGCCCTTCGGATGTCCCAAAATCCCTCCGGCGTCGGCCGGGTGTGCGTGAACGGTTCGAGTAACGAGTATCATGGCGTTTTCTGCTGCGGCCTATAATGGCGCCGGTCTTGCCGGTTCGTCTTCCGTCAAGAGAGGCAAATCCTTTGCGTTTGGCCGAATGTCCGCCCTTCTCGGCGGCGGCGCCTTTGCCGGCCTTTTCGCCTTCGCCGCCTTTGCCTCGCTGCACAGCATGGCCGCCGCTTCGCATGGTGTCGGGCAGTTTGAAAAGACGCTGGTGACGCGATTTGCTTCCACTGAGACGGCAATTGCCCACGCGGCCGCGCGGGATATTCACGTGCGCAAGTTTTCCCGTCTGAGCGACCATAGCCATGGCCAGCAGAAGGCGGTTCGCCTCGCTGGCATCATGCCCGAGATCGGTGCAAAGGAATTCGGCGAGCGCTTCGGCGTGGCTGCCAACGCAAAAGGGCAGGCGACGGTGAAGCAGCTTGCCGCGCTCAAGCCGTCGGCGATCGTCGATTCGGCGCTGGGTCGCACCTCCGAGGTTGCCTATCAGAGCGCCGTTCCGCAGCACCCGGCATTTGAAGTGGCGCTGGCGCGGCCGCAGATCGAGGAAGAGGCAAGCAGCCTGCTGCCCGATGATGTGCCGCTGCCGAGCTTCCGTCCCGAGGTTGCGACGGCTCAGACGGTCGAGCCGTCACCGCGTCCCGCGACGCCGTCAAAGACCGAGGACCATGTTCCGGCCGTCGCTTCGGCACCGGCTTTCGATGCGCCGGTTCCCCTTCGCGCGCCTGCGCCGCCGAAGCAGAGCACCGGCGCCATGCTCGCCTTTGCAAAACCTGACAATCCGATGCGCGAGCCGAGCAAGATGGATGCGGTTCCGTGGCCGGATCGCGGCGCCGGTACAGCGATCTACGATATTTCCTCCGGCGTGGTGCACATGCCGAATGGCGAGAAGCTCGAAGCGCATTCCGGCATCGGCAAGATGCGCGACAATCCCGATTACGTGCATGTGAGAATGCGCGGTTCGACGCCGCCTTCCAGCTATCGTCTGACGATGCGCGAGGCGCGGTTCCATGGCGTCGAGGCCATTCGCCTGACGCCGGAAAACGGCGTCAACCCGCACGGTCGCGACGGCCTTCTGGCGCATACCTACATGCTGGCGAAACGCGGCGAATCGAATGGCTGCGTGGTGTTCCGGGATTACCCGCGCTTTCTTGCGGCCTTCAAGCGCGGCGAAGTCAAGCGCATGGTCGTAGTGCCGAAGTTGAACGGCAACCGGCCGACACTTGCGAGCAGCGGCGGTAAAAGCGGCGGCAAGACCCTGCTCGGCATGTTTTCGCGCGGCAGCGATTCCTGAGCTTTCCGCATTTTCCTGATGTAAAACCGCTGCGCACTTTTACTGGAAATGCTCTAGCGACCGCGCCGCTGTGTCAGCACCATGCCGGCGAAGATGAGCAGGATGCCGAGTGCGCTTGCCCAGAGTTTCGGCGGATGATCGCCGAAAAGATCGAGAACCACGCCTGAAACCATCTGGCCGCTGATGACCAGAAGGGCGGTATTGACCGCACCGATGCGCGGAATGAGCCAGCTTCCCGAAGCGATGAAGACGACGCCGATCGGCCCGCCGATAAAGGCAAGCCAAGGCGCATCGGCCGCGCCCGGCGGAATGAGGCCGCCGACGGTGAGGCCGATGACCGTCAGCACGGCAAAACCGACAATGTGGTTCCAGAACGATGCGATGAGCGGCGAGTTGGACAGGCTGAGGCGGCCGTTGATCTGGCGGCTCAGCGCCACGAAGACGCCGCCGGTAAAGGCCATGGCGATCCAGACAATCATGCCGTTCTCCCGACAAGGATGATGAGTGCGCTGCCGCACAGGATCAGCGCCACCGCCGCCATGTCCCGCAGGTCCGGCTTTCTTCTGGGCAGGCCGAAGAGGCCGAAAAGATCCGCGAGAAGACTGAAGATCACCTGTCCGCCAAGCCCGAGCGCAATGGTGCCGGAAAGCGCCAGTGGTGAATTGACGGCGGTGGAGGTGAGGATGACGATGGCGGCACCCACGACCCCGCCGCAATAGGCCCAGAGCGGCGCTTTCGGTTTTTCTGCCGCGCCCACGTCTTTCTTTGGGCGCATGATGGCGAGATAGATCAGCGCCGCCACCGTGCCGGTGCCATGCGCCGTCCAGGAGGAAAACAGCGCATTGCCGTAATGGGCAAGCTGACCGTTGAAATGCACCATTAATGTCAAAAGGCAGCCGCTGGCGAAGGCGGCGGCAAGATGCAGCGGGTTGAGGCGTGGATGCGTCGTGTCTGTCATGGCGGGCCGGCAAAGCTGAAGATGGAGACGAGCTTTAGCCCATATGTGCCTGAAGCGGAATCGAATTGCGCCGGCTCACGGTTTTAGACGACATTATCCTGTGCGTTGCGGAACAAGCGATGCGGCCACGCATTATTCCACCATGAAGAAAACGACGCGCAAACCATTGAACCGGATGACGATTTTCGTCATTTCTCTTTTCATTCTCGCAGCCGTGGTCGCGGCGGTCTATCTCGTCGGCTTCACGCCCGGCGAAGTGTAAGACTGATCGATCAATGACCGGCCTGGGCGGTCTTGCCCTTGCCGCGCTCCATCGCAACGCACACTTTGGCGACGGCGAAGCGAATGCCGCGCAACAGGAACCGGCTGGTTTCCAGATAGGCGCGATAGGGCAGAACGGTGAAATAGCGCCAGCGCGGCAGGCGGTAGATGCGCAGATTGTTCTGGATCTGGCTTTCCCCGTCCGCATCCTGCGTGGCGCAGAGCGGGTAGAGGAAGGCCGCCTTCAGCCCCGCGAGATATTCAAGATCGAATGCGATGTCATAAGCGAGCCGCATGGGGATCAGCTTCGATATCCATTTTCCGGCGCGGCGGTTGACGAGATAGGCTCCCGACCCTTTTTCCCGCGTGATGGCAATGGCGAGCGAACGACCGTTGGAAAGCGGGCGGAACGGGAATTTCCGGCCATTGCTGACGGTCGTGAGCCGCAGCAAATCCCAGTCGCCGCCGTTCAGCACCGCCTCGTCGATGGCGTTGAGAAAATCATCGTCGAAGACCACGTCATCCTCAAGGATGAGCGCGATATCGGCATCGCCCGCCATGAATTTATTGGCGCAGGCGACATGGCTGAGATAGCAGCCGATTTCCGGCGGCGAGGTACGGCGGCCATGCATGAGCATGTAGGAAATCTCGCTGAATTCCGGGATGGGGTAATTCAGTTCCCTGCCATTGACGCCGGGGACACGCTCCGCCTTGAGCCCCATGGCATCGAGGCGCGCGGTCATATCCGCGAGGCGTTTGGTGGCGCTGTCCATATTGATCAGGAAAACGGCGAGCCTGCGCTGGCTTTTCGGTAATATATGCAAAGCTGTCCTCGCCAGTTCCACTTCCCCATTGCAACTCCTTTATTGCAACGGCATGACGCGGGCTATGGAAAAAGCAGCCTTCAGGCACTCATGGTTGTCGAATCAGACCTTTTCCACAAATCCGTCCAGCACGCGCTTCTGGCCGGCGCGGTCGAAGTCGATCGTCAGCTTGTTTCCTTCGATGGCGGAGATGTTGCCATTGCCGAATTTGAGGTGGAAGACGCGGTCGCCGACAAAAAATTTCGATGGCGTGTCGGCAACGGATTTCGCCACTAGTTCGCCGTCGATCGTGCGGGTGCGCGGGCCGCTTTCGCCATAACCGATGCGTTCCACCGCATGGCCGGAGCGGGTGCCCCAATTGTCACGGGTGGCGTCGCTGCGGTTCTGCTGCGCGCGCTTCCAGCCGGGGGTGGAATAGTTGTTGGTGAAGGGATCGGCCTTGTCGAAGCGCGACTGGCCGTAGCCGCCGCGTCCGCCATAACCGCCGTAACTGCTGTCGGATGCCGCGACATCCACATGGGCGGGCGGCAATTCATCGAGGAAACGCGAGGGCAGGGTGGATTGCCACAGCCCGTGAATGCGCCGGTTCGACACGAACCAGATATGGCAGAGCTTCTTGGCGCGGGTGATGCCAACGTAAGCGAGGCGGCGTTCTTCTTCCAGACCGGAGCGCCCGCCTTCGTCCAGCGCCCGCTGGTGCGGGAACAGACCTTCTTCCCAGCCGGGCAGGAAGACGGTGTCGAATTCCAGACCCTTGGCGGAATGCAGCGTCATGATGGAGACGGCATCGAGATTTTCGTTCTGTTCGGCATCCATGACGAGGGCTACGTGCTCAAGGAAGCCGCGCATGCTCTCGAAGGCCTCCATCGAGCGGATGAGTTCCTTCAGGTTCTCAAGCCGTCCGGGCGCTTCAGCCGTCTTGTCGGCCTGCCACATGGCGGTATAGCCGCTTTCGTCGAGAATCTGCTCGGCAAGGGTGGTGTGCTCGGTGTTTTCCAGCAGACCCTGCCAGCGGCGGAAATCCTGCACCACATCAAACAGCGCCTTGCGCGCCTTCGGCTTCAGCTCGTCGGTCTCGATGATGTCGGCGGCCGCTGCCAGCATCGGAATATCGCGGGCGCGGGCATAGTCGTGCAGGTTACGGATCGTCGTATCGCCAAGACCACGCTTCGGCGTGTTGACGATCCGCTCGAAGGCGAGATCGTCGGCCGGTTGGCAGACAAGGCGGAAATAGGCCATGGCGTCGCGGATTTCGAGGCGCTCATAAAAGCGCGGGCCGCCGATGACGCGGTAATTGAGGCCAAGCGTGACGAAACGGTCTTCAAACTCGCGCATCTGGAAGGAGGCGCGAACGAGGATCGCCATGTCGTTCAGATTATGGTTCTTGCGCTGAAGCTGTTCGATTTCCTCGCCGACAGCGCGGGCTTCCTCCTCGGAATCCCAGGCGGCATGCACCACGACCTTTTCATCGTCGGGGCTGCTGCGTTCGGTGAACAGCGTCTTGCCGAGACGGCCCTCATTATGGGCGATCAGATGGCCGGCCGCGCCGAGAATATGCTCCGTGGAGCGGTAGTTGCGTTCGAGCTTGATGACCTTGGCGCCGGGGAAATCCTTGTCGAAGCGGAGGATATTGTCCACTTCCGCGCCGCGCCAGCCATAGATCGATTGGTCGTCATCACCCACGCAGCAGACATTCTGCGGCTCACCCTTGGCGCGTTGGGCAAGCAGCCTGAGCCACATATATTGCGCCGTATTGGTGTCCTGATATTCGTCCACCAGAATGTAACGGAACTTCTGGTGATACTCCTTCAGAATATCGGTGTGGCGGCGGAAGATGCTGATGGGATGCATCAGAAGGTCGCCGAAATCGCAAGCGTTCAGCGTTTTCAGGCGGTTCTGATAGGCGGTGTAAAGTTCGCGGCCCTTACCATTGGCGAAAGCGCGGCTGTCGCCCTCCGGAATATCCGGCGGTGTCAGGCCCTTGTTCTTCCAGCCGTCGATCATGCCGGCGAACTGTTTTGCCGGCCAGCGCTTGTCGTCCAGCCCTTCTGCCTGAATGAGCTGCTTGATCAGCCGCACGACATCATCGGTATCGAGAATGGTGAAGTCCGATTTCAGGCCGACGAGTTCAGCATGGCGGCGCAGGAGCTTGACGCCGATGGAGTGGAAGGTGCCGAGCCAGGGCATGCCCTCGACAGCGCCGCCGACCAGAACGCCGATACGTTCCTTCATCTCGCGGGCAGCCTTGTTGGTAAAGGTCACGGCAAGAATCTGGCTCGGATAGGCGCGGCCGGTGGCCAGAATATGGGCGATGCGGGTCGTCAGAACGCGGGTCTTGCCGGTGCCGGCGCCGGCGAGCACGAGAACGGGTCCGTCAAGCGTTTCCACGGCCTCGCGCTGTTCCGGATTGAGGCCGGAAAGATAGTCGGGCGCAGCACGCGTCTGATCGCGCGCCGCCATGGCGCGGGCGGCAATGCCAAGCCCGCCGCCGCTTTCCGCACCGGCATTGTTCGTTGCCCTGCGCGGTGCGGCGGGTTCCTCATCGAAGAACGGCATATCGTCAAAACTGTTGCTCATGCGGCCCAATGTAGTGATTCGGGATATAAAGGCCAGAACCGTGTTCTGCTTTTATTCCGGTATCAACCGTCAAAACGCCCATTCCAAGGCATTTTTTCGTTTCATGCCTGCCTGTCAGCGTCGAAAGCGGCGTCAACGGGCACTTGCAGCGCCACCGCAAGCTGGTTGGTCTTGGCGGTAAGCGCGATGACACGCAGCAAATCGGCATGTTGTTCGGTGGTCATGCCCTTGGCTTTTGCTGCTGCCGTGTGGGAATGGGCGCAATAGGAGCAGCCATTGGTGACGGAAACGGCGATATAGAGCATTTCCTTCACCACGGGATCGAGCGCCGAAGGTGTCGCCATCACCGCCTTGACCTCACCCCATGTCTTTTCAAGCAGATTGGCATCGAAGGCGAGGTAGAGCCACATATTGTTGATGAAATCCGATTTGCGGGTGGCGCGGATGTCATCGAACACCGCCTTGACGCGCGGGTCGGTTTCCGGGTTTTCGGTCTTCGTCACGGTGCTCATGGCTTCCTCCGGTTATGGCGTCTCGGGGGCAGATTAGCCCAATGGCGGATATTTGCGACAGGAATGCGTGGCCTAGAGGGCCGTGTGGCTGCGCCGGGCGGCATTTGCGCCCAAATTACAATTACGTAAGGAACGGATTTGTGCGTTGCCTTGCCTCAGCCAAGCAGGAATACTGCATCTGTCCCGGAACGCAGGTTTTCGGGAATGCTTTATACTGCGCGGATCAACCGGAGAAATATATGCGGGTCTGGAAACAGGTGGGTGTCAGTGTTGCCGTGGTGGGAGCGGGGCTCTGTCTCTGGGGCTTCTATTCGCCCGAAGCCCGCAATGTGCTCGCCAGCATGGGGGTTGGCAAAACGCCTGCCGGCGCCGTCGAGGTTGCCGCCGCTACGCCCGGTTCGGGTCAAAACGCCGGCGGTGCGCGCCGCAACGGCAACGCCACACTGGTGGTGACGGCCCCGGTAAAGAAAGGCACGGTCAACGACCGGCTGAATGCCATCGGCAATGGCGAGGCGATCCAGTCGGTTGTCGTCATGCCGCAGGCTTCCGGCACGCTTTCCGAAATTCGCACGTCGTCCGGCGCTCGTGTCGTGAAGGGCCAGGTGCTGGCGCGGCTCGACGATGAAGAGCAGGTGATCGAGCGCGACAAGGCGCAGGTGGCGCTGCGCAGCGCCGTTGAAAAATCCAATTCCTACAAGAACCTCAAATCCGTCTCCCGCCTCGATGTGCTGGATGCGCAGATTGCCGAAGAAGCCGCCAAGCTTGCGCTGAGCACCGCCGAACTCAATCTCAAGCGGCGCGACATCGTTGCGCCGATAGAGGGTGTGGCGGGCATTGTCGCCGCCAATATCGGCGATAACGTCACCACGCAGTCAACCATCGTCAGCATCGATGATCGTTCGGAAATTCTCGTCAATTTCTGGGCCCCCGAGCGGTTCGCAACCGCGATCAAGGTCGGCATGCCGGTGGAGGCGACGTCCATTTCCCGGCCGGGTGAGACCTTCAAGGGCGAGATCGAGGCTGTCGACAACCGCGTCGATGAGGCGAGCCGCACGATCCGTATCCGGGCGAAGTTCGGCAATGAGAAGGACGAGCTGAGGGCGGGCATGTCCTTCGGCGTGACCATGCGTTTTGCCGGGGAAACCTATGCCTCGGTCGATCCACTGGCCGTGCAATGGGATGCAGAAGGCTCTTACGTCTGGCGCGTGGCCGACAATAAATCGAACAAAGTGCGGGTGCAGATCGTGCAGCGCAATCCCGATGCCGTTCTCGTCAAGGCGGAGCTGGCGGATGGCGAACCTGTCGTGATCGAGGGCCTTCAGCGTGTCAGGGAAGGCGGCGCGGTCCGCGTTGGCAACCAGCCGAAGCCTGAAGAGGTTGCCAGCCAATGACGACGCAGCCACCCTCTGGGCAGGATTCCAAACTCGCCTTTACGGCATTGTTCGTGCGCCGGCCGATTCTGGCGGCGGTTCTCAATACGCTTCTGGTCGTTGCCGGCCTTGCGGCGCTGGTGGGCGTTGAAGTGCGCGAACTGCCTGATGTCGACCGGCCGACGATCAGCGTCAGGACCACCTATGAGGGGGCGGCGCCCGAAACCATCGATCAGGAAGTGACGCAGACCATCGAAGGTGCGGTGGCGCGGGTCAGCGGCGTCAAGTCCATCTCGTCCAACTCGCAGTTCGGCACCAGCCGCGTGACGCTGGAATTCGGCGACAATGTCGATCTGGCGGTTGCCGCCAATGACGTGCGCGACGCCATCGGCCGCGTTACCAACCAGTTGCCGGACGATGCCGACGAGCCGCAGATCATCAAGGCGGATTCCGACAGCCAGCCGATCATGCGCCTTGCCGTCACTTCCTCCACGCTCAGCATGGAAGACCTGACCAAGCTGGTGGATGACGAGATCATCGACCGTCTGGCCGCCGTCGACGGCGTGGCCGATGTGGAGCTTTACGGCGATCAGGAAAAGGTTTTCCGGGTCGATCTCAATCAGGCGGCGCTCGCCAGCCGCGGTTTGACGGTGACCGATGTTTCGAACGCGCTTGCCAGCGCAGCCCTCGACGTGCCGGCGGGGTCGCTGAAAAGCACGACGCAGGACATCGTCGTGCGCGCCACCGCCAGCCTGACGAAGCCCGAAGACTTTTCCAACCTTCTCATCAAGAACAATATCCGCCTCAGGGACGTCGCGACCGTCATGCTGGGCGCGGATGATGAATCCACCTCGCTGCGCTCCAACGGCGTGCAGGGTGTCGGTCTCGGTGTCATCCGGCAGGCGCAGTCGAACACGCTCAGTATCTCGACCGGCGTGAAGGCCGCCGTCGACGCCATGTCGGCCAATCTGCCCGAAGGTACGCGTATCGTCGTCACCAGTGACGATGCCGTCTTCATCGAAGGCGCGCTGCACGAGGTCGAGCTGGCGCTCGGTCTCTCGGCGATCATCGTCGTCGTCGTGCTTTATCTCTTCCTGCGCGACTGGCGCGCCACCCTCATTCCGGCGATCACCATGCCTGTCGCGTTGATCGGCACCATTGTCGCCATCTATATGGTCGGCTTCTCGGTCAATATTCTGACGCTGCTTGCCATCGTTCTGGCGACCGGTCTCGTGGTCGATGACGCCATCGTGGTGCTGGAAAATATCGTGCGCCGCCGGGCGGAAGGCATGGGGCCGCGGGCCGCTGCCGTTCTTGGCACGCAGGAAGTCTTTTTCGCGGTCATCGCGACGACGGCGACGCTTGCCGCCGTGTTCATTCCGCTTTCCTTCCTGCCGGGCCAGCTTGGCGGTCTGTTCCGCGAATTCGGTTTCGTGCTGGCCTTCGCGGTGGGCTTGTCCTCCATCGTGGCGCTGACGCTCTGCCCGATGCTCGCCTCGCGTATGCTGAAAGAGGGGCTGAAAGAGCCGACGGGGCCGCTCGCATGGTTCGGCAATGTCTTTGCCTCCACCTACAAAACGACGCTTTCCGCCTGCCTCAACAATCCACTGATCGTCATCGTCGTGGCGCTGATCTTTTCCGGCCTGTCGTGGATCGCCTTCGGCATGATCCAGAACGAGTTGACGCCGCGCGAGGACCGCGCCTCGATCATGATGCGGGTCACCGCGCCGCAGGGCGTCAGCCTCGAATATACCCGCGACCAGTTGCAGCGGATCGAAGAAAACCTGCAGCCGCTGCGCGACAGCGGTGAAATCCGCAATATCTACTCCATCACCGGCATGAACGGCTCGTCCAATACCGGTTTCATGGTGCTGACGCTCGCGCCCTGGGCAGATCGTGAGCGCACACAGAACCAGATTGCCGCCGATGTCACTTCTGCCGCCAACAGGGTGCCGGCGCTGCGCGGCAATGCGATGCAGCCGAACAGCCTCAGAATTCGCGGTGCCGGCAACGGCCTGCAGATGGCGATGGTTGGCAGCAACTATGCGGCGCTGACCGAGGCGACGCAGAAATTGCTGCTTTCCATGGAGGAAAGCGGCCTGTTCGATACGCCGCGTTTCGACAATGAGCCCAATCAGGCGCAAATCTCCGTCTCCATCGACCGCGAGCGTGCGTCGGATCTCGGCATCGATATCACCGGCCTGTCGCGCGCCATGCAGTCGCTGCTGGAAGGACGCTCGATTGTCGACGTCTTCGTGGATGGCGATGCGATCCCGGTGCGGCTTTTGTCCTCCACCCGGCCGATCAACGATCCGACCGATCTTGAAAACGTCTTTCTGAAGACGGGCGATGGCAAGATCGTGCCGATGTCGGTCATCGCCACGCTGAAGGAAAATGCGGTTGCGCCGCAGCTCAACCGCGAGCAGCAGCTTCCCTCCGTTGGCTTTACCGCCAACCTCAAGGACGGCGTTTCGCTGGGTGAGGCCCTGCAAAAGGTGAATGAGCTCTCGCAATCCGTCCTGCCGCCCGGCGCACGCCTGCTGCCGCTGGGTGAGGCTGCGACGCTGGAGGAAAATTCGAGCGGCATGTTGCTGACCTTCGGTTTTGCCATCGCCATCATCTTCCTCGTGCTGGCGGCGCAGTTCGAAAGCGTGCTGAGCTCGGTCATCATCATGACGACGGTGCCGCTAGGCCTTGCCTGCGCGGTCATCGCGCTGCTCGTTACCGGTTCAAGCCTCAACGTCTATAGCCAGATCGGGCTCGTGCTGCTCGTCGGGGTGATGGCGAAAAACGGTATTCTCATCGTGGAATTCGCCAATCATCTGCGCGATCAGGGCGCAACCGTGCGGGAAGCCATTGAAAAGGCGACGAGCATTCGCCTGCGCCCTGTCATGATGACGATGATTGCGACCATTCTCGGCGGTGTGCCGCTGGTGCTGGCGCAGGGTGCCGGCGCGGAAGCGCGCATCGCGCTCGGCTGGGTCATCGTCGGCGGCCTCGGCTTTGCGACGCTGGTGACGCTTTACATCACGCCGGTCTCCTACCTGCTGATCGCCCGCTTCGCGAAACCGCAGGCGGATGAGGAAATCCGTCTTCACCGCGAGCTTGAACTTGCCGCCCGCCGCAAGGCGCTGGAAGAGGACAAGCCGCTGCTGGCGGCGGAATAAAAACGGTTGCCGCCAAACGGTGTTTGGCGCAATCGCGATGCTGGACAAAGCGTTAACCTTATCCCATACCACCTGACGGAATTTCGTAACGGATCGAATCCTTTACGGGCAGATGTTGCGGTGGAGACGGACGATGGCGCTGAAAGATGTGGTGGCGGGAAAGCGGAACGAAGAGGGCATCGCGTCGGCACTCGCGGTGCTGAAGCAGCAGCTTGGAGACAGGCTCCAGACCGGACAGGCGTTCCGCGAACAGCACGGCCACACCACCACCTATCTGACGCTGCAGGCCCCTGACGGCGTCGTTTTTGCCGAGAGCGCCGATGATGTGAAGGCCGTGGTAAAGGTCTGCGCGCAATATAAGGTGCCGGTCATTCCTTTCGGAACGGGGTCTTCGCTGGAAGGGCAGGTGAATGCGCCGAACGGCGGAATCTGCATCGATTTCAGCCGGATGAATCGCATCATTGAGGTGAATGCCGAAGATCTTGACGTGACGGTGGAGCCGGGTGTGACGCGCGAGGACCTGAATGTCTATCTGCGCGATACCGGCCTGTTCTTCCCCATCGATCCCGGCGCCAATGCCTCCATCGGCGGCATGGCCTCGACGCGGGCCTCCGGCACCAATGCCGTGCGTTACGGCACGATGAAAGACAATGTGCTGGCCGTCACCGCCGTCGTCGCCACTGGCGAGGAAATCCGCACTGCCCGCCGCGCCCGCAAGTCGTCCGCCGGTTACGATCTGACGCGGCTTTTCGTCGGTGCAGAGGGAACGCTGGGTGTCATTACCTCCGTTACGCTGCGCTTGCAGGGTATTCCGGAAAAAATCGCCGGCGGGGTCTGCACTTTCGACAGCATCAAGGCGGCCTGCGATGCCGTCATCATGACGATCCAGATGGGGGTTCCGGTCGCCCGCATCGAATTGCTGGACGAAGTGCAGGTGCGGGCCTGCAACGCCTATTCCGGCCTGAACTATGCGGAGAAGCCGACACTCTTTGTGGAGTTCCACGGCACCGAGGAAACGGCGGCGCTGCAATCGCAGCAGTTCGCCGAAATCGCGGCCGAATGCGGCAGCGTCGACTTCCGCTGGACAGGCGATGCGGCCGAGCGCAACAGGCTATGGAAAGCGCGGCACGACGCCTATTGGGCCTCGCGGGCGCTTGCCCCCCATCTCGACGGGCTTTCCACCGATGTCTGCGTGCCGATTTCGCGTCTTGCCGACTGCGTTGTGGAAACACAGCGGGATATCGAGGAAAACGGCTTTCTCGCACCGATCGTGGGTCATGCGGGCGACGGGAACTTCCACGTCCTTATTCTGTTCGATGGCAAGGACGCGGAAAGTGTGGCGAAAACCGAAGCCTTCGTCGCCCGTCTCAACCGCCGCGCCATCGCCATGGACGGCACCTGCACCGGCGAACACGGCATCGGACAGGGCAAGATGAGTTTCCTCGCCGAAGAGGCCGGTAATGCACTGGATCTGATGCGCGCCATCAAAACGTCGCTCGATCCCGATAACATCTTCAATCCGGGCAAGTTGTTCCGGCTTGTCTGATCATTCTCACAATTGATTGGTACAAAAGGCTGCTTGCCGTTAAGGCAGAAAAGAATAGGTTTGCAGCGTTCGCGAAGGGAGATGCAGGTCAGTGCTCGGACGTATTCTGGTTTTTCTGGGCGGACTGCTGGCCGTGGTGCTGTTTTCGGCGCTGCTTATTCCCTATTTCGTCGACTGGACGGATTTCCGCCGCGATTTCGAGGATCAGGCGAGCCGTATTCTCGGCAAGAAGGTGGTGGTGCATGGCCGGGTTGAAGCCCGTATCCTGCCTTTCCCTTCGGTAACTTTGCACGATGTGCGCGCCGGAACGGATGCGGATGGATCGCCGCTCATTCAGGTTGCGCGTTTCTCCATGGATGCCGAGCTTGCGCCTTTCCTCTCCGGCGAGGCGCGCATTTTCGACATGCGCATCGAGGAACCCAAGGCCAGGATAAGGCTGCTGAAGGACGGCACGCTGGACTGGATGCGCGGCAGCCGGGCGGAAATTCCCGCCCGCACCGTGGTTCTGGAAAGCGTACAGATCGAAGGCGGGCAGATCGAATTCATCGATGAACAATCCGGCCGCAACCGTGTCATGACCGGCCTCAGTGCCGACATGTCCGCCAATTCGCTGGCCGGGCCGTGGAAGGCGGAGGGACGCGCCGCCGTCGATGGCCATCCGGGCTCCTTTTCGCTCTCCAGCAGCGAGCCGGATTATGCCGCCGGCCGCATGGGGCTCAGGGTGCGGGTGGTGCCGGATGAGCATCCGGTCGAGGTCGATCTCGATGGGGCGATTGCTGCAACAGCGGGCAAGCCTGCCTATAGCGGTTCTTTCGCTTTCAGTTTCCGCGAAGACGAAAAGCAGAAGCAGCAGGCCGGACAATCGCTGTTTTCCTCGCCGCGCACCCGCGGCAGCTTTGAACTCACCAATGAGAGCGTGCGTATCCCGAGCTACCGAATGGAGCTCGGCGGCAGTGAAAATCCCTATGTCGTGACCGGGGAAGCGACGCTCGATACCGGCGCCAAGCCGGAATTCCTGCTGACCGCCGATGGCCAGCAGATCGATGTCGCCCGCTTTGCGCCGCCCGTCGTGCAGGCGGGCAAGACCTCGCGCCAGCCCACCGCCTCGGTTCGCCAGCGTATCGAGGCCTTTGCGGCCATGGTGGCCCGCATTCCGGTGCCGCCGGTGCCGGGCAAGGCCAGCATCAGCCTTCCGGCGCTCGTTTCCGATGACACGACCATTCGTGACATCAGGCTGGATGTGCGCCCTGAAGGCAGCGGCTGGCAGGTGGTGAATGCCGTGGCGACCCTGCCGGGCAGGACGCAGCTCGAAGCCAAGGGATCGTTGACGCTTCTCGGCGGCCCCGCCTTCAACGGCAATCTGCTTCTCGCCTCAAACCAGCCCTCGGGTCTGGCGAACTGGCTTTCCGGTTCCGTCGATCCGGCGATCCGCCAGCTCAATGCCGCCGGTTTTTCTGCCGATGTCTCGCTGACGACGCTCAACCAGCGTTTCGACAATCTGGAGCTTGCAGTTGGCGATGCGTCGCTGAAGGGTGAGCTGGAGCGACGTTCCGACGGCAAGACCTCCAATCTTTCCATCGATCTTGCCGGTAACGAAATCGATCTCGATGCGCTGAAGGCGCTCGGCAGTCTGGCGCTTGGCGATCAGGTCGGCAGCTCCGTCCTCGACCACCGCATTACCGCAAAATTCAAGGCCGACCGGTTCAATATGGCCGGTGTGACCGCCAATCATGTCGAGACCGCCTTCACCATGGCGGGCGGCGTTCTCTCGCTGGAGAACATGACGGCCGGAGACATCGCCGGTGCGGAGGTCAGGGCAAGGGGTGAGCTGCAGGGTTCGCTGCTGAAATATGCGGGCAAGGGCACGGTGAACCTGCATGCGGCGGATATGCAGCCGTTCTTCACCATGCTGCAACAGAAATTGCCGAACCATCCATTCCTCAACCGTCTGGCGGCGAGCGCGCCGTGGTACGCCAATTCCGATCTCTCAATGGATGTTTCGGTCAATAGCGAAAATGGCGGCGCCAATGTCGCCGTTTCCGGCACCGTCAATGGCAGCCGGCTGTCGGCCGTGGCCAAGATGCCGGATTTCCTGTCGATCACCGATGATACCGCCATGTCGCTGGAAGCGGTTCTGAAAAACCAGTCGACGGCCATCCTGTTCGGGCAGGCGGGGCTCGATCCACTGCCCTTCGATGCGGATGGCGAGGGGCTTTTATCCGTCAAGCTCAACGGCACGCTCGGCTCGCCCGCCCAGACGGAACTGCGCTTCTCGACGGAGCGCACGCATTTTTCGATGAATGGTTCCTTTGCCGTTGCGGCCGCCAATTTCGGTGAGGGCAGCGCCGACGTGGCGCTCGAAAGCGCTGACATCGAGCCCTATCTCATCATGAACGCCGTCGGCCTGCCGCAGCTTGGCGGCGGCATGGCGTTGAAGGCCAATGCGAAAGTGGCGGTGGATGGGCAAAAGATCGCGCTTTCCTCGATAGGCGGGCAGGCGGGCGGAAATCCGTTCTCGGGCAATCTGACCTTCCAGCGCGCCGCGCCCTATCCCGTCACCGGCGATCTTGCGGTTAGAACGGCCGATCTCGCCTGGCTGGGCGATGCGATCTATGGGCCGGTGATCGATCCGGAAACCGGGGCGCTCAATGCCAAGCCGCTGGCCATGGCCGCGTTCCCGCAGCTCAAGGCTTCGCTTGCCTTGAAAGCGGAAAGCTTCGAGGCCGGGCCCTTCGGCACGGTCACGGGTGTTTCGGCCAAGGTCACGCATGATGCGGGCAGTCTCTCGCTCGATGATGTTGCCGGCACCTTCATGGGCGGCAAGCTGACGGGACGGCTCGCAATGTCGACGGGCGAGGGGGCGGGCATTTTCCGCACCAAGATCGCGGTGACCGACGCCAATCCGGAGCCGATCCTGTGGGCGAATGCCAACGGGCCGGTCGCGGCAGGCCGGGTCGCCATCGACCTGACGGCCGAATCGACCGGCAAGAGCGTCGGTGAAATGCTGAAGTCGGCAGGCGGTTCGGGTGAAATCCGGGTCGGTGGGCTGGTGCTGAAGGGGCTAAATCCCGGTGCCCTGCCGCCGATCCTGCAGGCGGCCGATGGGTTGCAGCAACCGATCGACGCGCCCAAGGTGCGGCCGCTGGTGGACCAGAGCCTGTGGCAGGGTGAAATCGGTCTCGGCGATGTGGCCCTGCCGTTCTCGCTGAATGGCAGCGCGCTTCATTTCAAGAATCTGCGGGCGGGGATCGATCCGGTAACGCTGACGGCCGATGCGACGGTCGATCTTGCGGCTTCGACGGTGAATGGCGACCTCGATCTCCTGTTCAATCCCGGCACCGAAACGGTTGCGGGGGCCGAGCCTTCGGTGCGTCTGAATTATAACGGCCCGCTTGCCGCGCCGGCTTTGACGACCGACGTTTCGGCGCTCAGCAATTACCTGTCGCTCCGGGCTTTCGAAAAGGAGCGCCGCCGGGTGGAGGCCATGCAGGCCAGCGTTCTCGAAAAGCAGCGCCTGCGCCGGGAAGTGGCGCTTTATCGCTCTCAGGCGGCCGAGCGGCAGGCCGAGAAGGAACGGGCGGAGGCGGAAGCCAAGGCCAAGGCGGAAGAAGAGGCGCGTTTAAAGGCTGCGGCCGAAGAACGTCTGCGTCAGGAAAAGGAACAGCAGGAGCGGTTGCAACAGCAACAGCAACAGCAGCAACAGCAACAGGGGCAACAGCCGACGCCCGAGCGGCAATCCGCGCCTGTTCTGGTGGTGCCTCCGACGGAAAACGCCATCCGGCAACTGGCGCCGGAAAACGCTCCCGCCACGCCGTAAGCTTGCGTGGCAGGGAGGCCGATTTCCCTTTAAGCTAGTTGACGGACGGCGCGGGGCTTCCCTCCGTATGCCGCATCATGCTCTGGCCTGTTTGTTGATGCGTTTAGATTTTTGGCGCAGTTCCGAGGACGTCGAACGAATATGGGGTCTTCACCGGCGACTTTAAGGGCGCCGGACAGCAATGGCTTGACCTAGCGATAAGGCCAAATCTCGCAAAAGATTTGCGGTCTTCCGAGGCGAGCATTTTGCGCTGCCCGTCAATCGCTTTGACGGAAAAATCCCGACGAAACTGTCAAACCCAGGTTTCGCGTTCGCCGAATGGTGTGTCGGCGTCGAAATTTTTGGCGCCGATCCTGGCGCTTTCGCCGGAAAGGCTTGGCTTTTCCGCATTCTCGCTCGACGATGCCGATTTGTCGGCGCTGTTTTCGAGCGCCTCGAGCTGAGCCTTGAGCGACGCGATTGCGCTCTTCAGCTCTTCCTGTGCTTTCGCTTCCGTGGTTTGGGCAAGCTCCGACTGCTTTTCGGCAATCTGTGCTTTCAGTTCGGAGACGTTTGAAGACGATGTGGATGAAGAAGAAAGCAGGGAAACGGCGGCGCTCGTTCCCGAAACGGCAGAAACCATGGTCGCCTCGTGGCGGATATGTGGAATGGAAGGATATGAAACAAAATCTGGAAGCAAGGCTACGCAATACGGGGATGCCTTGGAGCGCAGATTATGCCGCTAATGTTTAATGAATACTTTCACGGCGTTACGAGTTTTCGGCGGAATTTTTCGTAGTGGCTGATGGGTAAAATCCGGCGGCGAGATGCCCGCTCGTGGCAGCAGCCTCTTTGACAGACAGGTTGCGGAAGGTCAGCGGGTTTTCAGCCAGTTCAGCACATAGACCCGCAGGGACGAGGACAGATTGCTGTCGGCGGAGCGGTTGTCGTCTATTTCGGCAAGCAGGGCCGCGAAACTGATCTTGCGTCTTTCCGCAATGGTTTTCAGCTCGTCCCAGAAGGCGTCCTCGAGTGAAATGCTGGTGCGGTGGCCGTGCAGCGTCGCGGAGTGCTTGCGGATCATCAGATCGGTCTCCGGTGAAACCGGTTGGAGGTCTGAATCATGTCTCCCCGGCAAGTCCCTGTTTTGCGATTCTTTTCCGATAGTCCCGAAATCCGCGACGTCCGGCCGGCAGGTCAGTCTTTGCCGGTCCCGTCATCGTTTTTTTCGAGCCGCCCCTGATCGAGCGCCTTTCCGGCCTTTTCGTTCAGGGCCGAGGTGAGATTTTTTTCGGTCTTGGTGCGGCCGAAGGACAGGCGGTTCTGCTCCGCCTGCTTTTCTTTTTCGCTACGGGCTTTCTGTTTCCGAAACTGGCGCAGATTGACGATATCGGCCGCCATGGGGATATGTCTCCTCGGGTTTCGTAAGCTCGGCGTAAAAGCCGTTATTGCTTCTTGCGGAAGGCATCCAGCGAAACAACCGAGCCCTCCTTCTTTTCCTCGCCGGATTTGGGCGTCTCGGCAGCGGCAGCGGGCTTTGCCTCATGGGAAACGGGATAAGCGGTGATCTCCGCGTCTTCGATTTCTTCCTCTTCGGCCAGAGGCACATCGAACTCGAGCTCGAAATTGACGGAAGGATCGTAGAAACCACGAATGGCGTTATAGGGAATAACCAGCTTTTCCGGCGTATCCGAGAAGGACAGGCCGATTTCGAAGCCGGTTTCGGTTACTTTCAGGTCCCAGAACTGATGCTGGATAACGATGGTCATCTGCTCGGCATATTTCGCCTTGAGGTGCTGGGAAATCCGCACGCCCGGCGCGCCGGTCAGGAAGGTGATGAAGAAGTGATGGTCGCCGGGCAGACGGCCGGTTGCTGCCACTTCACCCAAAACCTTACGAATAACGCCGCGAAGGGCATCCTGTGCGAGAATGTCGTAACGGATATGATCCTGCCCCATGCGGTCCTGTCTTTCCCTTATTCGAACGTCTTTTCATGCACGGCGCGGCTTGCGCGCCAAGGACGCTGTAACACTTTGAATCTTCGCGTAATCCTTGAGCCGGGATCATTTTCGATCCTGACGCTCACGCGTTGGCCAAGTATACGCAATGTCCTGAACGGCAGCAACGGAAAAGCCGATGCCGATTGCGAGTCAGCTATCATATAACCAATTCAGGCAAAATGGAGAAGGTGGAGGTTTCTGTTGCCAGGTACCTCCGAACCCCGCCTCACGGGGCTAACCGTGAGGACTTTAGAGCGGAATTCCCGCACCGCCATTAGGCAGCGAGAGCATATTCCTTAGCGTTGTTGTCGTTTGCAACTACACTTGTGACCCGATAACGGCGGTATCATGCCGAGCAAAAGTTCGATCTTTACGCCCTTGTCGATCCTATTTCGCCCCCATCAAAAGCCGGCCTTCGTTTCATGAAAGCCCGCCGGTTTTTGGTGGAGGCGCCGGGTACCGCCCCCGGGTCCAATAGGTTTATTACACCGACCGTTTATCGCCATAGCCGGGTTGCCCCAGCAAGGCTCATATAGGCGTTTCGACCGCCTGAGAAAAGGGGGGTGATGACAATTCCATGAAAAGGTTTCGTGATTGCGGCCCGCACTTTAGACAATTCTTGACGACGAGGGATTGCTGTCCCATTGTCCATGCAACCGGTCACCAGAAGCAACACCGGGCCGGGGACACACGAAGGAGTGGACATGACTGACTATCTCGCAGATGTGAAGAAATACGACGCAGCAGCCGACGAAGCCGTGGTCGGCAAGATCGTCAAGCATCTCGGCATCGCCCTGCGCAACCGGGATTCCTCGCTGGTGTCCGCTTCCGATCCGGAAGAGCTTGCACGTGTGAAGGCGAGCTGGTGCGGCAAGAAGCTCGGCGTGACCGACGGTACGGCCGATCAGGCAATCGATGCCGTTGCCAAGGCCATGGCGGCGGACCGCTCCAAATCGCGCGTGACCTTTTATTACCTGGTCGCCAAGGAACTCGGGAAACTGCAATCTCTCTGATTTTTCCTGAAAGGCGGGGATAAGCGTTTCCCCGGTGATTGGTTCTGCCGCCCTGTGCTATTATATTCCCTCGATATCAGGGAATCGGCGGCAGAACGCATGAAACAATATCTCGATCTTCTCCGGCACGTGATGGAAACCGGCTCCGACCGCGGAGACCGCACCGGCACGGGTACGCGCTCGGTATTCGGTTACCAGATGCGTTTCGATCTCTTCGAAGGCTTTCCGGTTCTCACCACCAAGAAGCTGCATCTGCGCTCCATCATTCATGAACTGCTGTGGTTCGTGAAGGGCGATACCAATATCGCCTATCTCAAGGAAAACGGCGTTTCCATCTGGGACGAGTGGGCCGACGAGAACGGCGATCTCGGTCCGGTCTATGGTGCGCAGTGGCGCTCGTGGCCCGCACCGGACGGTCGCCATGTCGATCAGATCGCGCTTTTGATCGAGGGCCTGAAAACCAATCCGAACTCCCGCCGTCACATCGTTTCGGCCTGGAACCCGGCGCTGGTGGATGAAATGGCGCTGCCGCCCTGCCATTGCCTGTTCCAGTTCTATGTTTCCGATGGAAAGCTGTCCTGCCAGCTCTATCAGCGCTCGGCCGACATTTTCCTCGGTGTGCCGTTCAACATCGCGTCCTATGCGCTGCTGACGCTGATGGTGGCGCAGGTCACCGGCCTGAAGCCGGGCGATTTCGTCCATACGCTCGGCGATGCGCATATCTATGCCAATCATTTCGAACAGGCGCAGCTGCAGATGACCCGCACGCCCAAGGCCCTGCCGACGATGCGCCTCAACCCGGATGTGAAGGACCTTTTCGCCTTTAAGTTCGAAGACTTTACGCTGGAAAACTACGAGGCCGATTCAAGCATCAAGGCGCCGATCGCGGTATGAGCGAGCCGCGCGTCACCATCATCGTTGCGGTGTCCGAAAACGGCGTCATCGGCCGCGATCTCGACATGCCGTGGAAACTCTCCACCGACCTCAAGCGCTTCAAGGCGATGACGATGGGCAAGCCGCTCATCATGGGCCGCAAGACATTTTTATCCGTCGGCGAGCGTCCCTTGCCGGGCCGCCCGCATATCATCGTCAGCCGCAATGCCGATTACCGGCCGCAAGGCGTGGATGTCGTCTCCTCGCTGGAGGAGGCTTTGAAGCTTGCCAGAAGCAAGGCTGCGGAGCTGGGTGTGGATGAGGTCTTCGTGGCCGGTGGCGGTGAGATTTACCGTCAGGCCATGCCCTTCGCCGATCAACTTTCCGTCACCCATGTCGCGGTAAAGCTCGATGGCGACACTTTTTTTCCGGAAATCGATCCTGCCGTTTTTGAGAAAACCGAGGAAATCCCAGCTCCCGCAGGGGAAAAGGACAATTATCCGGTTCTGTTTACCACTTATGTGCGAAGAGCCGCGTCAAAGTGAACTATTTACCCTGATTGGGTATTTAGTTACCACCTCTGCGTTGAAACGGACGCTTCTCCTTCCTATAACGGGTCGATATTCCCGCCGCACGCGAGCAATCGCTTTCGAACGGAACCGGGAGAGGCTTTTATAAAGAGGTATTGATGCCCTGGAGCAATCAGAATGGCGGCGGCGGCCCTTGGGGCGGCGGCGGTGGAGGAAACAACCAGGGCGGCGGTGGCGGCCCATGGGGGCAGGGGCCTAACCGGCCTCGCGGCGGTGGCGGCGGCAATGGCGGCCCGCCCGATCTCGAAGAGATCATCCGGCGCAGCCAGGACCGTTTCAAGAATGTACTGCCCGGCGGCTTCAACGGCGGCGCGGTTGCCATCGTGGTTCTCGTCGTGCTGGTTTTCCTCGGCATCCAGTCCATCTATACCGTCCAGCCGGACGAGCGCGGCGTGGAGCTGCGTTTCGGCCGTCCGAAGGACGAAATCTCGATGCCCGGTCTGCATTTCCATCTGTGGCCGATCGAGACGGTTGAAATCGTCAAGGTTACCGAGCAGCAGCAGAATATCGGTTCGCGCGCCTCGTCGTCTTCGTCGAGCGGCGTGATGCTGACGGGCGACCAGAACATCGTCAACGTGCAGTTCTCGGTGCTCTATACGGTTTCGGATCCGAAATCCTATCTCTTCAACGTCGACAGCCCGGCCGAAACCCTGCAGCAGGTTTCCGAAAGCGCCATGCGCGAAGTCGTCGGCCGTCGTCCGGCACAGGACATTTTCCGCGATAACCGTCAGGCGATTGCGGCGGATGTGCGCACCATCATCCAGTCCACCATGGACGGTTATGGCGCGGGCATTTCCATCAATGCCGTGGCCATCGAAGATGCGGCGCCGCCGCGCGAAGTGGCCGACGCCTTCGACGAGGTGCAGCGTGCAGAACAGGACGAAGACCGCTTCGTTCAGGAAGCCAACCAGTACGCCAACCAGAAGCTCGGCGCCGCTCGCGGTCAGGCCGCGCAGATCCTCGAAGAAGCGAACGCGTACAAGTCGCGCGTCGTCAACGAGGCGCAGGGTGAGGCGCAGCGCTTCGTCTCCATCTATGACCAGTATCGCACCGCGCCGGACGTGACCCGCCAGCGCATGTTCCTGGAAACGATGGAACAGGTCCTGAAGGGTTCCAACAAGATCATCATCGACGAAAAACAGGGCGTGGTGCCTTATCTGCCTCTGAACGAGATCATGCGCAACAATCCGGGCGCAGCACAGCAGGGAGGCAACTGATATGGGTAACCGTCTTTCTGCCATTCTCGTCGGCCTCGCCGTCGTGCTTTTCCTCGGTTATTCGTCGATCTTCGTCGTCAACGAGCGCCAGCAGGCCATCGTCGTCCGCTTCGGTGAAATTCAGGATGTGAAAACCGCGCCGGGCCTCTATTTCAAGCTGCCCTTCGCCTTCATGGATGCCGACCGGGTGCAATATATCGAGAACCGGGCGCTGCGCTTCGATCACGACAATATTCGTGTTCAGGTTTCCGGCGGCAAGTTCTACGAGGTCGACGCCTTCGTGGTCTATCGCATCACGGATGCGCGGCGCTTCCGGCAGACTGTCTCGGGTGACCAGATGTCGGCGGAATCGCGCCTGCGTACCCGTCTCGACGCATCGCTGCGCCGGGTCTACGGTCTGCGCGGTTTCGAATCGGCGCTTTCGGACGCCCGTGCATCGATGATGCAGGAAGTGCGTGACGATCTGCGTCCCGATGCGGAATCGCTCGGCATCAGCATCGTCGATGTCCGCATCCGCCGTACCGACCTGACGCAGGAAGTCTCGCAGCAGACCTTCGAGCGCATGAAGTCGGAACGTCTGGCCGAGGCCGAACTGATCCGCGCCCGCGGCAACGAAGAGGCGCAGCGCCGCCGCGCCATCGCCGACCGTCAGGTTGTCGAGTTCGAATCCGATGCGCGCCGTCAGTCCGAAGTGCTGCGCGGTGAAGGCGATGCCGAACGCAACAGGGTGTTCGGTGAGGCTTTCCAGCGCGATCCGAACTTCTTCGAGTTCTATCGCTCCATGTCCGCTTATGCCAATGCGCTGAACGGCAACGGCACGACGCTGGTTCTGTCCCCGGACTCGACCTTCTTCCGTTATTTCAACAATATCGACGGTGCGGCCCCGGCCGCTCCGGCTGTCCCTGCGCCAGCGCCGGCGAACTGATAGCGGAAAAAATGATTTTGGAGGGGCCGGTTTTACCGGCCCTTTCTTTTGAGCCTTTGCGGTGTGACGTTCATAAAATTGTGAGTCAGCGACAATAATCTTCGATCTTTAATAGTCTGAAAGAATGGAAGATGCTGCGCGCACTTGGGCATGATCGAGACAATTATATAGCTGCTTTTACTTTTACCATACTTGGATTTGCAGCTTTTTCATTGATGGACGCCGCTTCAAAAATTCTCAGCGGTTTGCACTCTATTCCTCAAGTGCTTTTTTTCTCCGGAGTTTTTGCCGTCTTTTTTGGTTTGTTGCTTGCCAAGCCATTGGGTGGATTCAAAATTAACTCGGTGAAGGGATGGGCGGTGGTGTCCGCGCGGGGGCTCATGTCCGTTGCCATGATATGGCTGACGCTCTATGCGATCGCGCGTATGCCAATCGCCGATGTTTATTCGATCCGCTTTACGAGTCCGATCATCACGATATTGCTGGCTCTGGTGTTTTTGAACGAGCGTCCTGTCAGCCTTCAATGGTTGTCCGCCGGTCTCGGCCTTGTCGGCGTCCTGCTCGTTCTGCAGCCGAGTGGCGCAATGGACAGCTTGGCCGTTGTCCTAGCCTTTGCTGCCGCTTTTGCACAATCCGCATCGACGATCATGGTGAGACGATGGAGGGCCCAGTCGACTCCGCTGGCCGATACCCTACTGCCTGTCGTCATTCTCGTTCTCATCACCGGAATCCTTCTCCCGCAACGCTACACGCCTCCGACACCGATCGAATGGCTCTTTTACATTGGGGCAGGTGCGTTGCTCGCAATCGGAAGATTGTGCCTGACGCTTTCGATCCGGATGGCGCAGTCTTCTGTCATCGCGCCAGTTCAATATACCCAATTGCTCTGGAGTTTATTATTCGGCTACCTATTTTTCTCGGAGCGGCCCGTTCCGGTTTTGTGGGTGGGTTATTGTCTTGTTCTCGTGAGCGGTGCCGTTGGGGTAATAGCCAGCCGGAAGGCTTCGTCCGTACGATGATTTCCGCATATCCTCTGCGTTTTTCTCTGGAAACAATCACAATCGACAATAGGTGTTTGCCTCGTGCGCGCTTTTCTGTACGGCTTTGAGGTGCGCGAAGAGGTGCCGGAATCAATTGCCTGTTCACGAAAAGGTATTTTTACACTTCATCATTCCGCCTTATGCTTTGCCGATATATGCAGGGCAAGACTATTTGAAACGCGAGGACGCTTATGGCCGTGACCCTTCTTTCGCCTTTTCGCAGCAGCATCGCCGCAGTCGCGGGCATCGCGCTTGTGGCAGGTAGCCTGACGGCACCGGTTGCTGCGAGAGCGCAGAGCCACGGGCCGGAATCGGTGGCCGATCTCGCCGAGCCGCTTCTCGATGCGGTGGTGAATATTTCCACGTCGCAGAACGTCAAGACCGAGGGCAAGGGCCCGGTTCCGCCGCGTCTGCCGGAGGGCTCGCCCTTTCAGGAATTCTTCAAGGATTATTTCGACAGCCAGAAGCCCGAGGGTGGCGAAAAGGTGAGTTCGCTGGGCTCGGGTTTCGTCATCGATCCGGCCGGCTACGTTGTCACCAACAACCACGTCATCGAGGGCGCCGACGCCATCGAGGTGATTTTCCCGAACGGCTCGAAGCTCAAGGCAACGCTGGTCGGCACCGATACCAAGACCGACCTTTCGGTGTTGAAGGTGGAGCCGAAAACGCCGCTGAAGGCCGTAAAGTTCGGCGATTCGCGCAGCATGCGCATCGGCGACTGGGTGATGGCCATCGGCAACCCCTTCGGGCTTGGCGGCTCGCTGACAGTCGGCGTCATTTCCGCGCGGGGCCGTAACATCAATGCCGGTCCCTATGACAATTTCATCCAGACGGATGCGGCCATCAACAAGGGCAATTCCGGCGGTCCGCTCTTCAACATGAAGGGTGAGGTTATCGGTATCAATACGGCGATCATTTCTCCGAGCGGCGGTTCGATCGGCATCGGTTTCGCCGTGCCGACGGAGCTTGCCCAGAATATCGTCCAGCAGCTCATCGAGTTCGGCGAGACGCGCCGCGGCTGGCTCGGCGTTCGTGTTCAGCCGGTCACCGACGATGTGGCGGCAAGCCTCGGCATGGACAGCGCCAAGGGTGCGCTGATCTCCGGCGTCGCCAAGGGCGGACCGGTGGAGAACGGCCCGATCCAGGCCGGCGATGTCGTGCTGAAATTCGACGGCAAGGATATTCATGAAATGCGCGACCTCTTGCGGATCGTGGCGGAAAGCCCGGTCGGCAAGGAGGTCGATGTGGTGATCCTGCGAGACGGCAAGGAGGAAACCGTCAAGGTCAAGCTTGGGCAATTGCAGGATACGACCGACGAAAAGGCCTCGGCCGAAGATCAGCAGAGTGAAGACGGCGATGGCGGTGTGGTTGCACCGGAAGATGATGGCGGCGCCGACGATCAGGCGCAGGACCAGACTCCGGAAGTTCGCGAGGCGCCGCAGAGCGTGCTTGGCATGAACCTCGTGGTGTTGAGCAACGAGTTGCGCACCGAAAAGGGCATTGCCGAAAGCGTCGAAGGCGTGCTGGTGGCGAGCGTCGATCCGGGCTCGCCCGCCGAGCAGAAGGGCATGAAGGCCGGCGATATCATCGTCGAGGTCGGGCAGGATTTCATGGAAGTTCCGGGCGACGTGCTGGTGCGCGTCAACGGCCTTAAATCCGAAGGCCGCAAGAATGCGCATATGATGGTGGCCGATGCGCAGGGCAATCTGCGCGTCGTGGCGCTGCCGCTGGAATAAGGCGCTCTCCGCCCGGCCAGGCAGGAATCGGGTGGTTGTGATACCGGCCGCTCTCTAATTCTTGGTCTCCATCGAACGGAGGCCAAGAATATGAAATTACTCGAAAACAAGGTTGCCATCATCACCGGCGCGTCATCCGGCATCGGCCGGGCGACGGCGATGCTGTTTGCCGCCGAAGGTGCGGCCGTTGTCATCAATGCGCGCGGCGAAAAGGCCTTGCATGAGGTTGCCGCAGACATTCGTGAGGCCGGCGGCCGTGTCCACACGGTTGCCGGCGATGCCGGTATTACGGAAACCCATTCACGGTTGGCGGATGAGGCCATAAGCGTCTTCGGTGGCCTCGATATCGCCGTCAACAATGCCGGAGCGGTGGGAGCCATGAAACCGCTGGCGGAGATTTCGCCTGCGGAATGGGATCATGCGCTCAACGTCAATCTCACCTCCGCCTTTCTGGGCGCGCGTTACCAAGTACCGCCGATGTTGATGCGGGGTGGCGGCTCCATCGTCTTTACCTCGAGCTTTGTCGGCACCAGTGCAGGCATACCGGGCATGGCGGCTTATGGCGCGGCCAAGGCGGGGTTGATGGGGCTGGTGAAAGGCATCACCGCCGATTATGCCGTGAAGGGCATTCGCGCCAATGCGCTGCTGCCCGGCGGGGTCGATACACCTGCCGCAGGAGATGACGCCCAGAAGGAATGGGCCGCCGGCCTGCACGCGATGAAACGTATCGCTGAGCCGCCGGAAATTGCGCGGGCAGCGCTTTTCCTCGCGAGCCCCATGGCGAGCTTCGTCGCCGGTGCCGCTCTGTTCGCCGATGGCGGCAATGCCGCGGTGAAATGACCTTGGGAGCTGGCGGGCAGGTGTCTTATCGCGCCCGCCATTCTTCCAGCGTCAGCGCATAGGTGACGTGCGGCCGCAGATGCGGATGCGTGTCTTCCGGCACGCGCGGATGGTCGAAGTCGCGGGAAGGATCGCGCTTCAGGCCGATGCGTTCCATTACCGCCGTCGAACGGTGATTGTTGTGGACGGCGAAGGAGACGATTTCCGGCGTTTCCTTTTCATCGAAGGCCATGACGAGCAGCGACTGCGCCGCTTCCGTGACATAACCGTGGCCCCAGAAGCGGGTGGCGAGCCGCCAGCCGATCTCCATGGTGCCGACCGGGAAGGGCGGATGGAGGTTCATGACGGGGGAGATGCCGCAGAAGCCCATGACTTCACCGGTCTCGCGCAGTTCCATGGCATAAAAGCCATAGCCGCTGCCGCGGATCATGCCGTTGATGGTTTCCAGCACGGCGTCCGCTTCCGCATGGCTGCGGCGGAAGGGAAAAAACTCCATGACCTTTTCGTCGGCGTTGATTTCGCGGAACAGGTCACGGTCGCTCTCCTTCCACTCGCGCAGAATGAGTCTCTGTGTTTCCCGAATGATCATGGAGTGACAAAATCCGTCTTGCGGTAGCCCTGGATGTAGAGAAGCGCCGTCAGGTCGCCATGGTCGATGCGCATCTGCGCCTCGGCGGCCACGGCCGGCTTGGCGTGCAGGGCAACGCCGGCGCCGGCCAGATGCAGCATGCCGAGATCGTTGGCGCCATCGCCGACCGCCATCGCCTCTTCCGGCGAGATGCCGAGCCTTGCGGCAATATCGTTCAGCGCATCCACCTTGGCCTGTTTGCCGAGAATGGGCTCTGCAACGGTGCCATCAAGCTCGCCATTGGCCTCGCCGAGCAGATTGGCGCGATTCTCATCGAAACCAAGCATGGCGGCGACACGGCTGGTGAAGACGGTGAAACCGCCTGACACGAGGGCCGTGTAATAACCCTTCGCCTTCATGGTTGCGATGAGTTCCTTGCCACCTGGTGTGAGGGTGATGCGCTTCTCGATGACGTCATCGATGACGGAGACGGGCAGGCCTTTCAGCAGCGCCACGCGCTCGCGCAGGGCAGGTTCAAAAGCGATCTCGCCATTCATGGCGCGGGCGGTAATCGCGGAGACCTTTTCCTTCAGCCCGACTTCGGCGGCCAGTTCGTCGATGCATTCCTGGCCGATCATGGTCGAATCCATATCGGCGATCAGCAGTTTCTTGCGGCGCTGATCCTGTTCCTGGATGACGATATCGACTGGCTGGCCGGCAAGCGTGGCTGCAATGGCGCTCCGCGCCTGTTCGGCTGCGGTGCCGGAAGGCAGGGCAATATCGCAGGCGATACCATCGGCCAGCCAATAAAGGCCCGATGCGTTGACGGCCTTTGCGGCCGCCTCGCCGAGGGCCGGTGTCAGAACAGGATTTGACGGATTGGCGATAAGCGTGGCAACGAGAGCCATGATGAAAAACCTTGATGAGAATTTTGATGCGATCCTGATAACCGGCCCGACGGCAAGCGGCAAGTCCGCGCTTGCGCTTCGTCTGGCGCGGGAGCGGGACGGCGTCGTCATCAATGCCGACAGCATGCAGGTTTACGACACGCTGCGGGTGCTGACCGCGCGGCCGTCCGAAGACGAGATGGAGGGCGTGCCGCATCTTCTCTACGGCCATGTGCCGGCGAGCAGCCTCTATTCAACCGGCGAATGGCTGCGGGAGATTTCCGCCCTGCTTGCGGATTTGCGCGGGCAGGGGCGTTTGCCCGTCATCGTCGGCGGTACGGGGCTTTATTTCAAGGCGCTGACGGGTGGGCTTTCCGACATGCCCACCATTCCGGATGACATCCGCGATGGGCTGCGTGCCCGGCTGATCGGGGAGGGAGCGGCTGCGCTCCATGCCGAACTCGCACTGCACGATCCGGCCATGGCGGATATGCTGCAGCCGGGAGACGGCCAGCGTATCGTCCGGGCGCTGGAGGTGCTCAAGGCGACCGGAAAGTCGATCCGGGATTTTCAGCGTGCCAGCGGTCCGATGATCGTCGATCCCGACCGAGCGCAAAAATTCGTCGTCCTGCCGGAAAGGCCGGTGCTGCATGACCGCATCAACCGGCGTTTCGAGATGATGATGGATAGCGGGGCGGTGGAGGAGGTGCAGGCGCTTCTCGCGCTTAACCTCGCATCCGATGCCACCGCAATGAAGGCGATCGGCGTTGCCCAGATTGCCGATATGCTGGCCGGGCGCATCGGCGAGGCGGAGGTGATCGAAAAATCGGCGGCTGCGACCCGTCAATATGCCAAACGGCAGATGACCTGGTTCCGCAACCAGATGGGCGACGACTGGACACGTATCCAGCCGTGAGAGCGCCCATCAGTCTTTCCGGTAGAGACTACCGAGCGGTTTCTTCAGCAGGCTTTCGCGGAGCGAGGGACGTGCATCGCCGGGCGGTGGGCCGTTCTGTGCCTGCATCTGGAAACTCGCCTTGCGCAACTCGTTGACGGCGCCGGAGGCGGCATCGGGTGCCGCCGGATTTGGCGATGGGGAGAGCGTGCGGCCGGGCAGCATGTCCGGTCGATAGGGCTCGTATCCCTCCGGTGCGGCCGTTCCCAGTTCCCGCTTCCAGCGGTCGATGTCGTCCGTCTCCCGTGGTGCGGCTGCCGGCTCCGGCAGATCGGAAAAGGCTGCTTCGACGCTTTGCTGGAAACCGGTGATGACAGGCTTGGCCGTGGCGCGCATGCGGGTGACGATGTTGTTCAGATCGACCGTGTCAGGGGTTTCATGGTTCGTATGGCTGATGGTGCCGCTCGCCTTCGGCAATTTGGCCGTGGCCACGCGGTCGAAACGCATGCGCATCGGCACATTGACGGCCTCGCCGAAGGCGATGGCCTCGCCATTGCCGATGGAAGACAGAAAGCTGGTGGTCGAGGTCGATGCGTTCGGTACGGCGGAGAGAATGATCTTCTGGTCGATCTCGTTCGACAGCCGCATGGCGAAAACGGTCGAGCATTGCGACAGGATGGTCTGGTCCAGCTCGCTCGGCCGCTGGCTGATGACGCCGAGCGAAATGCCGTATTTACGGCCTTCCTTGGCGATTTGGGCAATGGATTGCCGGGTGGGGAAAAAGCCGCGCTCGGGGTCGGCGGGCACATAACGGTGCGCTTCCTCGCAGACGACAAGCATATGCAGTGAGCCGCGCGCCAGCACCGCCAGTTCGAAGGACATGCGGCAGAGGACGGAGACCACCGAATTCACCACTTCGGAGGGGATGCCGGAAAGCTGGAACACCGAAATCGGCTTGCCTTCCCCGGGAATACGGAAAATATGCGCGACCGTCTCCAGAATGGTGTCGCTGATCGTATTGCTGGAGAACATGAAATTATAGCGCGTGTCGTTGATGGCCGAGAGAATGCGGCCTTTCAGCGAACGCAGCGCGGGTTTTTCTCCACGCCCTTCCAGCCGGCCGATACGCTCGTCGATGAGGGCGAGAAGATCGGCCATGCGATAGGGCACCGGCGTATCCGGCGTGATCGCGCTCTTGTCGGACGTGCGGCGCACGGCGGAACCCTCGGTGCCGCGAAATGCCTTTTTCGCTTCCGGAACGAGGTCGCGAAGGACATCCATTTCTTCCGGCACGGGTTTGCGGCCGCGGAAAATCACTTCCGCAAATTCCTCAAGGCGCATCAGCCAGAAGGGAAGATCCAGCGTATCGGTGTCGATGACGACCGAATGATCGGGAAAGGCGGCCGCGAATTCATTATGCGGATCGAGAATGAGGACACGCAGCTTCGGGTCGGTCTCGATCGCCTTGTTCAGAAGCAGCGAGACGGCGGTGGTCTTGCCCACGCCCGTCGAGCCGACGACGGCGAAATGTTTGGCAAGCATCTGGGGAATGCTGATGGTGGCGTTGATCGTATCGTCCTGCGTCAGCCTGCCGATCGTGCAGGCGTCGCGCTTGCCGCTGTCGTAAATCTTGGCAAGATCGCTGGTGCGGATGCGATGCGCCACTGCACCCAGATAGGGGTAACGGGAAATGCCGGTGGAAAAGCGCTCGCTGCCGTCCTCGGTGCGATAGACTTCGCCAACCAGTTCAACCTCGATCAGCAGCCTGTTCGGCCTGTCCGCCGCCCAGTAGTCCTCGCCGGTTCGCATGGAAAAAACCAGCGCCGCCACACGGCTCGTACCCATTTCGATGGAGATCAGGCGTCCGACGGACCAGAGCTGCGAGACATCGGTGGTGCCGGGTTCCGTTTCGGCGGCGATGGTGGCATGCGCACCGTTACAGGCGATGACGCGGCCCAGCATGCGGTTCGCCGGCTGCTGGCCGGATCGCCGTTCGTTTTCGTCCATGCGGGACGCACTATGAAACGTGTCGTTACTCACATTTTTTCCCGGTACATGCGGATGATCGCGGTGGTTCGGGCAGTATCTGCGTTCTCGATATTAAAAGATTATACTTAACAACATGTGTATCGGCTGCGTTCGAAAATTTCGCCGAAGCAGCCTTTCGGGTAATAAAAGAAGGCGGCGGCGATTTTTTCCTGCAATATGCGTTGACGGCTGGCGCTTTTGTGGCTAACACTCCGGCCCATGAAAAATCTTAACGTACTTATCGTGGTGGGACGGCGCATGGGCAGGATGGTGTAACCATCCGGCGAAAGCACCCATGCGCTGAACGAGGCTCCTCTAGGGGCCTTTTTTTATGTCTTCAAACAGGCCCTCGGGCTCCTCGATATCCAAAGCCAAAGCGGGATGGAAACAGGCAATGACGGATAAGGACAATACGGAAAACAGCAATCGCATGACAGGTGCGGAGATCGTTCTGCAGGCGCTGAAGGACAATGGCGTCGAGCACATCTTCGGTTATCCTGGCGGTGCCGTGCTTCCGATCTATGACGAGATTTTCCAGCAGGAAGACATCCAGCATATCCTCGTGCGCCACGAGCAGGGCGCTGGCCACGCCGCCGAAGGTTATGCCCGCTCCACCGGCAAGGTCGGCGTCATGCTCGTCACCTCCGGCCCCGGCGCGACGAATGCGGTCACGCCGCTGCAGGATGCGCTGATGGATTCCATTCCGCTCGTCTGCCTGTCCGGTCAGGTTCCCACCACGCTGATCGGTTCCGACGCGTTCCAGGAATGCGATACCGTCGGCATCACGCGCCCCTGCACCAAGCACAACTGGCTGGTCAAGGACGTCAACGAGCTGGCGGGCATCATCCATGAAGCCTTCCGTATCGCGCAGACGGGTCGTCCCGGTCCGGTCGTCGTCGATATTCCGAAGGACATCCAGTTCGCCACCGGCACCTACACGCCGCCCTCCGCCGCCACCCAGCACGAGAGCTACAAGCCGAAGGTTCAGGGCGATCTGAACGCCATTCATGCCGCCATCGACCTGATGTCGAAGGCGAAGAAGCCGGTTTTCTATACCGGCGGCGGCGTCATCAATTCCGGCCCGGAGGCAACCCGGCTGCTGCGCGAACTGGTCGAGCTGACCGGCTTCCCGATCACCTCGACGCTGATGGGTCTCGGCGCCTATCCGGCTTCCGGCAAGAACTGGCTCGGCATGCTGGGCATGCACGGTTCCTACGAAGCCAATATGACGATGCATGATTGCGACGTTCTGGTCTGCGTCGGCGCGCGTTTCGACGACCGAATTACCGGCCGCATCAATGCGTTTTCGCCGAATTCGAAGAAGATCCATATCGATATCGACCCGTCCTCGATCAACAAGACGGTTCGCGTCGACGTGCCGATCATCGGCGATGTCAGCCATGTTCTGGAAGATATGGTTCGCCTGTGGCGCGCTCTGCCGAAGAAGGTTGAGAAGGCGCAGACGGCCGACTGGTGGGCGCAGATCGAGCGCTGGCGCGCCCGCAATTCCTTCGCCTACAAGAATTCCAACGATGTCATAATGCCGCAATATGCCTTGCAGCGGCTTTATGAGGCGTCGAAGGGTCGCGATACTTACATTACCACTGAAGTTGGCCAGCATCAGATGTGGGCGGCGCAGTTCTTCGGTTTCGAGGAGCCGAACCACTGGATGACCTCGGGCGGTCTCGGCACCATGGGCTACGGCCTGCCGGCGGCCATCGGCGTTCAGGTCGCCCATCCGGACGCGCTGGTCATCGATATTGCCGGTGACGCCTCGATCCAGATGTGCATTCAGGAAATGTCCTGCGCCATCCAGTACGGTCTGCCGGTGAAGATCTTCATCCTCAACAATCAGTATATGGGCATGGTACGCCAATGGCAGCAGCTGCTGCATGGCAACCGCCTGTCCAACTCCTATACGGAAGCCATGCCCGATTTCGTCAAGCTGGCGGAAGCCTATGGCGCGGTCGGCATGTATTGCGACGATCCGAAGGAACTGGACGACAAGATTGCAGAAATGATCGCGGTCAAGAAGCCGGTCATTTTCGATTGCCGCGTCGCCAATCTTGCCAATTGCTTCCCGATGATCCCGTCTGGTAAAGCCCATAACGAGATGCTGTTGCCGGATGAGGCGACGGATGAAGCTGTTGCCAACGCCATTGACGCCAAGGGCCGTCAGCTAGTCTGAGCCGGGAGAGGAAAAGGACAT
This sequence comes from Agrobacterium sp. 22-226-1, assembly GCF_053522345.1. NCBI lineage: Bacteria > Pseudomonadati > Pseudomonadota > Alphaproteobacteria > Hyphomicrobiales > Rhizobiaceae > Agrobacterium > Agrobacterium sp. 22-226-1. Next base: position 178,067 of record NZ_JBNWCP010000004.1, read on the forward strand.
GAACGCACACCTACAACCCACCGGCTCGGCCTATTTCATCCAGAAGGAAACGGCTGCCGTCGAAAATCACACGCTGTCGGTTCTCGTCAGCAACGAGCCGGGCGTTCTCGCCCGGGTCATCGGCCTGTTTTCCGGCCGCGGCTACAACATCGAAAGCCTGACGGTTTCGGAAACGGAACATGAGGCGCATCTGTCGCGCATCACCATCGTTACGCGTGGCACACCCATCGTGCTGGAGCAGATCAAGGCGCAGCTTGAGCGCATCGTGCCGGTGCACCGGGTTCTCGATCTCACCGTTCGCGCCCGCGAACTCGGGCAGGAGCGGCCTATCGAGCGCGAAGTAGCGCTCATCAAGGTCGCCGGTTCCGGCGAGGACCGTGCCGAGACGCTGCGCCTTGCCGATGCGTTTCAGGCCAAGGTGGTGGATGCGACGGTGGAGCATTTCATCTTCGAGATCACCGGCAAGTCGTCGAAGATCGACCAGTTCGTGGCGATCATCAAGCCGCTCGGCCTGATCGAGATTTGCCGCACCGGTATCGCGGCGATGAATCGCGGCCCGCAGGGGATGTAACCTCCATATCCGGAGCATATGCTGGAATATGAGCCCGCGGTTCGCCGCGGGTTTTTTTATGGCTTCGCCCGGATCGGCAGATATTCAACCATATGGTTGACTTTCTGCGCCGACAGTCTATATTCAACAACATGGTTGAATTATCCGCTTCACATCTCGACACCGTTTTTCATGCCCTTGGCGACGCCACGCGGCGCACGATGCTACGCGATCTTTCCCTTGGTGAGCGAACGGTGAGCCAGTTGGCCAGGCCGTTCGACATATCGCTCGCTGCCGCCTCGAAACATATCAAGGCGCTGGAAAATGCGGGGCTTATCCGCCGCGAGGTGAGGGGGCGCATCCATGTCTGCCGCCTTGCGCCGGAACCGTTGGCAGAGGCGCATGAATGGCTCGATTTCTACCGACAGTTCTGGGGCAGCCGCCTCGATATTCTTGAGCAGATGCTCAGGGAGGATGATCAGGGAAAAATCCCTGCAGATGGAGGAAATGACAATGGCTGATATTGCAATGCCTGACGCCTATGGCCGTCTTGTCGAACCGACAACCCTGAAGATCGAACGGCTGCTGCCGGGGCCGATCGAGCGGGTATGGGCCTATCTGACACAAAGCGAGCTTCGCCGCCGCTGGCTGGCTTCCGGCGAAATGCGGCTTGCGCCCGATGCGCCGTTCGAACTTGTCTGGCGTAACGATGAGCTTTCCGATCCGCCGGGCCGTCGCCCGGAAGGCTTTTCCGAAGAGCACAGGATGGCGTCCCGCATCATCACCGTCGTTCCGCCGCATCGCCTTGTTTTCAGTTGGGGCGAGGGCGCAGAGGTGTCCATCGAGCTTCAGGCTCTGGGCAAGGACGTGCTTCTGACGCTGATCCATCGCCGACTGGCGGATCGCACGACCAGGCTCAATGTCAGCGCCGGCTGGCACGTGCACCTCGATATTCTCGCTGCCCGGCTTCAGGAAGAGGAGCCGGGACCCTTCTGGGATACCTGGCTGGGGCTGAAAGAGGAATATGAGCACCGCATACCGTAATGAAGCGCGGTGCGTTCTCATGGTCTGACGGCGCGGCCTGTCGCGCCGTTTCTTCCGGTCCGGGACTGATGACGCATCCCAGAACAGCAGGCCTGCTTTTCTGCCTGGTGTTCACATTCCGATTCAACCGCTTGAGCGATTGATTCCGAAGTGTTTCGTAACCCTCTGTTACCTCACAGCATTTCCAGCGACGTCTTACGCGTTGGCGGCGGGAAGACGGCGTCGAGAGCGGCCCAGTCTTCCTCGGTTATTTCAAGATCGGTCGCGCCGCGATTTTCCTCGACACGGGAAACGCTGGCGGATTTCGGGATGGCGATGACGCCGTCCCTTTCCAGAAGAAAGGCGAGCGCCAGTTGCGCCGGTGTCGCCTGATAGGCCTTGGCGATGCGGATGAGTTCGTGGTTCTTCAAGATGCGGCCCTGCTCGATGGGGGAATAGGCCATCAGCGGCACGCCGCGCTCCTGGCACCAGGGCAGCAGCGAAAACTCCGGCCCACGCCGGGACAGATTGTAGAGCACCTGATTGGCCGCGCAGTTCTTGCCGCCGGCAACCGCGAAAAGCTCCTCCATGTCGTCGGTGTCGAAATTGGAGACGCCCCAGTCGCCGATCTTGCCGTCTCTCTTCAGCCTTTCGAAAGCCGCCACGGTTTCTGCAAGCGGGTGCTCGCCGCGCCAGTGCAGCAGATAGAGGTCGATATGGTCGGTGCCGAGCCTTGCAAGGCTGCGTTCGCAGGCCTCCGCCGTGCCTCTTTCGCTGGCGTTCCAGGGGTAGACCTTGCTGACCAGAAACACGTCCTGTCGACGGCCGGCGATGGCCGCGCCGACCACCTCTTCCGATCTGCCGTCCGCATACATTTCCGCCGTGTCGATCAGCGTCATGCCGAGATCGATCGCCTTGCGGATGCTTTCGACCTCCTGCGGCGCGGATGATCTCGTCTCCCCCATGTTCCAGGTGCCGAGGCCAAGGGCCGGAACCTCTTTTCCGGAGGGCAGGGTGACGGAAGGAATATCGTCATACATGGGTTCGCTCCAGCGGTTGGTGATTGGACAATAGAACTTTGTTCCGACTTCTCAAAGCCGGCATGGAGAGGATCGATCCATCAAAAAAATTGACCACGGCCATCGGTCCGGCGGGGTGGCCTGATGTTGGCTCGACGGATAGGATTTCGGCTTAAGGAGAATTCATGACTGTCGAAACTCTTGTCGCGCTGGTGCTGTTTGCCTTCACCACATCCATCACACCCGGCCCGAACAATATGATGCTTTTTGCCTCCGGCGTGAATTTCGGATTCCGCCGCACCATCCCGCATATGCTGGGCATCGGGGCGGGGTTCCTGTCGCTGCTGATCGGGGTCGGCTTCGGTCTCGGCGCGTTGTTGCATTCGGTGCCCGTGCTTTACACCGGGCTGAAATTCGCAGGCGGGCTCTATCTCGTCTGGATCGCGTGGAAGATCGGCACCTCCCGCAGCCTGAGCGAAGGTTCGGCCGCATCGGAGCCGATGAGTTTCCTTGCCGCGGCCGCCTTTCAGTGGGTCAATCCCAAGGCGTGGGTGATGGCGGTGACGGCGATGGCGACCTATACGGATGAGCGGCAATATTTCCTCACCGTGCTTGTCGTTGGCGTGGCCTTCGCCGCGGTCAATCTTCCCAGCGTTTCCACCTGGGCGGGTTTCGGCTCTGCCTTGCGGGAATGGCTGGCTGTGCCGGTCCGGCTCAAATGGTTCAATATCACCATGGCCGTCCTTCTCGTCATCAGCCTCTGGCCGATGCTGAAATAACGGTCTTCACGTCGGGAACTGCCGGTAGCATTCCTCGGCGATTGCCTGCACCTCGTCACGCGTCAGTTCGGCCGACACGGCGTAACCCAGTTCATTGTCGATCCAGTAGAAGGTCTCGATGCCGTCGGCGCTGGCCATGCGGAAGCTGGTGGTGCGGTTTTCCTCATTGTGGCCGATCAGCACCGTCACCCGACGGCCGGTCTTGTCCTGATACATCAGCATCGCGCCCGGCTTGCCGCTGACGGGGATAAGACGCCCGCCGACGAGGTCGTATCCGATCTTCGAGAGATCGGGGATGGTGAAGGGGTAACCGAGCCGCTTGCCGAGCCATGTGGCGAGATGCTGCTGTTCTCCGGCGCCGACTTCGACGGGATGGCGCACCTCGCTCGCATATATGAGATAGGCGGATTTCGCCTGCGCCGGAATATCCGTCGTCAGCGACGCCAGCGTCACGTCCTGCGGCGTGGAAAAAGACGGCGGCAGAAGCCTGCCCGCCGCAGCACCCGCCACGAAGATCAAAAGGGCTGCCGCTGTTTGCAGGAGAACCGGTTTTGCCCGCCATGCGCGGTCCCTCTTTTGCGGGCTGAGCATCGATGCGTCATGCGGATGCGCGGCGGCATAGGAGGCGAAGGCATTGCGCAGAATATCGGCCTGTTTTCTCCATTCCTCCACACGGGCCTGCTCTTCCGGCCTTTCCGCCAGCCAGGCCTCGACAGCCGCGCGGTCATCGTCGGAAAGAAGTCCGTCGACATAGGCTTGCAGATCGTCTTCGGTTATGGCCTCTAGCCGTTTCATCGTGGTCTCCGCAGGGGTATGATATTATCCGCCGCCAGGTGCTGGCGAAGGGTTTCGCGGGCGCGGGACAGTCTGGACATGACGGTGCCGAGCGGGATCGATAGTGTCTCGGCCGCCTCCTGATAGCTGTAGCCCTCCACCGTCACCAGCATCAGCACCGCGCGCATGTCGGGCGAAAGAAGGGCGAGCGCGCCGTGCAGGCGGTCATTCTCCAGCGTGTCGGAGAGCGTCTCCGCGCCGGCGATGGTCTCATGGCCGTCGAGGCTTTCGGACGGGTGCCGTTTCTCGGCGCGGTGGCGGTTACGATAAAGATTCGTCATTATCGTGTAAGCCCATGATTTCAAACCCGTTCCACGCCATTGCCTTTTATTGGCCAACGCCCTTTCCACGCAGTCCTGCAAGAGGTCTTCGCCATCGGCATCGGAACGGGAAAGGCTGCGGGAATAACGGCGCAGCATGGGCATCAGCGCCAGCATTTCGGTTTCGAAACTGCCGGCTGCGGGGGAATGGTTCCCCCGCTTTTCGTCCGTCATGCCATCAGGGTTTTGCGGCATCCCATACACCGTTCATACCGTCGCCGGTGGCGTCGCCTTTTTTCGTGTCCTTGACCCAGTAATAAAGCGGCATGCCATCCTTCGCCCATTGCATCTTGCCGTCCTTGCGCTTCACGAGGGAATAGGCGCCCTCGGCCTTGTCGCTTGCGGCTGCGAAAAACGGCGGCCAGTTCACCGCGCATTTATCATAACAATTGGATACGCCCTTCTTGTCGTTCTTGAAAGTGTAGAGCGTCATGCCTTTTTCGCCCGCCAGCACATCGCCCTTGGCGGTCTTGACGGTTTCGACCACAGGGGCGGCATAGGCCGTTCCGGCAAAAGCCAGAACGAGGGCGGGAACGATAAAGCGGATCTTCATGGACATATCCTCCTTGGTTCGGGCGGCCTCTGCCGCCAGCACATCAAGAGACACCGCAACCCGACGGATTATTCCCTGCGGCAACGAATTTTTGCGATTTTTAAACTTATCCATTGAGCTAACTATTTCGATATGATAGTTAGCCTTATGGAAAACTATTCAGACGCGCTCGACGATATCTTCCAGTCTCTTGCCGATCCGACCCGCAGGGCGGTGATCCTGAGGCTGGGCGGCGGGGAGGCGAGCATCGGAACGCTGGCCGAGCCATTCGACATGGCCCTGCCATCCTTCATGAAACATATCCGCCAGCTGGAAGAGGCGGGGCTGATCGTGACGCGCAAGCAGGGGCGTGTCCGGTTCTGCTCGCTGGAGAAACAGAGGTTCTCCATGCTCGATGGCTGGTTGTCGCAACAACGCGCCATCTGGGAAGGCCGCACCGACCGGCTCGAACAATTCGTCATGGCGCAACAGGACAGGATGTCCAGCAAAGGGGAGAATGACCAATGACCGAGACTTTCAATCCCGATCTCGACCTGAAGATTTCACGCATCATCAGGGCGCCGCGCCGGCTCGTCTGGAATGCCTGGACGGACAAGGCCAGCCTCGAACAATGGTGGGTGCCGCATCCCGGCCAATGCCGGGTCGACCGCATGGAGCTCCATCCCGGCGGCGCCTTCGAAACGCGCTATAGCGAGGATGGCACGGCTTTCGGTCCGCATGTCAAAGGATGTTTTCTGGCGGTGGATCATGAGCAGCGTCTGGTTTTCACCGATGCGCTGACGGCGGGTTTTCGCCCCTCCGCCCAGCCGTTCCTCACGGCCGTGATGACGTTTCGCGATCATCCCGACGGCATGGAATATGTGGCTTACGCCATGCACAACAATCTTGAGGATCGCAACAGGCACGCGGAGATGGGGTTCTTCGACGGCTGGAATACGGTTGCGGAGCAATTGGCGGCACTCGTTGAGAAGCAGGCGGCCCATTGAGACCGTCATTCTCGTCGGGCGATTCATCTTTCGTTCTTTTTTTGTTGCGCATGACGCTCGAATCCTGCGATGAGGGCGCATGTTATTTTCACCGCAACAGGACGAAGCGCTGAAGGCTGTTTCCCGCTGGCTGAAGGAAGGCCGGACGCCGGTTTTCCGGCTGTTCGGTTATGCCGGAACGGGCAAGACGACGCTTGCCAAGCATTTTGCGGAAAATGTCGATGGCGAGGTGCTGTTTGCCGCCTTCACCGGCAAGGCGGCGCAGGTGCTGCGCTCGCGCGGGGCGACCAATGCCCGCACCATCCATTCGCTGATCTATCGCCCGCGCGGCGAAGAAACCGTGGAAGACGAGGAAACCGGCAAGACTTCGATTGCGCCGATGTTCTCCATCAACCGCCAGAGCCCGCTTGCCAAGGCGGCGCTCATCATCATCGATGAATGTTCGATGGTGGACGAGCAGCTCGGCAGGGACCTGATGAGCTTCGGCACGCCCATCCTCGTGCTCGGCGATCCCGGGCAGCTGCCGCCGGTTTCGGGCGGCGGCTTCTTTACCGAGCAGGAGCCGGATTATCTGCTGTCGGAAATCCATCGGCAGGCCAAGGACAATCCCATCATCCATCTTGCCATGGATGTGCGGGAGGGCCGGGAGATCATGCGCGGCGATTACGGGACCGCGCAGGTGATTTCCAAATCCGAGGTGACGCAGTCGCTGGTTCTCGATGCCGATCAGGTGCTCGTCGGCACCAACCGCACCCGCCGCCGTTACAATCAGCGGCTTCGCGAGCTGAAGGGTTTTACCGCCGATTACCCGCAATCCGGCGACAAGCTGGTCTGCCTCCGGAACGATCCGGCCAAGGGGCTGCTCAACGGCTCGCTCTGGCAGGTGATGAGTTCATCGCGCGAGACGGTGAAGCCCGGCATCAACCTGATGATCCGGCCTGAAGACGATGATATGGATCGTGGTGCTGCCAAGATCAAATTGCTGAAGGCGGCCTTCGAGGATGTGGAGACGGAAATTCCGTGGTCCACGCGCAAGCGGTATGACGAATTCGATTTCGGCTATGCGCTGACCGTGCACAAGGCGCAGGGTTCGCAGTGGAACAACGTGGTTCTCTTCGACGAGAGCTATGCTTTCCGGGACTCGCGCGAGAGGTGGCTTTACACCGCCATTACCCGCGCGGCGGAGACGCTGACAATCGTTCGTTGATCGTGACTATGCACGGATGACGCCGAGCAGAACCGCCTTGGCGACCGCCTGAAAGCGGTTGCTGGCATTGAACTTGCCGATGATCTTCGCCTCGAGAACATTGAGATCGCTGCCCGAAAGACCAAGGGCGCGGGCAAGGCGCACCGGGGCGTAACCCTCCGCCATCAGTTCCAGACATTTTCGTTCGGTGTCGGTGAGGGCGATGTCCTTTGCCGGGGCCCGTTCCGCGCCATCCATGCCGTCCGCATCCGTGTCGGCGACCAGCAGTTCCTCGATCTGCTGGGCCTGGCGCTGAAGGGTGGAAAGCTCGGCTGTCAATTCCCGCTTCCGCTGCCGCAGCGCGGCGTGGAATATGTCGTCCGCCTCGTCCTGCGAGAGCGAACGGACGAATTTTTCCATGATCTCGGTAATGGCGGCGACAGAAATGCCCACTTCGCGGCAGACGTTGATGACGGCCATGCGCTGGACATTGCGATGGGTATAGACCCGCATCTGGCCGATGCGCTTCGAGGTCAGCAGCGCCTTTTCCTCGTAAAAATGCAGTGTCCGATGGGTCACCCCGAAGATATTGGCCATGTCGGCGATGGGCACGGGTTCTGCGGGCAGGGAGGAGGGCAGGCTTATATCCGGTAGAAAGCTGCTGATCCTTAGATTGGGTTTGTCCTCGTCGCCGTGACTTTCGAACGGCATACGGCCATCCTGCATTGTCTCCCCCTTCGCGCTCTTTGACAGTGTGCCTGCCTTTTTAAAGGTGTCCGTTGCTTGTTCCCCCAAGACGGACATGTTTTCCGATCAAGACCTCATGCCAAACGCTACATCAGAACCGTAACGTGTATTGCCTGTTTTCGTTCCCGCAATAATAAAAAATTCGCCGGCCTTCTTGCGATTGGCCTCAACCTGCGTGAAACAGGATGTCAATTCCGAACCGGAGCCCCGATGCCATGCCCGCAAAACTTTCTGTCAATCTGAACGCAATTGCCATGTTACGCAACCGCCGCGATCTTCCATGGCCGGATGTCGCGCATTTCGGGCATATTGCACTGGCGGCGGGGGCAAGCGGGCTGACTGTACACCCGCGGCCAGATCAGCGCCATATCCGCTTTTCCGATCTGCCGGTGCTGCGCGCCCTGATCGACGACAGTTTCCCTGACACGGAATTCAACATCGAAGGTTATCCGACCGAGGATTTCCTCGTTCTTTGCGAGAAGACCCAACCGGAGCAGGTGACGCTGGTGCCCGACGATCCCTCGCAGGCAACTTCCGACCATGGCTGGGATTTCCGCAAACACGGCGTTTTCCTGAAAGACGTGGTGGGACGCCTGAAGGCCGGCGGCATGCGCGTCTCGCTTTTTGCCGATGGCGATGGCGAACGCGAGCCGGTGGAACTGGCCGCCGAGACGGGGGCGGCGCGCATCGAACTTTACACCGGCCCCTATGGCGGCTGTTTTGACGATCCGAAAAAGGGCGACGCGCTTCTCGAAAAGCTCGGGCAGACGGCGGATCATGCCAGAGCGCTCGGGCTTGCCGTCAATGCCGGCCATGACCTCACCGTCGCAAACCTGCCCAGGCTGATGAAACGTATCCCTTATCTGGCTGAGGTTTCCATCGGTCACGGGCTGACGGCGGATGCGCTGGAATATGGCATGGCTGAAACAGTCCGGCGTTTTTGTCACGCCTGCGGTCAGCCTATTTCATAACCAAAGTCAATTTTTTCGCCTATGCTTTGGCTGCGCATGCTCCGTGCGCGAGCTTTTGAAGGCAGAGACATATGCAAGAACATCATGTTGTCGTCGTGGGTGGAGGCTTCGGCGGTTTGCAACTGGTACACGGGCTGGAGGGGGCCCCTGTCCGCATCACACTGATCGATCGTCGCAATCACCACCTGTTCCAGCCATTGCTTTATCAGGTTGCGACGACGGCTCTGGCGACATCCGAAATCGCCTGGCCGATCCGCCATCTCTACCGCGACCGCAAGGAGGTCACGACCCTGCTTGCGGAGGTGACCGGCATAGACCGGGCGGCGCGGACCGTGCATTTAAGTTCGGGTCAGGTGATCGGTTTCGATACGCTGGTGCTGGCAACCGGCGCCCGCCACGCCTATTTCGGCCGCGACGAGTGGGAGCGTTCCGCCCCCGGTCTCAAGACGCTCGAAGATGCAACGACAATTCGCCGCCGCCTGCTTCTGGCTTTCGAGCGGGCCGAACTCGCCACCAGCGAAGAGGAACGACAGGCGCTGCTGACCTTCGTCATCATCGGCGCAGGTCCAACGGGCGTGGAAATGGCAGGCATGATCGCCGAACTGGCCCACAAGGCGCTGCCGGCGGAATTCCGTAATGTGGATACCAGAAAAACCCGGGTGCTGCTCGTCGAGGCTGGCCCTCGCGTTCTGCCGGTCTTCACGGAAGACCTTTCGGCCTATGCGAAGGAAGCGCTCGAAAAACTTGGCGTCGAGGTTCTGCTCGGCACGCCGGTGACGGCGTGCAGCGATGAGGGCGTGACGGTGGGCGAGACCTATTACCCCTGCCGCACCGTTGTCTGGGCCGCCGGCGTGCAGGCGTCGCCAGCCGCGAAATGGCTTAACGCCGCCGCCGACCGGGCAGGGCGGGCCATCGTCGGACCTCATCTCAATCTGGAAGACGATCCGAATATCTTCGTCATCGGCGATACGGCCGCCGTCAATCAGGAAAACGGCAAGCCGGTGCCGGGCATCGCACCCGCGGCAAAGCAGCAGGGCGCCTATGTCGCGAAAGTCATCAAGGCGCGGCTGGCCGGCCAGCCGTCACCACCGCCGTTCCGCTACAGCCATCAGGGCAATCTGGCGACCATCGGCAAACGCGCGGCGGTGATCGATTTCGGCCGGTTCAAGCTCAAGGGCGTGCTGGCGTGGTGGATATGGGGGCTTGCCCATATCTACTTCCTGATCGGAACCCGGTCGCGGCTGGCGGTGGCGTGGAGTTGGCTGTGGATTTACCTGAGCGGCCAGCACAGCGCGCGGCTGATTACGCAGAAAGAGACGCTGAAGGACGAGGCCTGAGGCAGGGGTAAGGCAAAGGGCGGGAGCTCCCCGCCGCCTACTGTCCTAGGGGGTAATAACCTCTCCGTCGTCATGCTCGGGCCTGTCCCGAGCATCTGCAACGTGCCGAATTGACGAGGCGTCGGTAGATCCTCGGCACAAGGCCGAGGATGACGTCGTGTGGAAGGAGAGGTTTGCCCCAATCAAAAGGCGGGAAGCAATTGCTCCCCGCCCTTTTTTAGTTACGACGTCGATTTGACGCCCATCAAGCGTCGAGCGACGCCATGTCGATGACGAAGCGATACCGCACATCGCTCTTCAGCACGCGCTCATAGGCTTCGTTGACGTCCTGGATGTTGATCGTCTCGATTTCCGAGACGATGTTGTGCTCGCCGCAGAAATCCAGCATGTCCTGGGTTTCCTTGATCGAACCGATCATCGAGCCGGACAGGCTTTTCGCGCCGATGATGAGCGAGAAGGCGTGAACCGGGATTGCATGCTCCGGCGCACCGACGACGACCATGCTGCCCTTGGGCTTCAGGAGGCCGAGATAGGCGTTCCAGTCGATGGCGACGCCGGCCGTGCAGATGATCAGGTCGAAGGTGCCGACCAGCTTCTCGAAGGTCGAGGCGTCGCTGGTGGCGTAATATTCCTTCGCGCCGAGTTTCAGGCCGTCTTCCTTCTTCGACAGCGTCTGGGAAAGAACGGTGATATCCGCGCCCATGGCGGCACCGAGCTTGACGCCCATATGACCGAGGCCGCCCATGCCGACAATCGCGACCTTCTGGCCGGGACCGGCGTTCCAGCGGCGCAGCGGCGAATAAAGCGTGATGCCGGCGCACAGAAGCGGTGCGGAAGCATCGAGCGGCAGGTTGTCCGGGATCGACAGGACATAACCTTCCTTGACGACGATCGAGTCGGAGTAACCGCCATGGGTCGCGGTCTTCGTGAAGGGATCGACGTCGTTATAGGTCTGGACGAGGCCGGGCATGTAATGCTCGTTGTCCAGATCGCGGGTGGCGCAGCCGACGCAGGAATCGACGAAGCAGCCGACGCCGACATGATCGCCGACCTTGAACTTCGTGACCTTGGAACCGACGGCTTTCACGACGCCGGCGATCTCATGGCCGGGAACGATCGGGTAGACGGCGTTCTTCCATTCGTTGCGGACGGTGTGGATGTCCGAGTGGCAGATGCCGGCATATTTGATATCGATGACGACGTCGTCATCGTTCGGCTCGCGGCGTTCGAAGGTGAACGGGGTAAGCGGCTTCGACGCATCGGTCGCAGCGTAACCTCTAGCAATAGCCATCTGAATATCCTTATCGAGGGGTTGGGGACGACGGAATATGCGATGGAAGTGCGAGGCGGCGTTAGAGCGATCCTCCGAGCTTTTTGCACGATCCTGCAAAAATATGGTGGCACACTCTTTGCGCGGGCCGCGCGGCTTTCTAGATAAAAGGCATCCGACGCATCTCTTCCTTCAGTTAAGGGATTTCCCCTATGTCCTTGCCGTTCAATGTCTATCAGGAGATCGCCTCCATTGCCGCGCGGCATGCTACCCAGGACGGCGAGGTGCAGACGGCAATCGACTCCCTCGGCATCAGCAGGCGCACGACGCCGAGTGCGCCTTGCCACGGCAGCTATCGCCCCTGTCTCGCCATGGTTATCCAGGGCTCGAAAAGCGTTCAATTGGGGACGGACACCATCAATTATGGCGCAGGGGATTATCTCCTGACCTCGCTTGACCTGCCGGTTGCATGGCGGGTGGTGGAGGCGAGCAGGGAGGTGCCGCATTTCTGCATCGCGCTTGCCATCGACAGCGAAAAGCTGCTCGATCTCATGCGGCGCGTACCCATCGATCCGCCTGCCGAGCCGGCGAATGCGCAGCGCGGCATCGTCGTCAATACGGCCACGCCGGAACTTCTCGACGCGGCTATCCGCCTGTTGCGCCTGCTCGACCGTCCGGCGGACATTGCCGCCATGGCGCCGCTGATCGAACAGGAAATCCTCTACCGCATTCTGACCGGACCGGCGGGCGGGCAGCTGATGAACATCATCGCGGCCGGCAGCCATGGCAACCGCATCGCCCGCGCCATTGCCTGGCTGCGCGAGAATTTCGCACGCCAGCTGCGTATCGAGGATCTGGCCGATCATATCGGCATGAGCGTCTCGTCCTTCCACCATCACTTCAAGACGATCACGGCCATGACACCGGTTCAGTACCAGAAACAGCTGCGGCTGCATGAGGCGCGGCGGCTGATGCTGCTGGAGCGGCTGGATGCGGGCACCGCCGGCCATCGCGTCGGTTATCAGAGCCCGTCGCAGTTCAGCCGCGAATATAGCCGTTTCTACGGATTGTCGCCGTCGCGGGATATTGATGCATCGCGGGAGATCAGCGCGGCTGGGTAGGTTGGGAAGGTTGTGCGTCGGTTAGTGGATCGTGGCGGGTGTGGCTTACCCCCCTCTGCCCTGCCGGGCATCTCCCCCTCAAGGGGAGAGATCGACTCGTGGTTGGGTCTCGCCCACCTCAACATTTGCGAGTGAAGCGGCGGTAGGGCCTCCTGCCGATCTCCCCCCTTGAGGGGGAGATGCCCGGCAGGGCAGAGGGGGGTAAGCCCCACCCACCATCAATCCGCCACCAACACAAAACCTCCCAGTAAAGCTCCCCAAGCCGGCATTCACGCTGCACCGCACCGCGTCAATTCTCGTCCTCCCCCGAAGAATCCGCTTGACCCCAACGCTGCCTCCGCTTAAATGGCGCTCGAACCGTACCGTACGGTACATTAATCGAGCCCCTGGAGTGGAAAAGACTTGGCTTCCGACCCGATCACAGCGCAGGAATTTTCGCCGCGCCAGAACGCCGTTCTGGACCAGGCATTGCGTCTATTGGTCGAGGGCGGCGAGAAAGCGCTCACCACATCCGGGCTGGCGCGCGCCGCCAACTGTTCCAAGGAAAGCCTCTATAAGTGGTTCGGCGACCGGGACGGCCTGCTGGCGGCGATGATCACCTTTCAGCAGAGCAAGGTCCGCACCTTCGAAAAGGCGGGCGACCGCGTCTCCGCACCGCAGCTTGCCGATCATCTGGAGGTTTTCGCGCATGATCTGCTGGATGTGCTGGCGGGTGACGTATCACTGGCGCTCAACCGTCTGGCGATAGGGCAGGCGAGCCGTGACGGTTCGAAGCTCGGTGATCTGCTGCTGGAACGCGGACGTCGCCAGATCGACCGCCGCGCCCGTGGGCTGATCGAAGCGGGTCGCCGTTCCGGCTATCTGCGTTTCGATGATGCCGAGGAGGCATATCGCAGTTTTTACGGCCTCATCGTTTCGGATCTGCATGTGCGCATGCTGCTGGGCGAGGCGCCGGACAAGGATTTTTCCCCCCGGGCGAAGAAGGCGGTCGTCGCCTTTCTGACCCTCTACGGCACGGAAAAGATACATTCGGAACTCAGCGGCAAACCCGCCTGAGATTCCGGTTCAGACAACTGAGAGACAAGCATTAGGGAAGGACCATAAAATGCGCGTTTATTATGATCGTGATGCCGATCTCAATCTCATCAAGTCCAAGAATGTCGTCATCGTTGGTTACGGCTCCCAGGGCCGCGCCCATGCGCTGAACCTCAAGGATTCCGGCGCCAAGAACGTCGTCATCGCCCTGAAGGCCGGTTCGCCGACCGTCAAGAAGGCCGAAGCCGACGGCTTCAAGGTCATGACCGTTGCCGAAGCCGCCAAGTGGGGCGACCTTCTGATGATGGCAACGCCTGACGAACTCCAGGCCGACATCTACAAGGCCGACATCGCCGGCAACATCCGTGATGGCGCAGCAATCGCTTTCGCACACGGCCTCAACGTTCACTTCGGTCTCATCGAGCCGAAGGCATCGCTCGACGTCGTCATGATTGCACCGAAGGGCCCCGGCCACACGGTTCGCGGCGAATACCAGAAGGGCGGCGGCGTTCCCTGCCTCGTTGCCGTTCACCAGAACGCTTCCGGCAACGCGCTTGAACTCGCTCTCTCCTACGCCTGCGGCGTTGGCGGCGGCCGTTCGGGCATCATCGAAACCAACTTCAAGGAAGAGTGCGAAACCGACCTCTTCGGCGAACAGGTCGTTCTGTGCGGTGGTCTCGTCGAACTCATCCGCGCCGGTTTCGAAACGCTGGTCGAAGCCGGTTACGCACCGGAAATGGCCTATTTCGAGTGCCTGCACGAAGTAAAGCTGATCGTCGACCTGATTTATGAAGGCGGCATCGCCAACATGAACTACTCGATCTCCAACACGGCAGAATGGGGCGAATACGTCACCGGTCCGCGCATCATCACCGCCGACACCAAGGCTGAAATGAAGCGCGTTCTGCACGACATCCAGACCGGCAAGTTCACCTCCGAGTGGATGCAGGAATGGAAGGCCGGCGGCGCACGCTTCAAGGGTATCCGTCGCAACAACGACGCCCACCAGATCGAAGAAGTCGGCGCCAAGCTGCGCGGCATGATGCCCTGGATCGGCAAGAACAAGCTGGTCGACAAGGCTGTCAACTAAGCTTCATTGCTTGGAGGAAGATTGGAAGGCCGGGGCGAACGCTCCGGCCTTTTCTGTATTGTCCGGCTGAGAGGGCTCCCGGTCACACGATCGCGTCGTCTTCCTCGATAACCACCGAAACCGGGAAGTGATCGGAAAATCCGCCGAGATTGACGTTTTTGACCGCATCGCCTTTCGAAAGACCGAAGCGGATCGGTCCCTCGTTCTTGCTATGGCTGACCATGGCGGCAATCGCTTCGATTTTCGCGGTTTCCTCGTGCACCTTGAAGCCGCTGCTGCCGCTCAGAAGTGATCGGGAGACGAGGATCTGATCGAAGATATTGGCATCGCCGTTAAAATAGAGCGTGCCGTAGATCGTTCTTGCCGTGCCGACGGAATCCACCACCGGCTGGCGCAGGTAATTCCAGGTGAGATTGTAGAACATGGCCGATTGCGAGTTTTCGACATCGTCGCGCTCGCGGGTGGAATTGGCGTGGTAGCGCAGCGATGCATCGGAAGGATCGTCATTGAAGTCACCGAAGGCGATGACGGCGATGTCGTTGCCTTTTTCTTCCCTGATGCGCTGATGCCAATAGCCCAGCGTCTCACCGGCGGTCATGCGAAAACCGGCGCTCTCCACCGCGCCGCCAGAGCGTGACGGCCAGTGATTGGAGAGCGCGATAAGCTGGCGGCCGCCCTTGGTGATGAAGGTGCATTGGGTAATGTCGCGCGTGCCGGTGCGGCGCATCACGAAATGGCTGAAAATCTCGTTCTCGTTGATCAGCAGCTTTTTGCTGTCATAGATGAAGGCGGTATCGATACCGCGCTGGTCCTTGCTGGAATCGGCATGCACGACCCGGTAGGAGCGCGCGGGCATGAGGTCGTTCAGATGTTCCGCCAGCGTCTCCAGAACGAAACGGTTCTCGACTTCGCATACACCGAGCAGATCCGGTCCCGCGACGCCGATCTGGCTTATGATCAGACCGAGCTGTTTGACCTTGGTTTTGAACAGGTCCTCGGTCCAGCCTTTCAGATCGTTCTTCAGCCGTTCGGCAATCCACGGCTCGCGCGCCGGATAACCCTCCGGCGCAAACAGGTTTTCGACATTCCAGAACGCCAGGACATATTGGGTCATGATCCGCACACCTCCGGTTGGTTTTTCAAGCCTAGTGGAAGTTTTGCCATAACAACTTGAAATTGTCATGAAGGTGGGCAGCCGGCGTAATTTTCCCGTTTTTGGCCTTACGTCGTCGGCGGAATGACACCCTTCGTCAGAAGGAAGCAGCCATAAAATCGGGTTTCGCCCGTGGTGATGACGCAATAGGCTTTTTTTGCCTGTTCGTAGAAGGCGAAGCGCTCGATGCCATACATGGGTGCGGATTTTCCTTCCGCCGCGTCGATTTCCTTCTGCACTTCCACCTGTACCGGCTCCAGCTGATCCGGCGCGCCCATCACCTCCATGCGGCCGACGGAAGGCTGCAGCGGCGTGTCGAGCGGCAGGACGGAGAGGATCGCCTTCATGGCGCGGGCTGCCGAGACATTGTCGATGTGCAGCACCTTGCCGACGGTCGTGTGGCGGGCAACCGAATCGGAGGGGAAGTTGGTGTCGGAGATCACCAGCGTATCGCCATGCCCCATGGCGCGCAGCGCGTGCAGGACATCGGCATTCAGCGCCGGGTCGATATTTTTCAGCATGTCGTCAAACTCCCATGATGCTTTCGCCGTGTTGCGGCGCGCGCGCAATCCAGCCGGAAAACCTTGCTGCGTCAATCGCAAAGGTGTGATTGTGAAGCTTTGCGCAAGGGTGTATTTGGCTTTGTCCGCAAAATCGGGCCTCAAGAGGGGCCGGTTGCGGACAATGTGCAGGGAGGCAGAAATAATTCGAAAAACCGATAAGTCAGTATTGCTGACGTATCGACATTTCTGTAAAGATGCACGCATAAAAACGACACAAGAGGAAACGTACCCATGCTTGATTGGGAACAAATTTTCGCCACGCGCTCTTCGCGCATGAAAGCGTCCGAAATCCGTGAATTGCTGAAGCTGCTCGAGCAGCCCGATATCATCTCCTTTGCCGGCGGTATTCCGGATCCGGCTCTTTTCCCCGCAGAGGAGTTCCAGCAGGCTTATGCGGAAATTTTTTCGGGTTCGCAGGTAAACTCGGCGCTGCAATATTCGGTGAGCGAAGGTTACAAGCCGCTGCGCGAATGGCTGGCGGGCGAAATGGCCGAGATCGGCATCGACTGCACAGCCGACAACGTCTTCATCGTTTCCGGTTCGCAGCAGGGTCTCGATTATCTCGGCAAGCTGTTCCTGTCGCCGAAGGATACGGCGCTGGTGACGTGGCCGACCTATCTCGGCGCGCTTTCCGCTTTCAACGCCTATGAGCCGAATTACGACCAGCTGAACCCCGGCGGCAACCGCACGCCCGAGGCTTACCGCGAAACCGCCACGAAGCTCGGCGGCGCGGTGAAATTCGCTTATCTCTCGGCCGATTTCTCCAACCCGACCGGCGAGACCGTCGATCTGGCCGGCCGCGAAAAGGTTCTGGCGCTGGCCGATGAGCTGGATATCGCCGTCATCGAAGACGCCGCCTATCAGTCGCTGCGTTACGATGGCGAGGCTGTTCCGCCGATCATGGCGCTCGACATCGCCCGCTCGGGTGGCATCGAGAATACCCGCACCATCTATTGCGGCAGTTTCTCCAAGACGCTCGCACCCGGCCTTCGCGTCGGCTACATCGTCGCGTCTGCGCCTGTTATCCGCAAGCTGGTGCTGATGAAGCAGGCCGCCGACCTGCATTCCTCGACCATCAACCAGATCGCCATCGAACGTGTCGCCTCGCGCGGCTTCGACAAACAGGTCGCCAAGATCAAGGCAGCGTATAGCGCCCGCCGTGACGCGATGCTGGCCGCGCTCGACAAATATATGCCGAAGGGCACGCGCTGGACGAAGCCGGAAGGCGGCATGTTCATCTGGGTGACGTTGCCTGAGGGTATGGATGGCGCGGCTCTGCTGGCGAAATCCATCGCCACGGAAAAGGTCGCCTTCGTTCCCGGCCGCGCTTTCTTCGCGGATGGCTCCGGCACGAATACGCTGCGCATCAGCTTCTCCTGCGCCAACGAGGCGATGATCGAGGAAGGCATGAAGCGGCTTGGCCGGTTGATCGCGACGGCGCAGGCGGAAACGGGTGAGGCGCTGCCGGCGATTTGAGGGCGCGCGGCAACGACGGAGGTTGTGGCTTCACCCCCCTCTGTCCTGCCGGACATCTCCCCCTCAAGGGGGGAGATCGACCTGTGGAAAGGTCTCCCCCATCTCAACGTTTGCGAATGAAGTGGCGGTAGCGCCTCTTACCAATCTCCCCCCTTGAGGGGGAGATGCCGGCAGGGCAGAGGGGGGTGAGCCGCAAGCGCTAAGGGGCGTTGTTCCCCTCAATCCCGCTGACCCCTAGTAGATCCACCCCAAAAATCCTGCCTGTCACATACATGTTATGCAATCATGTTTTAGCGGTCCCACCAAACAACAGGGACTGGACCCATGAAAACGCTGCTCTCCGCTTTCACCGCCATCGTGTCGCTCGGCTTCATCGCCACCGCCGCCAATGCTGCCGATCTGGTGCTTTACACCAGCCAGCCCAACGAGGACGCGCAGGCGACCGTTGATGGTTTCAAGGCCGCCAATCCCGGTCTCGAGGTTGAATGGGTGCGTGACGGAACGCCGAAGATCATGGCCAAGCTGATGGCCGAGATCAATGCCGGCAATCCGGTTGCCGACGTGCTGCTGATCGCCGACACGGTGACGCTGGAGCGCATGAAGCAGGCTGGCCAGCTTCTCGCCCACAAGTCTGCGGAAGCCAAGAATATCGACGCCTCGCTCTACGATGCAGACGGCTATTATTACTCCACCAAGCTCATCACGACAGGCATCATGTATAACACCGCCGCCGCGATGAAGCCGACGAGCTGGAAGGATCTGACCAAGGCCGAAGCCAAGGGTCTGGTGACCATGCCGAGCCCGCTGACGTCCGGTGCAGCGTTGATCCACGCGCAGACGCTTGCCGCCGCAAACGGCCTCGGCTGGGATTATTACAAGCAGCTGAAGGCCAATGAAGCCATTGCCGGCGGTGGCAACGGCGCGGTTCTGAAGTCCGTCGCATCGGGCGAAAAGGCCTATGGTGTGGTTGTCGATTACATGCCGATCCGCGAGAAGGCCAAGGGCGCGCCGGTTGAGTTCGTCTTCCCGGAAGAGGGCGTTTCGGCCGTCACCGAGCCGGTCGCGATCATCAAGGGCACCAAGCATGAGGAAGCGGCGAAGAAGTTCGTCGACTACGTGCTGTCCGAAAAAGGCCAGCAGGGCTTCGTCAAGCTCGGTTATATCCCGGTTCGCGCCGATGTCGGCATGCCGGAAGGTTTCCCGGCCCGCGACAAGATCAAGGTTCTGCCGCTCAACGCTGCCGATGCGCTGAAGAATTCCGAACAGGACCTGAAGACCTTCTCCGATATTTTCGGCTCCAAGGGCTGATATAGCGGCATGTCCCGTTCCAATGCCTATGGAAGCAGCCAGCCGCGCTGGCTGTTTCCTTTTGTGGTCAGCGTTGTTTTTGCGCTCAGCGCCCTGCCGCTCGGGCGGCTCGCCTATACTGGTATCATTTCGTCACTTAACGGTGACATATGGCGGCTTCTCGCCGATCCGGCCCTTTGGGATGCGGCGCTGAACACGCTCTCCACCTCGTTTTTCGGCATGCTGATCTCGCTGGCGATTGGCGGCGCCTTCGCGCTTTCGCTGACGCTTTGCGACATTCGCGGCAAGTCGATCCTGAGTTTCATGTTCATGCTGCCGATGATGATCCCGCCGCAGGTGACGGCGCTGTCGTGGATCGGCATGACCGGTCCCTCTAGCACGCTGTTGAAGGCCATCGGCCTTGCACCGCCGATGGGATCGCCGCAGCCGCTTTATTCGATTGCGGGCATCGCGCTTCTGCTCGGTGTGCAGCACGCGCCGCTCGTCTATCTGTCGCTGCGGGCCGGTCTGCTCGCCTTGCCGCAGGACGGCATCGAGGCCGCCAAGCTCTCCGGCGCGTCGCCGCGCCGCGTGCTGTTCGATATCATCCTGCCGCTGTCGACGCCGGGATTGATCGCCGGGGCGGCGATCTCCTTCGTCTCCAGTGTGGGCAATTTCGGCATTCCGGCGATCCTCGGCATCCCCGCCTCGATCTTCACCCTGCCGACGCTGATCTACAGCCGTTTTGCCAGTTTCGGCACCAGCACATTCGGCGATATCGCCATCCTCTCCACCATGATCGCCATCATCTCCGTCGCCGGGCTTGCGCTTCAGGAACGGGCGATGAAAGGCAGGGACTATCGCATCATCGGTCTTTCAGGCAAGGCGGCGACATTCCGGCTTGGGCTATGGCGAGTGGTGGCGGATCTTGCCCTGTGGCTCGTGCTGTTCTTCATGCTGGTGGCGCCGCTGACGGCGCTGGTGGCAAGCTCGCTCGCGCCCGCCTATGGCGTTCCGCTCAGCCTCAAGACCGCGACGCTGCATGCCTATGAGGAATTGCTCTATCGGCAGAGCGTGACGCGTACCGCCTTCCGCAATTCGCTGTTTCTGGCGACGGCCACCTCGCTTTGCCTGCTGGCGGTGACGGTGCTGACGGCCTATTTTCTGGTGCGCGGCAAGAGCCGCTTCATGTTCCTGCTCTCGGCGCTGGTGGATATTCCCTATGCGCTGCCGGGGGTGGTGATATCCGTCTCCTTCGTGCTGCTTTTCGCGGCTCCCATTCCGCTTGTCGGCATCACGCTTTACGGCACGATCTGGATCATTCTGCTTGCCTATTTCTCCTCCTTCTTCGCCGTCAGCCTCAAACCCATGGTCAGCGCCTTCCTGCAATTCGATCCGTCGCTGGAAGAGGCAGCAAGGCTCTCCGGCGCCGGTTTCTGGCGGCGGCTGAAGGATATCATCCTGCCGCTGGTCGGGCCTGCGGCGGGGGCATCGGTCATTCTCGTTTTCCTGATCGCCTGCAACGAGCTGACGGTCTCGGCGCTGCTGTGGTCCGCCGGCACCCAAACGCTCGGCGTGCTCATTTACAATCTCGATGACAGCGGCAGCTTCGATCTTGCCTCGGCACTCTCGGTGCTTGTCGTCATCATGGTGATTTTCCTCATGGCTCTGCTGGAAATTCTGGGGCGCTATCTGCCGAAAGGAGTGGTCCCTTGGCGAAACTGATCCTCAACCGCCTGGCGAAGAGTTTTGGTGCCGGTTCGAAACCAGCCGTGGACGATGTGTCGCTCACGGTGCGTGGCGGCGGTTTTCTCGCTCTGCTCGGGCCTTCCGGCTGCGGTAAGACGACGGTGCTGCGCATGATCGCCGGTTTCGAACAGCCGACCGACGGTTCCATCCTGCTCGGTGAGCGGGTGCTTGCCGATGCCGGCAGCATGGTGCCGCCGGAGCGGCGCAACATGGCGATGGTGTTCCAGTCCTATGCACTGTGGCCGCATATGTCGGTTGCCGACAATGCCGGTTATCCCCTGAAGGTGCGCGGTATTTCGGGTGAGAAATATCGCGACAAGGTGCGCCAGGCGCTGGCCGCCGTCCGCCTCGAGAGCTTCGCCGATCGCCGTCCCGCTGAATTGTCCGGTGGCCAGCGGCAGCGCGTGGCGCTTGCCCGCTGCCTCGTTACCGAGCCTGACGTGGTGCTGCTCGACGAGCCGCTCGCCAATCTCGACCGGCATCTCAGGCAGGAGATGGAGGAGACATTCCGCGAGTTTCACATCCGCTCCGGCGCGACGATGATCTATGTCACCCACGATCAGGCGGAAGCCATGGCGCTGGCAACCGATGTCGCCGTGATGTCGCAGGGCAAGCTGCTGCAGGTCGCGCGACCGGCGGAGCTTTATGCGCGGCCCGAAGGCAGGCTGGTCGGCTCGCTGGTGGGGCAGGGGGCGATCTTGACTTTGCCCGCGCCGGAAGGGACTTCGCGCGACCTTGATTGGGCAGAACTTCGGGCAGCAATGGAGATCGGCAGGCAGTTGCCGCAGGCTGATATTCTCGTGCGGCCGCAGGATGTGGTGCGGGATGCGGAGGGTATTACCTGCACCGTCACCTCGGTTCTTTATGAGGGCGAGCGTTATGCCCTGCGTCTCGACCTGCCGGATGGGCAGGCGCTGAGGGCGTATTCGCGCGACGCGGTGGCAGTCGGAGATCGTCTGCCGGTGGCCATTCGCGCGGCGTGGCGGCTTTAGTGCGATAATTCTACTTCCCTCATCCCTGTGCTTGTCACAGGGATCCAGCTGACGCGCGTCTGCGCGGCGAAAAGAGTCCTTTCAGCCCAAAGACTTGGGCTGACTGGATTCCTGTGACGAGCACAGGAATGAGGGAGGGTGAAGGACGTGGCCCTAGCTACTGGCGAGGCGGCGCGACACCGGCTAAGCTTTCCCTGTAGCAATAGGATTGATTCATGTCGCTTCGGCTTGCCACCTTCAATATCGAAAATCTCCTCACCCGTTTCGATTTCACCGGCTTTCGCAACCAGACGCGGCGCGACAGGGCGATCCAGCTTTTCGATATCAGGGACGAGGCGACCTATCAGGCGCTGGAAAGCGCGCGGATGGTCTCTTCCACCGACGACACGCGCCAGCTTTCGGCACTCGCCATCGCCGATGCGGATGCCGATATTCTCTGCCTGCAGGAAGTGGACAACATGGCCGCGCTGCAGGCCTTCGAATATGGCTATCTCTATCGCATGGTCGGCAATGGCTACCTGCAGAAATATCTGGTCGAGGGCAATGACAGCCGCGGCATCGATGTCGCCGTCGTCATGCGCGAGGAGACGCGGGACGGCGACAGGATCGAGGTGGTGGATATCAAGAGCCATGCGGCGTTGACCTATCGCAATCTCGATCTCTTCGATCCCGCGCTTGCCGCCACAAACCAGATCGACGACAAGATTTTCAAACGGGATTGCCTGGAAATCGACCTCCGGATCGGCGGCAAGCCGCTGACGCTTTATGTCACGCATTTCAAATCCATGACCAATGCCCGTGATGCGGTCGACGCTCGCATCGCCACCATGCCGATCCGCGAGGCGGAGGCCATGGCCGTGCGCCGTATCATTGAAAACCGCTGGGGTGTGGGCAATACCCGCAACAAGAATTTCGCGATCTGCGGCGATCTGAACGATTATCAGGAGCGTGTCGCGATTTCCGGTGACAGGCGCAGCGGCTACAGCTTCACGCCGGTCGAGGAGGAGCGCAGCGCGCTCGATATCCTCTCGGCCGATGGTTTCGTGGTCAATCCGATGATGCGCCGTGACGCCATGGATCGCTGGACGCTTTACCACTCACGCGGGCCGCAGGAGCAGCATCTGTGCCAGCTCGACTATATCTGGCTGTCCCCGCGTCTGGCGGAGACGAACGCCACGCATGTTCCCGAAATCATTCGCAATGGGCAACCTTTCCGGACGATATTCCCGCCGGGGCAGGAGGTCGAACGTTATCCCCGCACCGGCTGGGATCGCCCCAAGGCTTCCGATCATTGCCCCGTGGTCATGACGCTGGATTTGATCTAGTCGAGGCGAAGTCCGCCGCCGGCGATGTTCTTAGCCGTTCGCGACCTTCGGGAAATAGGTTGCCCAGACCCGGTTGCGGCCCGCACGCTTGGCTTCGTAAAGCCGGTCGTCGGCGATGGCGATCAATTCGTCCCAGCTGTTGATTGCACGCGCTTCCTGCCAGACCACGCCGAAACTTGCCGTCAGCGACAGGCTGCTTTGCTCGTCGATGGTCTGGGCTTCGATCAGGCGGCGAAGGCGGTCGGCCGTGGCCGTCGCCGTGGCGTGGCTGACATCCTGCAGCACGACGACGAATTCCTCACCGCCATACCGGGCAAGAATGTCGTCCTTGCGCAATGCGCTGCGCAGCAGGCCCGCGGTCTTCTGAAGCGCGATGTCACCCATGGCATGGCCGTAACGGTCGTTGATCGATTTGAAATGGTCGATATCGACAATCATCACGCCGAGCGACTGACATTGCTCCTCGCCCGTCAATATGGAGCGAACCGCCTTTTCGAGTGCGCGGCGGTTGAAGACGCCCGTCAGCGCATCGGTTTCGGAAAGGGTGCGCAGCTGCTCGGCCAGCGCACGCTGCTGGTTTTCCATTTCGCCCTTCTGACGAAGCTGTTCGCGCAGGAAATCCAGTTCCTCGAACATCTTCTTCACTTCCGGAGCAACCCTGTCCTCATGATTACCCTCGGAAAGATCACCGCCGGCGATGGCGGCGATCTGCGCCTGGACGGATTGCATGGGCCGGAACAGCGCGGTTTTGTAAACGGATGTCAGCCGCAACAGCACCAGAACCGCGATGCCGGCGAGAAAGAGCGAGGTTCCGCCATAGATCAGGGCCTCCTGCTTTTTCTTTTCGATCCGCGCGCGCGTTTCGGACAGAATAAGGTCGCGCAGGGTGTCGGACGACCGCATGCCGGCAATATAGTTTCTGGAGAATTCAAGTGCGCTTGGCTGGGCGGATGGCACCGCCATCACGATCGTGTTCTGCGCGTAACGCAAGGCCTGACCGAAATATTGGGTTTCAAGATCGCGCAATGCGCCGTCCAGTCGCGGCGTCGAGAGATAGGCGGCGGTATAATTGGTCAGCGATGCTTTCAGCGACAGGAGGCTCTGCATCTCGGTATCGAACTTGGCGCGATAACCGAGCTTTTCCTGCCTGTTCGCCTTGAGACTCATGATCACATAGGAACCGAGGCGGCCGATGCGGTCGCGCATCACGCCCGCCGTGCCCGTCATAGCGATGTCGATCGCCACGTCGGGCGTCACCTTGATGATGGCGCGTGCGGCCCTGCCGCGCAGCAGATTGACGCTGTCCGCCGCCTTGAACATCGATGAAATCGCGTTGGACATCGCGCCGTGGTTACGCGCGTCAGGGGGGAGCGCGGCAACCTGATCGACCAGCTCTCGCGATTGCTCGAGCTTCTGGCGGGTATCAGCAAGCGACTTCGCCAGTTCAGGCTGTGTTCTGATATCGTTGGCGAAGGATTTCTCCAGCTCTGACAGCTTGTCGTCCGTTGCCTTGCGCGCGGCGGCAAGCCCTTCGGTCAGCCCTGCATCCGGCACGGATGCGCCCATCAGATTATTGGCGGGGCCTCGCTCGGCCGACACCAGCCATGCGGACTGGAGAGCGGTTTCAAAGCGGGTGAGCTGCGCGGCATTGGTGCGATAACGCAGATAATTATAGACGCTGGGCAGCGCGGCAAGGGTTGCCAGCAGGATGGAGCTTACGGCGATGATGATCGTGCCTGTCAGCTGGATTTTCTGTATGCTCGCGCGCATATGATGCGTTGTTCCCACTGGAATGGTTATGTTTCATCGCCATTCTAGTGGTGCTGCGTAAATACTTCGCTTATTTTCCGGGCCTTTTGCTACAATTGCGATCATGTAGACGGCGTGGCCGGCGACGGTGTGGAAAAGCGGTCTGTCGATGCCACGGCGTTAGTTTTTACTTTACACCAAGTCAGAATCTGATAGTTGGCAAGGCACTGGCTTGCCCTTGTAGCTCAGTTGGTAGAGCACCTGATTTGTAATCAGGGGGTCGCGGGTTCGAACCCTGCCGGGGGCACCAGTAAAATCAATCGCTTAATCCTGAAATCTATTCGGTTGAATGAACCGTGTGACGGGTGACGCTTTGCGTCTGCCGTTGCCGGTGGTTGAGCCCTGATGAAACTGGAGTGACCGGCTTCGGCCTGCCCGCCCGGGAGACTCTCGCATCGGGAAGCCGGTTTAGCCCACTAGAAGGCGAGATCGGGAAGGGCGGGGCATCCGCCAGAGTTGTAAAGCCCCAAGGTTTAAGCATATTGTTCGGCAGATAAGTTGAGCAACAGCGGGCGTTTTCAATGGATGCATATGGTCATTTGCGGATATTGGTAAGCCTCATCCTCGGCCTGGCCATTACCAGAGTGTTGTCCGGTCTTTCCAGAAGGCTGCAGGAGCCGCAGAAGACCGACCGCATGCACGCGCAGATCGTCTGGTCGATTGTCCTGCTTCTTGGAGCTGTCCATTTCTGGTGGTGGGAGTTTGCCCTGCGGCTGATCCACAACTGGAATTTCTGGATTTACATTTTCGTTCTGGTCTACACGTCGCTGTTCTTTTTGATGTCGACGCTGCTTTATCCCGATCACATTCAGGAATTGTCCGAGCGGGAAAGTTTTTTCGTGCGCAGGCGACATGCGTTCTTTGCCCTGTTTGCGGCCTCGTTTGTCTTCGATCTGGTGGACACCTACATCAAGGGCAGGGAACACTTCGAACAGCTCGGGCCATGGTATCTGGCAAGGATAGTCGGCGGTCTGCTTATTGCGATTGTGGCGATGAGAACCGATAGCAGCCGCAAAATCATGTGGCTCGGTGTTGTCTGGCTCTTCTTTAACGCGCTCTGGATAACGGCGATCTACAGCGACCTGTTCTAGCTCCTTCAGCGGCAAAATAACCGGATCGCGAGCCGTGGCTGCGAGTGGAACGCGCAAGCGCACAATGCGGGGTGGCGGTTTCGATGATCGCCTACGGCTTTATGTGATAGAGCTTGTGTACGATAGACCAGTTGCCGTCGCGTTCCAGCAGGGAGAGATATTCGTAAAAATCCATACCGTCGAAACGGGTCGTCAGCTTCACCGAGGCGCTGTCGCCTTCCTTGTCGATGCCCATGATTTCAAAAGCGGGATCGTGATCGGGGAGGCCGCGTTCGCTTTTGCGCATCTGGTCGACAAAGTCCTCCAGGGACAGCCATTCGATTTCGCCTTCGAAGGTTCCGACGATGCTGGCGCGCGGGTCGAAAACGTCACGCATCAGGCTCTCATCCGCATAGGCCATGGCATGGACATAGTCCGTGACGGTCTGGGTAATCGTTTGCGGCATCGGATCATCCTCCCTTCTAATCCAAAGGCCAAGCTTACACCCGTTGACGTCTTTCCACCATAACCCCCTGAAAACGCGCCGGTTACGCTTCTTCCTGCGGTGTTTTCCCGCCGGTTGCGGCAGGCGCGGTGCGAAACCGTGCGGCATGTTTTGCCGCCGCTTTCCACAATTTTGTCCCGCCTGTCATTATAGTCGCCTTGGGTCCGACAAATTTCGGCACCAAGGGCTTTTCCGCCCGTTATGGTGCGGCGCGCCGCGAGGCTTTGTGTGGGCTTTGCCGGTTTAACCGCCGGGGCGGGGTGCCGCGCCGGGCGGAATTGGCCTATGATCCGCCCGCGTGCCAGACGGGAGCGGTGTTGGGCATGCGGGTAACAGTTTGCGTTTGAAGGTGTTTTTGTGATTGATCCCTATGTTTTGCTTGGCGTGGAGCGCGATGCCGACGAGGCGGCGATCAAGTCGGCTTACCGCAAGGTGGCCAAGGCTGCCCATCCCGACAGCGGTGGAGATGCCGAGCAGTTCGCGCGCCTGCAAACCGCCTATGAGCTTCTGAAGGATCCGGTGCGCCGCAAGGTGTTCGACGATACCGGCTATGATCCGCAGCTTGCCGACGCCAAGGACCTCAAGGGCCTACTGATGCTGGAAACGCTGGTGAATGAATTCATTCTGGACGAACGCGAACCCGGCAGTTTCGACCCCGTGGCCGCCATGCGCCGCAAGCTGACTGACGATATTCTGAAAAGCCGTTTCCATATTCTCGAGCTGGAACGGCACCGCACCCGGGTTCGCAAACATATGGACCGCCTCGGTCGCAAGCCGGAAACCGATGTGCTGAGTTCGATGCTGCGCGCCCGCAGCCAGTCCATCGCCGAAGCCATCCGTAATGCCGAAGCCCAGATCGAGGCAATCGAACAGGCTTATACGATGCTCGAAGGTTATTCCTACGAGCTGGAAAGCGTGACGCTGGCCGAGCCCTTGCTGAAAGGCGAGGCGGCGGAATAGGCGGCTGTTCAGGGGCCGTTGACGAGGGCGAGGATGAGCTGATGCACCCGCCCGCCGGGGGAAAGCTCTTCCCGGTCGAAATCGCGGCCGCGCTGGCGCTGCTCGTTGGAAAGCTCACCCAGCCGCTGTTGCAGAACGGCGCGCACCTTCTGGCATTTGGCATCGTTCTCCGCCCTCAGCCCGATGCTGAAGGCTTCGATCTTTTTCACCATGTCGAGAATATGGTCACCATGGACGCGTTCGTGGGTTTCCACGCCGGAAATGAAGGTTCTCCAGCTGGCGGCGACGGCGGGCGGCAGATTGGCGGGCGCTTTCGGCCAGGTGTAGATGATGGTGAGATTGGGCCTTGCGGTGGCCAGCACGCAGGCGCCATCCGGCTGCGGACGGTAATCCCGCCGCCATGTCAGCTTGAAGGTGGTGTGGGCAATGGCCTGCACGCCGGCGGTTGGACCGCGCTCGCCGATCGATTGATAAAGCGCACCGCCCGTATTGCCGCTGATAGCATAGGTTTTTATCTGCTCGGCCGGTTTCCAGTCGGCCGCCTGCGCTGACAGCGGCAGGGTGCCGAGCGTGATGACGGTGCTGATGGCAAAGGAAAAGAGGCTATTGGCGGGCACGCAGCGATCCTTGGTGATTTGCGCGCCGAAGATAGGCGAGAGCCGCGCCGTCAGGCAAGGGCCCTCCGGCTGCGAGTGCCGGGTTTTCCGATAGGGTGCCACCCATGAAAACCCCCGCGACAGGGCGCGGGGGGACAAGCTTGTGGACTGCAGGGGTAATCAGTCGTCCAGCTTGTCGTAATCGAGCTTCGGAGCATTCTGAAGCGCTTCCTTGGTGGTGTCGACATAGGCCTTCCAGGTGCCGTTGTCGTTGTGGACCGCGACGGAAGCCGGGTCGAGCACCACATAGCTCTTGTCGATGCCGAGGAAACCGCCGACGCTGGCCACAAGGCCGATCACCGACTTGCCGTCGCCGATGACGACATCTTCGATTTCGCCGATGTTTTCGTTCTGCGCGTTATAGATGTCCATGCCATCGAGCTGGGACGCAGTGAGGTCGGTCTTCTGGACATTGACGAACTTCAGCGGGCCGCTGGCCTTGGTGCCCATGGTAATGCCTGGGCCGGACAAAGTGGCGTCCGCGCCGGCAGCAGGAGCCGTGGTGGCCGTCTGGGCAAAAGCCACGGAAGAGGAGAGCGCTGCTGCGGCAGCGAGAGCGATGACCTTGATTTTCATGATGTTTCTTCCCTTTGTATGCTGAACGTTGCGTTCGGGGAGGAAACGACGGGAGGCGGATTTGGTTCCTCATGGGAGGACAGGAAAATTTCGTCTATGCTGAAAAAAGGAACAGGCGTGCATCGAAATCGGGAGGATGTCATGGCGAAAAACACGGTGGGGAAAGATGCGGAGGAGACCGCACCATCGGACTTCATCGACCGGAAGATCGCGGAGCTCGGCGACTGGCGCGGTGAGACGCTCGCGCATATTCGCGCGGTGATCAGGAAGGCCGATCCGGAGGTGGTGGAAGAGGTGAAATGGCGTGGCGTGCCGGTTTGGTCGCACGCGGGCATCCTCTGCACCGGCGAAACCTACAAGAGCGCGGTGAAGATGACATTCGCCAAGGGTGCCTCGCTGGAGGACCCGGCGGGGCTGTTCAATTCGAGCCTCGAGGGCAATATGCGGCGGGCGATTGATTTTCACGAGGGGGATATCGTGGATGAGGAGGCGCTGGCGGCGCTGATCCGGGCGGCGGTGGCGTTGAATATGACGCAGAGCGTCTAATTGAAAGTTTTAGGTCAAGACTAGAGCTAGCGATTCAATGAGTTGCTGACGCAATGCAAGACTTCTTTGCCTAAAGAGTAGCATTTTATTGCTTCTTCATACGTCGCGTTTGGCGGGCCAGGTCGCAGCGCGGATCAGGCAGTGCGAAAGCTGATCGCAGTTGCCGGAGCGCGCGGGTGCTCCGGTCATGTTTTTCGCAATAGACATGCCTGACGTCGAAGATCGCCGATGCGTGCGTTAGCGCCCCGGCCGGCCCGTCTTGCCCTTGGTTCGGCTCTTGCGCTTCTGCTCACCGGCATCCTCATAGGAACCCGCGCCGATCTTGCCACGCACCAGCGGCCGCGGATCATCGGTGGCACGCTCTGGCTGGCCTTCCAGCAACGGTGAGAACCGTTTGCCGGGCTCGGTCTCGGGCTTGTCGGGCACCGCGCCGCGCACGGGTTTTTCGGTCCTGCCCACCGTCATCTCGTCCAGCGTGTTCCTGCGGAACAGCGGTTTTCCCGCATCCGAGCCGGGGCCCATTTCATCCAGCGAGGGTTTGGCGAAGAGGGATTTGCCGCTTTCGTTCGCTGCGGCGTCCGTCTCCGTCCCGCCGGATGTCTCGCCCTCCGGTGGGGAGATCGACAAGTGGCTGCGTCTGTTGTTTTTTCCGCCGCCTTCGATGGCGCGGGCCTCTTCCTTGGCCATAGGGTCGTCCATGGTCGCCAGCTCGGCGGCCTTGAGGCGTTTGATTTCGTCGCGCAGGCGGGCGGCTTTTTCGAAGTCGAGATCGGCGGCGGCGTCGCGCATGGATTTTTCCAGCGCGTTGAGATGGGCCTGAAGATTGTTGCCGACCAGATGGCCGCCATCGGCGAAGCCCTTGCCGGAAACGCCAGAAATATCGGCCCTTACGTGATCGCGCTCATAAACAGAATCAAGAATGTCCGAAATCTTCGCCTTGACCGATTCCGGCGTAATGCCGTGTTCGGCATTATAGGCCATCTGCTTTTCGCGGCGGCGGGAGGTTTCCTCCATCGCCCGCTTCATCGAGCCGGTGATATTGTCGGCATAAAGGATGACCTTGCCGTCGACGTTACGGGCGGCGCGGCCGATGGTCTGGATCAGCGAGGTTTCCGAACGCAGGAAACCTTCCTTGTCGGCGTCGAGGATGGCGACGAAACCGCATTCGGGAATATCGAGACCCTCGCGCAAGAGGTTGATACCGACGAGAACGTCGAAGGCACCGAGGCGCAGGTCGCGGATGATCTCGATGCGCTCCAGCGTGTCGATATCCGAGTGCATGTAACGGACGCGGACGCCCTGTTCATGCAGATATTCGGTCAGGTCCTCGGCCATGCGTTTGGTCAGCACGGTGCAGAGCGTGCGATAGCCCTTGGCGGCGGTTTCGCGGATTTCGCCGAGAACATCGTCGACCTGGCTGCGGGCGGAGCGCACTTCCACCGGCGGATCGATGAGGCCGGTCGGGCGGATGACCTGTTCGGCGAAGACGCCGCCGGACTGTTCCATCTCCCATGAGCCGGGGGTTGCCGAAACCGCGACGGTGAGCGGGCGCATCGCATCCCATTCCTCGAAGCGCAGCGGCCGGTTGTCCATGCAGGAGGGCAGGCGGAAGCCGTATTCGGCCAGCGTCGCCTTGCGCCTGAAGTCGCCGCGATACATGCCGCCGATCTGGCTGACGGAGACGTGGCTTTCGTCGATGAACAGCAGCGCGTTATCAGGAATATATTCGAACAAAGTGGGCGGCGGTTCGCCGGGATTGCGGCCGGTGAGATAACGCGAATAGTTCTCGATGCCGGCGCAGGAGCCGGTCGCTTCCAGCATCTCGATATCGTAGCGGGTACGCTGCTCCAGCCGCTGGGCTTCCAGCAGACGCCCGGCCTTTTCCAGCTCGGCGAGGCGGCCCTTCAGCTCTTCCTTGATCGACTTGATCGCGCCGTTCAGCGTCGGGCGTGGGGTCACATAGTGCGAATTGGCGTAAATTTTGACCGATTGCAGGTCGCCGGTCTTCTGGCCCGTCAAGGGGTCGAATTCGGTGATGGAATCGATCTCGTCGCCGAACATCGATATGCGCCAGGCGGCATCTTCAAGGTGGGCGGGGAAGATTTCGATGGTATCGCCGCGCACGCGGAACGAGCCGCGCTGGAAATCCATGTCGCGGCGTTTGTATTGCTGGGCCACGAGGTCGGCCAGAAGCTGGCGCTGGTCCAGCCGGTCACCCACCTGCATCTGGAAGGTCATGGCCGTATAGGTCTCGACCGAACCGATACCGTAGATGCAGGAAACCGAGGCGACGATGATGCAGTCGTCGCGTTCCAGCAGCGAGCGGGTGGCGGAGTGGCGCATCCGGTCGATCTGTTCGTTGATCGAGGATTCCTTCTCGATGAAGGTGTCGGAGCGCGGCACATAGGCTTCCGGCTGATAATAATCGTAGTAGGAGACGAAATATTCCACCGCATTGTCGGGGAAGAAGTTCTTGAACTCCGAATAGAGCTGCGCGGCCAGCGTCTTGTTGGGGGCGAGGATGACAGCCGGGCGCTGCGTTGCCTCGATCACCTTGGCCATGGTGAAGGTCTTGCCCGAGCCGGTGACGCCGAGCAGCACCTGGCTGCGTTCGCCGGAATTGATGCCTTCCACAAGGTCGTTGATGGCCGTCGGCTGGTCGCCGGCGGGCTTGTAGTCCGAAGCCATGCGGATGGCGACGCCGCCTTCGGATTTTGGCGGGCGGGCGGGCCGGTGCGGCGTCCAGAGCTTGCCGTCCTTGAACAGCGGATTGCCGCTCTCGATCAGTTTCGACAGCGCGTCCACAGTGGCGGTGACGGCGCCCGGCGCGAGGTTGGCGGCATCCTCCAGCGATACGTCCATGCCGGCGACCGGATTGAGACCGGCGGCGGCGCGGGTTTTCGGATCGCTCGATGCGCCGATGGAAACGCCGCGTGCGGTCTTGGAGGCCGTGGTGTTCTTGGCCGTCTTCGGGGGGGCTTTCTGGGCCTCCTTGCGCGCTTCGATCTCGATCTTCTTGCGGTGCTTGCCCGCCTTCGAGGCGATTTCGCGCTGGGTTTCCACGGAGGACGCCTCCGCTTCCGCCTCGAGCTGCTTCACCCAATCGGCGACGCTGCCGCTGAGCGGCGCGCCTTCGAAGGACGATTGCGGAGCTTCCTCGAAGCCCGAGGGCGAGGAGGTGGAGTTTTTCGGTGATCTGGCCATAGGCGAAATATGGAGGGAGTCACGCATAAAGGGAAGGGGATGCGGTGAAAAAATGAGTACAAAAAGGAAACGAAGCGTGCGGAACAAAATTCGGCCGGATGCGTTGCGTAGCGGCTGACGACAGCTTTGCTAAAATCCGCAGAAAATCGATTCCGGTTTTCTGGCGGATGCGCTAGAGCAAATCCATACGGGCGGGATGAGGGTTCCCTTCAGACTGCCTTCTCCTGCCGCATTTCATGACATCCCTCCTTTTTTTCCAGGACCCATCATGCCGTTCTCAATCAGCCCTGCCCATATCTGGCCTGTCCTGATGCTTATCGCCTCCAATGTTTTCATGACCTTCGCCTGGTACGGCCATCTCAAGCACAAGGGCAGCGCGCTCTTCCTGGCGATTGTCGCCAGCTGGGGCATCGCCTTCTTCGAATATGTGCTTGCCGTTCCCGCCAACCGCATCGGTTCGGAGGTCTATTCGACCGCGCAGCTCAAAACCATCCAGGAAGTCATCACGCTCGCGGTCTTCGCGCTGTTTTCGATCTTCTGGCTGAAGGAAAGCATCACCATCAATCACGTGATCGGTTTCGCGCTGATCGCTTTCGGTGCGTCCTTCATTTTCCGCTCCTGAAAAGGAAAAAATACCCCGGCGCTTGCCGGCCCGGAACCAGTCGCAACGGATATGAGGTGATGTATCGATGAAAATACGGCCTGCGACAGTTGACGATGCAACGGGTATGGCGGCGGTTCAGAACGAGATATTCTCGGCCGGCCTCCGAAAAGCGCCGACGGAGATTACGGCGGTGCTGGAGAATTACATCCAGCACGCCGACCGTATCGAATGCTCGGTCGCCGAGGACGACGACGGGCGTATCCTGGGCTTCCAGTCGCTGCGTTATGCGCGCGCGGACAATCCCTATGGCGTGGCGGAAGGCTGGGGCATCATCGGCACCCATGTCAGCCCGCAGGCGGCACGAAGAGGTGTGGGATCCGCCCTCTTCGCGGCAACGCACAGGGCGGCGGAGGCGCGTGGCCTTAAAAATATCGATGCCAGCATCGGCGCGGACAACATGCTCGGACAAAGCTATTACGACGCCATGGGATTTACGACCTATCGCCAGCCGGCGGGGCTGGTCTGCAAGGTTTACCGGCTGGGTTAGACGCGGTCTGCTTCCGGGTCAGCCGCGATTGTCGTTTTCGGAATATTGCAGGCGGGCCTTGCAGATGCGAACGTGGTTCTCGTCAGCCCATTGCACCAGCAATTGCATCGGCACCAGAAACGAGCGGCCGAGATTGGTCAGCTCATATTCCACGCGCGGCGGCACCTCGGCATAAAGCGTGCGGCGGATGAAGCCATCCTCTTCCAGCCGTTTCAGGGTGCGGGACAACATCTGCTTGGAAATATCGTCGATCCTGCGGTTCAGCTCGTTGAAGCGCAGCACGCCGCCCTGCAGGGCTTCCAGAACCAAAAGGCTCCATTGATCGCCGATACGGTCCAGCACGTCGCGGATGGGGCAGGGCTGGTCGAAGGCAAAAACCTCTTTCGTCTGCGTATCCGCCATGTCCTTACCCCTTGCCCTTTTTACCCTTGCAGGTCATCGCCATGTGACCAGATCAGCCGCCGCTGACTTCTTGCGGCTATGGCTGCGATACCATAGCTCTTCTTTGCGGTCTATAATCTAGACCGGTAACGATAGTGACAAGAGGAAAGAAGCCATGGCTAAAATCGCGCTCATCGGCGCTTCCGGCAATGCCGGGTCCCGTATTCTGAAGGAACTTTCCGACCGGGGACATCAGGTGACGGCAATCGCCCGCAATCCTGAAAAGATCGCCAGCCTGCCGAATGTGGTGGCAAAGAAGGGCGATGTTTTCGATCAGGCAGGGCTTTCGGAACTGCTGAAGGGTCACGATGCCGTGATCAGTTCGGTGCATTTCACCGCCAGCGATCCGGCAACGCTGATCGAGGCCGTGCGCGCCTCCGGCGTTCAGCGCTATCTGGTCGTCGGCGGCGCCGGCAGCCTTGAAATCGCGCCGGGCCAGCGTGTGGTCGACCTGCCGGATTTCCCGGCCGCCTACAAGGCCGAAGCGACCAAGGGTGCGGAGTTTCTGGATATTCTGAAACAGGAAAAACAGCTCGACTGGACCTTTCTGTCGCCATCCGCCGAATTCGTGCCGGGCGAAAGAACCGGCAAATTCCGCATCGGCAAGGATAATCTCCTCAGCAATGACGAAGGCAGCCGCATTTCCTTCGAAGATTATGCCATCGCGCTTGTCGATGAAATCGAGAAGCCGCAGCATTCCCGCCAGCGTTTCACCGTCGGTTATTGAGAGGTATCACCCATGAATTTCGTAACACGCCGTCTTGCCATCGCCGCTTTCGCCCTCGTGCCCGCCTTGATGGCGGCACCCGTTCTGGCGCAAACCGCAGCACGGGACTTCGCGCAGGAAGAAGCCAACCGCAAACTGGTGATCGAGTTCTACGATACGGTCTTCAACAAGCATGATGTGGCGAAGGGCGCCGCCGTCCTCGTCGACAGCTACAAGCAGCACAACCCGATGGTGCCGGACGGCAAGGCGCCGTTCGTTAATTATTTTACCGGCTTCTTCAAGGAGAATCCGCAGTCGAAAGCGCGGATCGTTCGCAGCGCCACGGATGGCGATCTGGTCTATCTGCACATCCATTCGACGGAAAATGAAGGTGATCGCGGCAGGGCCATCGTCGATATCTTCCGTGTCACCGATGGCAAGATCACCGAGCACTGGGACGTGATCCAGGAGGTGCCGGAAAAGGCGGCGAACAATAATACAATGTTCTGAGGGCCGTTGCCGTCGCATTGCCGATAACAGGGGAACAGCCGGGATTTTCGCCCGGCTGTTTTCATTTTCAGATCGCGCGTCGTTTCTGGCGCGACTGTACGATCAAATCCAGCGCGAGCATGGCCAGCAGGCTCGCGCCCACCAGCGGGAAAATGATGCCGCCGATGGCCAGCATGACGAGCAGGCCGTGCAGGACGCGTTTTTCCTGCGGCAGGGGTGGCACGCCGAGCGACCCTTTCGGGCGGCGTTTCCACCACATGATGCCGGCGGATACGGCAAGCAGCACGATGCCGATACAGGCGGCCAGAAGCACGATCTGGTTGGCGAGGCCATATTGCTGGCCCAGATGTACGTTGATGCCCCATTCCAGCGCCTTGCCGAGCGGGCCGTAGTCGGCGTAGCTCATATCGATCAGCGTTTTACCGCTATATTGATCGAGATGGACGACACGTTGCTGCGCCAGATCGTCGGGATAGACGGAGCCGCTATAAACGCCCGTCGGTTTGCCCGGCAGGGAGACAGCGTAACCGGCGGCAAGACCGAGCGCGTCGAAACGCGCTATCGCCTCGTCGATCCCGATTGGCTGGCCTTCGGCGGAATGGGTGGATTCCGGTATTTTCGCCTGCTCCAGCGACCAGCTTGTCTTCGCCACGTGATCGAGATGTTCGCCCGACATCGGAACATCGGTGCGAATGCCCGCCGGATATCCGAAGTTGCTGCCATTCGCCCATTCATTGACCTTCGCACCCCACACGCCCGACCAGGGCATGCCGGTGACGGCAAGGAAAACGATGAAAAAACCGACGAAAATGCCGGTGACGGCATGGGTATCGCGCCAGAACACCCGCTTTTTCGGCGTGCCGCGCACGGTCACGACACCGCCGGTCTGCTTTCGCGGCCACCAGAGATAGATGCCGGTGGCGACAAGAAGGATTGACCAGCCGGCAGCGATCTCGATCAGATAGCGGGCATAGGTACCGAAATATTTCAGGCTGTGGAGATAGCGGATCGTCCACATGACGGTGCCGCGATCCGGCAGGGAGCCCGCAACCTCAGCAGTGTAGGGATTGACGTAGACGGCCTGCTTTCCATCCGCCGTATTGACGGTGATTTCCGTCGACGCGCCCGGATCGGCGGATGTGGTATATTTGACGGCTGTGCCGGGAACGGCCGCAAGTGCTGCACTCACGATCTCGGAAGGCAGCGCTTTCGGCGCATTTTGCACCACCTCGATCCGCTTCAGGTCTGAATGGATGAGATTATCGAACTCGTCCCGGAAGAGATAAAGTGCACCGGTGACGGCGAGCGATATCATGAAGGGCAGGACGAGCAGACCGGCGTAGAAATGCCAGCGCCATACGGCGCGGTAAAGATTTGCGGACGAGGAATGCGCAGGCGCACGCTCGCCCTCGAAAGAGGTCGTAACGGACATGAATGTCTCCGCAAGAGAATTATTTTCCGGCAGGCCGGACAGTGTTCTAGCGCTGCGGAGCGGAGGGAGGTGCGCGTGGGCGCGATTCCAGATTGGGCGGCGATGGCGGCAATACCGCGTCGACGTTCAGGAAGGCGACTTCGACCGCGGGGAGAATATTGTCCGCGCGCTCGATGGGAATGACCGGAAGAGCGGCGGCGGTGGCCGAAGCCAGACGGCAGAGCGTGCCGCAACAGTCATCGGCGATCTTGCCGGCCGGGTTCTGTTTGCTGGAGCCGCCTTCCGGCATATGGCTGGAACAGATGATCTCATCCGCCGCCAGCGCGGCCATCGCCATATTGCCGCTGGTCAGGCCGTTGGCGAGACCCTGCAAAAGGAAAAGCAGAACCGCCAGCATGGCGATGGCGCCAGCCGAACTTCTGTCCTGCATGATCCTGCGAATGAATCCCATGCAATCGGAATGTCATATTTGCAGCGAAATGTCACCGCGACACAATGACGGGCTGGGAAGGGCAACAACGATCCCGGGCAAGGCGTGGGATGCCGATGCTGCTTGTTATATATGCCGCTTAGATGGAGAGCGGCGCTGGAGCCCAGCGCCGCAGCACGCTTATTCCGCTGCCGGAATGGGCGTGGGTTGTCCGGTTTCGTCCATCGCCACCATGATGAAGGTTCCGGCGGTGACTTTTTCCAGCTTGTCATAACGCGACCGCTGCGCCCAGGCTTCCACCGTCAGCGTGATGGAGGTGCGGCCAACGCGGGCGATGTCGGTATAGATGGACAGCGTATCGCCGATCTTCACCGGCAACTCGAAGGCCATTTCCTTGACCGCCGCGGTGACCACGCGACAGCGGGAACGCTCCGCTGCACGGATGCCGCTCGCCAAGTCCATCTGCGACATGACCCAGCCGCCGAAAATATCGCCGGCCGGATTGGCGTCGGCCGGCATGGCGAGCGTTCTGAGCGTCAGCTCGCCGGTCGGTTTGATCGTCTGGTCGGTCATGTTGAGATTTGCTCCGTGCGAATGACAAAGGCGCAGCATGCGTTGCGCTTTGCGATTTCGCAAGGAAGGCGAAGCGTCAGGACGACGCTTTGCCCAGAAATTGCTGCGTTGCATAAAGGGCGATGGCTGCCGCATTCGAAACGTTGAGCGATTTGATCTCGCCGGGCATATCTAGACGGGCGAGCGCCGAGACGGTTTCGCGCGTTTTCTGGCGCAGGCCCTTGCCTTCGGCGCCCAGCACCAGCGCGATTTTTTCACCGCTGAAGGTCTGCTCGATGGGGGCGGGGCCTTCGGAATCCAGACCGACGGAGAAGAAGCCGAGCTTGTGCAACTCGCCCAGCGCATCGGCCAGATTGGTGATCTGGATATAGGGAATGAGTTCCAGCGCACCGGAAGCCGATTTCGCCAGCACGCCGGACTCGGTCGGGCTGTGGCGCATGGTGGTGATGACGGCGCCGGCGTTGAAGGCGACCGCGGAGCGCATGATGGCGCCGACATTGTGCGGATCGGTGACCTGATCGAGCACGAGAATGAGCGGGCTGTCCTTCAGCGCGCCAAGACGCTTGACCGGCAGCGGCCGGGTTTCCAGCATCACGCCCTGGTGGATGGCCTCGGGACCGAGCACACGGTCGATATCCTGAGGGGAAACCATCTCGACCGGGAAGGGCTGGGCATCGGCCTCGCCGATATCGAGACGCGCAAAGGCGTTCTGGGTGACGGAGAGCTTGACGATCTGCCGTTCGGGATTGGCGAGTGCCGCGCGCACGGTATGCAGGCCGTAAAGATGCACCTGATCGGGCGCAAGCTGCGGCGGCTTCCAGTCGTCTGCGCCTCGGTTCTTGCGCTTCGGCTGCTGCGGGGTCGGAATTTCGCCACGCTCGCGCTTGGCGTCGCGCACGGCGCGGCGCAGGTTGGCATAGTGCGTGTCGCGGGTGGATTTGTTCTTGGGATCGTCTTTGCTCATGGCGCCTTATATCTCCGCCGGGAGGCGCGCACCAGCCCCCGCGATAATCCACAGGGCCGTAAAGAGGTTTGAATTTTTTCCCGAAAATTCGTGAAAGGGCGTGTTGACAGAAACGAACGAGGCCGTCATATACGCGCCACAGACGACGCAACGGCGCTTCGCCGCAGCGAAATCTGAAGAGCTTGGTCGCTCGATCCTAGCAGAAAGCTGGAGGGATGCCCGAGTGGTTAAAGGGGACGGACTGTAAATCCGTTGGCTACGCCTACGTTGGTTCAAATCCAACTCCCTCCACCATTCTGCACGGATCGAAATCACCACCGCGGGTATAGCTCAATGGTAGAGCAGCAGCCTTCCAAGCTGAATACGCGGGTTCGATTCCCGCTACCCGCTCCAGCTTCTCCCCAATATCATCAATAAAGTTTCTCTAGTACTGTTTTGCCGCCCTTTGCCTCTGCGGAAACATGCGGCCGTCTTCTGGCATTTTTCCACCTGTAGGAAGGGCGTTCTTCCTGAGTGCTTTGTTATGAGGTCTGACTGCGTCTGTGGGGGTCGCACCATGCAGAACGCGTCTTCAGGATGGCTCCAGCGCCGACTGGATTCGCAGTTTTTCCGCGTCCAGTTCGCTCAGCCTTCCCATATGCGCCGTGATTTCCTCAAAGATCGAGGTGCGATCCGTTTTCGACAGGCGCTCCACGCGACGCAGGGCCGTGATGACCTCGATCAGATCAAGTCGCTCCTGTTCAAGCTTTTCCAGATTCCAAAGCATCGCGTTTTCCCCGTTGTCACGCGTTCAAACGGCTCGCCGGGCAAAAGGTTCAGATCAGTAGAATTTAAGGTAAATTTTATCTTGTCGGCAACGGCCCGGGCTGGAGATGCTCCCCCGGGCCTCACCGAATCAATAGGGTGAGCGGCACTGCGTCCGCGTGCCGGCAGGGGCCATATAGCTGTTGTCGGTGGGGTGGTAGGATGTGTAACGCGCCGCACACCATTTTATATGGTCGATTTCGGCTTGAGACAGGGCGTAGCCGTTGGGCGTGGCTTCTTCGCCTTTCCCTGCCGCAAAGGCAGACGCGGGGTAGCCTCGCTGATCTGAATTCTGCGCCTGCGCCTGTGTTTCGTAGGCCGGCTGTATGAGGCTCAACGCATGGGCGGGCACGACAGCAGCGGCAGATATCGCGACGCCAAGAGCGAGCGCGGAGATGGTCTTCGGCATCCTCAACATCGATAAATCCTCGTTATTCGTTCGGTATGCTAACGAAAACTTAGGAAATTCGTTCCGGTGAAGGGTTGACCCTACACGAACACGTGATTCTTCGGGCTGGGCGGTGGGAGGAGGTTGAAGCGGCAATATCGGGGTGCTCCCGGTCCTGCGGCGGCTTTCATGATGACGGTGCGATGCTGCCTTCACCGGGAAGACGGTGTGTCCGGCAAGCAAGTTCCATTCCCACCTGCTTCACTTTCCGTCCTTTCGCACTGCTCGTTGACAAGCGGAAAATCCGGTCAGATAGTCGGCCGGCAATCATGCAAACGGGAGTCTTCAATGTTTAACAGGGTTGTCATTCTCTCATCCTTTGCGCTGCTGGCATCGGCGGCGTTTGTCTCCCCCGCAGCCGCACTCACCATGAAGGAGTGCAGCGTGAAATATCAGGCGGCGAAAGCCGACGGGTCGGCCAAGGACGTCAAGTGGAACGACTATCGCGCCAAGTTCTGCGGCAGCGAGGCGGCAGCTGAGGATGCGGCCGACGACAAGCAGGTCGCGGCCA
This sequence comes from Agrobacterium sp. 22-226-1, assembly GCF_053522345.1. Taxonomy (NCBI): domain Bacteria; kingdom Pseudomonadati; phylum Pseudomonadota; class Alphaproteobacteria; order Hyphomicrobiales; family Rhizobiaceae; genus Agrobacterium; species Agrobacterium sp. 22-226-1. The sequence continues at coordinate 218,729 of NZ_JBNWCP010000004.1, forward strand.
CCACCGAAAAAGAACCCGCAAAAGCGACGACAAAGGCCCCGAAGGGCGTCGCTTTCCCGAGTGCTGTCGATAAGAAATATTCAAGCGAGACGCCCGCAAAGGCCCGCCTGAAAACCTGTGTCGACTCCTATCACAAGAACAAGAATGACGGCACGCTCGGCGATCTGAAATGGATCCAGAAGGGCGGCGGCTACTGGAGCCTGTGCAACACGGCCCTGAAGAGCTGAGATAGGCGGGGGCGGATTACCTCCGGCGCTGGCGCGTTATCCAACATGGTTTCGGATAACGCGTGAGCCGATTCGGCCGTGATCGTTTGCCCTTGCCCCCTTTTTCCCTTGCCGCCATTCGCCGGCAGATGCGGATATCGCTTCTTGTCCGCGATCAGGACCTGATCGCGGATGAGTCCGTTTCTCGATGGGTGGAAACGTGCCGTATGGGGCAACCCCGTTTTCGGGCGGGTAAAATCTGCGAATGGTTTGCGATTCAGTCTCTTGATAGAAAGACTTGACCCTGCGGCTTGATCCGCATCCAGCAATTCAACGGCTGCGGCTGTCCGATGACGGCTCGCCGGCAATGTGGGCGGATGACAAGACGATTTCGAAACTATCTCACCGTGCTGGCCATATCGCTGCTGATGTGGACGGTGATCCTTGGCGTCGTTTATTGGCTTTTTCGATAGGTTTTATCACAGCTTGCCGGCCTGAATGAAAGTGCTGCAAGGCCTGTGCGGTGATAAAGCCGCCTGATGCCTGCGAGGCCGATATTCCCGAAAATTTGATATGGTGAGAGGCGGCCGCCCCATTTCGGCTTTGCTGGCGTGACCTTATGGTTCGGTGAAATCAGGAAAGGGTCATTATGAAAAAATCCGTCGCCGCGACATGCCTTGCAGCTTTCTCCATGTCGGTCGCTACCGGCGCCATGGCTGAAGAGCTGGTGATTCCGCTTCCGAATGACACGACGGTCGAAAAGGTGGAGACCGTCTATCAATGCGCCGCCGACAAGGTGGAGGCCGTCTATTTCAATGCCGGTGAGATCAGCCTCGTGCGGCTGGGGCTGAAGGATGGCGTCACCGTTGCCGCAAATGTCATTTCCGGGTCGGGTGCCAAATATCAGGGCGGCATTTATGTCTGGTGGTCGAAGGGCGAGGAGGCGGATCTTTACGATCTGATGGCGGATCCGGAGATGAAAAAGCCGGTTCATTGCGTCGAGGCCAGGAAATCCTGAGCATCTGCTCCTTCCCGCAAAGGAGCGGCGGCAGGGCGGTTTTTTGAAAACCTTGCCATGCCGCCGGTCAGCGTGGGAGTGCGCGCGCGGCGCGTTCAGCCAAGAACGAGCGACGCAAGAAGCGCCAGCAGGATAAGAGAGCTGGCGACAACACCGAGCCTCACCCTGCGAAGGCGGCGGGTACGACCGCCGCTCCAGTCATAAGCCATTGGCAGCTTTACCTTTCTTTTTATTATTATGACTTATTGCCTAGCTCCCTAGGCTTGCCCGTGGCTGACCTCAATTGTCAGAATCCATCGGCGAAAATTCACGATTTCCCTGTCTTCTCCCGATGTTGCAGCAAGCGCGACGATTGATTCTTACTGTCCTGCGACGGCAAAGAGGATGGTGAGACCTGACGGGCGCAGGCCATGAAAAAGGCCCGGAAACTGGCGTTTCCGGGCCTTCTGGAGAAGCGTGTCTGCTGGTCGTTTCAGCTCAGATAGGGCTGGAGATAGGGCAGAACCTCGAGGGTGCCGTGATACAGCATGTTGAGGGCGACATAGATGATGACCATCAGGCCGAGATAGGAAATCCAGCGATAGCGGTGCAGCAGCTTGGCGACGAAGTTGGCGGCAAGGCCCATGAGCGCAATCGAAACGACGAGGCCGATGATGAGCACCGTCACATGTTCCTGTGCGGCGCCGGCGACGGCAAGGACGTTATCCAGCGACATGGAAACATCGGCGATGACGATCTGGGTCGCGGCCTGGAAGAAGGTCTTGTGCCCCTTGGTCAGGTCGGCCTCTTCATCCGTCACCTCGTCTTCGATGGAGCCTGCGGCCTCACGCAGTTCCGTCCACATCTTCCAGCACACCCAGGCGAGCAGCAGGCCGCCGAACAATTGCAGGCCGACAATGGCGAGAAGCTGCACGGTGACGGCGGCAAAGCCGATGCGCAGAACCGTGGCGGCGATGATGCCGACCAGGATCGCCTTGCGGCGAAGGTGAGCGGGCAGACCGGCGGCGGCAAGGCCGATGACGATGGCGTTGTCGCCCGCCAGCACGAGGTCGATTGCGATGACCTGTAAGAATGCCGTGAAACCGGCGGCTGTGAAGATTTCCATGGGATGGTCCTGAAACGGATAGAGAGGTCGCGAGGGAAGCGACGGATCGAGATATGGCTTGGGATGGCGCGTCCGCGCCGGATTCCAGTCGCCCGTCTCCCCCCGGCGATGAAATGTCCTTAAGCCATCATGCCGGTGCAGGTAAAGAAGTTGTGATAGAAATATCTTATTTAGTGATCGGCCATTCCGGAGGAGGGGGCCATTGAGCGGATGCCCGCTTCGCCCTCGCGAGGGTTTGAATGTCGCAAATCAGATACCATATACGGGCCTCAAGGCACGCTTAGGGCGCGCGCGAAGACGCTTTCACAATTAAGTCTTGCGCATTCGCTTACAAAGCCTTAAACGGCGACACCAAACCGGTACGCCGGGGAAACTACTTCACGTTCACAGGAAGCAATTCACATGGCAAAGAGCAAGTTTGAGCGCAATAAGCCGCACGTCAACATTGGCACGATCGGTCACGTTGACCATGGCAAGACGTCGCTGACGGCAGCGATCACGAAGTTCTTCGGCGAATTCAAGGCGTATGACCAGATCGACGCCGCGCCTGAAGAAAAGGCCCGTGGTATCACGATTTCGACGGCGCACGTTGAATACGAAACGCCTGCCCGTCACTACGCGCACGTCGACTGCCCCGGCCACGCCGACTACGTGAAGAACATGATCACCGGTGCTGCCCAGATGGACGGCGCGATCCTGGTTTGCTCGGCTGCCGACGGCCCGATGCCACAGACCCGCGAGCACATCCTGCTCGCCCGTCAGGTTGGCGTTCCGGCGATCGTCGTGTTCCTCAACAAGGTCGACCAGGTTGACGACGCCGAGCTTCTCGAGCTCGTCGAGCTTGAAGTTCGCGAACTTCTGTCGTCCTACGACTTCCCGGGCGACGATATCCCGATCATCAAGGGTTCGGCACTTGCTGCTCTTGAAGATTCCGACAAGAAGATCGGTGAAGACGCGATCCGCGAGCTGATGGCTGCGGTTGACGCCTACATCCCGACGCCTGAGCGTCCGATCGACCAGCCGTTCCTGATGCCGATCGAAGACGTGTTCTCGATCTCCGGCCGTGGTACGGTTGTGACGGGTCGCGTTGAGCGCGGCATCGTCAAGGTTGGCGAAGAAGTCGAAATCGTCGGCATCCGTCCGACCTCGAAGACGACGGTTACCGGCGTTGAAATGTTCCGCAAGCTGCTCGACCAGGGCCAGGCCGGCGACAACATCGGTGCTCTGGTTCGCGGTGTTAACCGTGACGGCGTCGAGCGTGGTCAGATCCTGTGCAAGCCGGGTTCGGTTAAGCCGCACAAGAAGTTCAAGGCTGAAGCCTACATCCTGACGAAGGAAGAAGGCGGCCGTCATACGCCGTTCTTCACGAACTACCGTCCGCAGTTCTACTTCCGCACGACGGACGTAACGGGCATCGTGACACTTCCGGAAGGCACGGAAATGGTTATGCCTGGCGACAACGTGACCGTTGACGTCGAGCTGATCGTTCCGATCGCGATGGAAGAAAAGCTGCGCTTCGCTATCCGCGAAGGCGGCCGTACCGTCGGCGCAGGCATCGTGGCCTCGATCGTCGAGTAATTTCAAACCCGCAAGGGATTGAAGAAAACCCCGCTGGAGACAGCGGGGTTTTTTATTGCCGGAAAGGGTCAGAGTCCGTTTGAAAACGTCGGACGGGTCGATCCGGCGATGCTTTTTGCGCCTGGCTGTGTCGAAAATCTTGACGATATCATCGGATATCGCCTTCGATCTTCTTCTTGCCAGACACAAAAATCACCTGCCGGCTCTCCGCCGCCGAGTTTCCAAACGGACTCTCAGCAGTCGATGCGGACGATGTCGCCATCCTTGAGATGGAAGAATGCGTCCTGCGGCACATCGAGGCGCAATGCTTCCTCCTTCGGAAGGTTCGCATAGACGCCGCGCAACAGGCGGCTGGTGATGCCGTGGCAGATGACGATCGCATCGCGAGCCTGTCTCTGCTGAATGGTCTCCAGGCTGCGGGCCACCCGGCTCGTCATTCTTTCGAACGTCTCACCGCCCGGCGCGTGGAAGAACCATTCGTATCGATCCAGCCCGTCGCGCATGCCGGGATATTCATAGTCGATCTCGTAATCCGTCATGCCGTCCCATACACCCATGCCGATCTCCATCAGGCCGGGATCGAGGGTGATGCCGTCGATCATGCCGATTTCGCCTGCGACGATCTCGCAGGTCTGTCTCGCCCTGCCGAGCGGGCTGGAGAAAATATGGACTTCATCGGTTTCGATAAGCGCTGCGAGCCTGCGGCCCATGCGTATTGCCTGTTGTCGCCCCAGTTCCGTCAAAGGCGAATCGACCTGACCCTGCCAGCGGCGAACGGCGTTGAATTCGGTCTGGCCGTGACGGACGAGATAGATGCTCATGGGCGTTCCTGTGAAATGCGGGGAAGATCAGCGAATTGAACGATGCACCCCGTGGGCGGGGCATGCCGGGGTATTTTGCCAGACAATGTGAAAAAACAAAAAACACACTTGCCATTCTTTTCCCTGCACCTTAAAGGAGCGCATACCGAATTGGCCAAGCGATTTCGCGGCCGGTTCAGGTGATCAAGGGGTATAGCTCAGTTGGTAGAGCGGCGGTCTCCAAAACCGCAGGTCGGGGGTTCGAGCCCCTCTGCCCCTGCCACTTTCCATTCGCAAGCGCGGGTCCTCGCTGCATGGCAGATGGGTGCCGGATTTCCGGCGAATTTCGCGGAATGTCGATTTCCTCTTGTTAAAAAGGGAATCGGTGTTTATGTAGGGTCAAAACAGACACGCGGTGCGTGGGGCTGATTAGTTCGGCTTTACGCGCCGTAATTGCGTGGGCAGTCAATGGCATCCAAAACCAATCCGTTTACGTTTCTGCAGCAGGTTCGCGCCGAAGCGTCAAAAATCACTTGGCCGTCGCGCCGCGAGACCATGATTTCGACGGCTATGGTGCTGGTGATGGTCATTTTTGCGGCTCTGTTCTTCTTTGCTGCGGATCAGCTCATCGGCTGGCTGCTCAGCCTGGTGCTGAACGTAGGCCGGTAACGGCGCGGTCAAAGGCCCGGTGGAAGGATCGAACGGAGAATAAAAATGGCAGCGCGCTGGTATATCGTTCACGCATATTCGAATTTCGAAAAGAAGGTCGCCGAGTCGATCGAGGAAAAGGCCCGCCAGAAGGGTCTGGATCATCTTTTCGAGAAAATCCTCGTGCCGACCGAAAAGGTGGTCGAGGTGCGTCGCGGCCGCAAGGTCGATAGCGAGCGCAAGTTTTTTCCAGGTTACGTGCTGGTGCGCGCCAACCTGACGGATGAGGCCTATCACCTCATCAAGAACACGCCGAAGGTTACCGGTTTCCTCGGTTCGGACAGCAAGCCTGTTCCGATTCCCGATTATGAAGCCGAGCGTATCCTCGGTCAGGTTCAGGAAGGTGTCGAGCGTCCGAAGTCTTCGGTTTCGTTCGAGATCGGCGAGCAGGTTCGCGTTTCCGACGGTCCGTTCGCGTCGTTCAACGGCGTGGTTCAGGATGTCGACGAAGAGCGTTCGCGCCTGAAGGTGGAAGTGTCGATTTTCGGCCGCGCTACGCCGGTCGAGCTGGAATACAATCAGGTCGAAAAGGTCTGATTGGCGGGGCGAGACCCCAAGCGCGTGGAAGGCTAACTGGCTCTTTAAGCCGGGGCAGGGCGCCGCACCACGCAACCGCAGCCGCCGGAGCAATCCGGCTTAAGAGAAGCCGGGTAACCGGTTTGAATTGAAAGGCAGAGAGATATGGCTAAGAAAGTTGCAGGCCAGCTCAAGTTGCAGGTAAAGGCCGGGGCGGCCAATCCGTCCCCGCCGATCGGTCCGGCACTTGGTCAGCGTGGCATTAACATCATGGAATTCTGCAAGGCGTTCAATGCCGCCACGCAGGAAATGGAAAAGGGTATGCCGATCCCGGTCGTCATCACCTATTACCAGGACAAGTCCTTCACCTTCGTCATGAAGCAGCCGCCGATGACCTACTGGCTGAAGAAGGAAGCGAAGATCACCTCCGGTTCCAAGACGCCTGGCAAGGGCGCCAAGGTCGGCTCCATCACCAAGGCTCAGGTCAAGACGATCGCTGAAGCCAAGATGAAGGATCTGAACGCAGCCGATATCGAAGGCGCAATGGCAATGGTTGAGGGCTCTGCCCGCGCCATGGGCCTGGAAGTGGTAGGTTGATCATGGCCAAGGTAGCAAAGCGCATTCAGAAGATCCGCGAAGGCGTGGATCCGAACAAGCTCTACGTTCTCACCGACGCCATTTCGATGGTCAAGGAACGTGCTGTCGCCAAGTTCGACGAAACCGTTGAAGTTTCGATGAACCTCGGCGTTGACCCGCGCCATGCGGACCAGATGGTTCGTGGCGTCGTCAACCTGCCGAACGGCACCGGTCGTGACGTTCGCGTCGCCGTCTTCGCCCGTGGCGCCAAGGCTGATGAAGCCACGGCTGCCGGCGCTGACGTTGTCGGTGCGGAAGAACTGGTTGAAATCGTCCAGGGCGGCAAGATCGACTTCGATCGTTGCATCGCGACCCCGGACATGATGCCGCTCGTCGGCCGTCTCGGCAAGGTACTCGGCCCGCGTGGCATGATGCCGAACCCGAAGGTCGGTACGGTGACGATGGATGTTGCCGGCGCCGTCAAGGCGTCCAAGGGCGGCGCTGTCGAGTTCCGCGTCGAAAAGGCCGGTATCGTACACGCTGGCGTTGGCAAGGCTTCGTTCGACGCCAAGGCTCTTGAAGAAAACATCAAGGCTTTCGCCGATGCCGTCATCAAGGCAAAGCCGACCGGTGCCAAGGGCAACTACGTCAAGCGCGTCGCGATTTCCTCGACCATGGGTCCGGGCGTCAAGATCGACCCTTCGTCGGTTACGGCTTAATCAATTCTCGCGCTTCCCAGGGGAAGTGTGAATAAAAGAATTTCCGGCTCCCAGGAGCCGGAGATTTCCGGGGAAACCCGGAACTCCTGTCCGAGATTGCGGGTGGCCATGTCTTTCGGGACCTGGCCTTAATCATTCAACCTGCATGAGACGGGTGAGGCTGGATTTGAGGCATCCTGGATGCCTGACTGTCCGGTTCGAACCTGGTGTGCCTGTGCCTGAAGCCGTTTGCGGCGACAGAGCGGGGGACAGGATCCTCGAGCGTCGCTCGGGATCTTTGTAAAAAGGTCCCTTGGGGCAAAGGCAAACCCGACGGGTTCACAATCATGTGGTCCCGTCTACTGGAGACAGACAGTGGAAAGAGCGGAAAAACGCGAATTCGTCACGGAGCTGAACGAAGTCTTCAAGGCTTCCGGTTCGGTTGTCGTGGCCCACTATGCTGGTGTCACCGTTGCGCAGATGAACGACTTCCGTTCGAAGATGCGCGCTGCCGGAGGCACCGTCAAGGTCGCGAAGAACCGCCTGGCCAAGATCGCTCTTCAGGGCACGGAGTCGGAAGGGATGACAGATCTCTTCAAGGGCCAGACGCTGATTGCATACAGCGTCGACCCGATGATCGCTCCGAAAGTCGTCATGGATTTCGCCAAGACCAACGACAAGGTCGTTGTTCTCGGTGGCGCCATGGGTGCAACCACGCTCAACGCCGAAGCAGTCAAGTCGCTTGCGACCCTGCCTTCGCTGGACGAGCTGCGCGCAAAGCTGCTGGGCCTTCTCAATGCCCCGGCAACCCGCGTCGCTACGGTTGTCGCCGCACCTGCAAGCCAGCTGGCACGGGTGTTCTCGGCTTACGCCAAGAAGGACGAAGCCGCTTAAGGCGGTTTTTCGCTGTAAATATTCAAACTGGTTCGAACTGAACAAAAGGAACTATCAAAATGGCTGATCTCGCAAAGATCGTAGACGACCTCTCCTCGCTGACCGTTCTGGAAGCTGCAGAACTGTCCAAGCTTCTCGAAGAAAAGTGGGGCGTTTCCGCTGCTGCTCCGGTAGCTGTTGCTGCTGTTGCTGGCGGTGCAGGCGCTGCTGCTGCTGCTGAAGAAGAAAAGACCGAATTCGACGTGATCCTGGTTGACGCTGGCGCCAACAAGATCAACGTCATCAAGGAAGTCCGCGCTATCACGGGCCTCGGCCTGAAGGAAGCCAAGGACCTCGTTGAAGGCGCTCCGAAGGCTGTCAAGGAAGCTGTTTCCAAGGCTGAAGCTGCTGATCTCAAGAAGAAGCTTGAAGAAGCCGGCGCTAAGGTCGACGTTAAGTAATCTTGCGATTACTGGCGGGAAGGGGCTTCATGCCCCTTTCCGTCGTCATCGTTTTTAAAACTCATTACCCAAAAGCCGCGTGAAAATGGCTTTTGGGTAATGGGTTCTTCAAGAGAATGGTTCCGAACCGGCTCATCTAGGCAATCCGGCCTGATCGATCCGGGATGTGGAACGAGATTGATGACACCCATTGCTTGACGGGATCGACTGGCCATCGGTTCCCGTCCGTTGCAGGCCCGGATGCAATTTTTAAAGGAGCGACGATGGCTCAGACCCTTTCGTTTAACGGTCGCAGGCGCGTACGCAAGTTTTTCGGCAAAATTCCAGAAGTAGCGGAAATGCCGAACCTCATCGAGGTTCAGAAGGCTTCGTACGACCAGTTTCTCATGGTTGACGAGCCCAAGGGTGGCCGTCCCGACGAGGGATTGAATGCCGTATTCAAATCCGTATTCCCGATCACCGATTTTTCCGGCGCCTCCATGCTTGAATTCGTGTCCTACGAATTCGAAGCGCCGAAGTTCGACGTCGAGGAATGCCGTCAGCGCGATCTGACCTATGCTGCGCCGCTGAAAGTGACGCTGCGCCTCATCGTGTTCGATATCGATGAAGATACGGGCGCGAAGTCCATCAAGGACATCAAGGAACAGTCCGTCTACATGGGCGACATGCCGCTCATGACCAATAACGGCACGTTCATCGTCAACGGCACCGAGCGCGTCATCGTTTCGCAGATGCACCGTTCGCCGGGCGTGTTCTTCGATCACGACAAGGGCAAGAGCCATTCTTCCGGCAAGCTGCTCTTCGCTGCCCGCGTCATCCCCTATCGCGGTTCCTGGCTCGACATCGAGTTCGACGCCAAGGACATCGTCTATGCGCGTATCGACCGTCGCCGCAAGATCCCCGTGACCTCGCTGCTGATGGCGCTTGGCATGGATGGCGAAGACATTCTGTCGACCTTCTACACCAAGGCTTCCTATGAGCGCGACAGTGACGGCTGGCGCATTCCGTTCCAGCCCGAGACGCTGAAGAACGCCAAGGTCATCACCGACATGATCGACGCCGATACCGGCGAAGTCGTGGTCGAAGGTGGCAAGAAGCTGACCCCGCGCCTGATCCGTCAGCTGACGGAGAAGGGCCTGAAGGCACTGAAGGCGACCGACGAGGACCTCTACGGCAACTATCTGGCCGAAGACATCGTCAACTACGAGACGGGTGAAATCTATCTCGAAGCCGGCGACGAAATCGACGAGAAGACCCTCGGTCTCATCCTGCAGTCCGGCTTCGACGAGATTCCGGTCCTCAACATCGACCACGTCAATGTTGGCGCCTATATCCGCAACACGCTGTCTGCCGACAAGAACGAGAACCGTCAGGAAGCCCTGTTCGACATCTACCGCGTCATGCGTCCGGGTGAGCCGCCGACCATGGAATCGGCGGAAGCGATGTTCAACTCGCTGTTCTTCGATGCAGAGCGTTACGACCTGTCGGCCGTCGGCCGCGTCAAGATGAACATGCGCCTCGACCTCGATGCGGAAGACACCGTGCGCACGCTGCGCAAGGAAGACATCCTCGCCGTCGTCAAGATGCTGGTCGAACTGCGCGACGGCAAGGGCGAAATCGACGACATCGACAACCTCGGCAACCGCCGTGTCCGTTCTGTCGGCGAACTGATGGAAAACCAGTATCGTCTGGGCCTTCTGCGCATGGAACGTGCGATCAAGGAACGTATGTCCTCGATCGAAATCGACACCGTGATGCCGCAGGACCTGATCAACGCCAAGCCGGCAGCCGCCGCCGTTCGCGAATTCTTCGGTTCCTCGCAGCTGTCGCAGTTCATGGACCAGGTGAACCCGCTTTCGGAAATCACCCACAAGCGCCGTCTTTCGGCTCTTGGACCGGGTGGTCTGACCCGCGAGCGCGCCGGCTTCGAAGTCCGCGACGTTCACCCGACCCATTACGGCCGTATTTGCCCGATCGAAACGCCCGAAGGCCCGAACATCGGTCTGATCAACTCGCTTGCAACCTTCGCCCGCGTCAACAAGTACGGCTTCATCGAAAGCCCGTACCGCAAGATCGTCGACGGCAAGGTGACCAACGACGTGATCTACCTCTCCGCCATGGAAGAGGCCAAGTATTACGTCGCGCAGGCCAACGCGCCGCTCAATGAAGACGGTTCGTTCTCGGAAGAGTTCGTCGTCTGCCGTCACTCGGGCGAAGTTATGCTCGCACCGCGTGACAACATCAACCTGATGGACGTTTCGCCGAAGCAGCTCGTTTCGGTCGCAGCGGCTCTCATTCCGTTCCTGGAAAACGACGACGCCAACCGCGCTCTCATGGGCTCGAACATGCAGCGTCAGGCCGTTCCGCTTCTGCGCGCCGAGGCACCGTTCGTCGGTACCGGCATGGAGCCGATCGTCGCCCGTGACTCCGGCGCTGCCATCGCAGCCCGTCGTGGCGGTGTGGTCGATCAGGTGGATGCGACCCGTATCGTTATCCGCGCCACGGAAGACCTCGATGCCGGCAAGTCCGGTGTTGATATCTACCGTCTGCAGAAGTTCCAGCGTTCGAACCAGAACACCTGCGTCAACCAGCGTCCGCTGGTTTCCGTCGGCGACAACATCTCCAAGGGCGATATCATTGCGGACGGTCCGTCGACCGACCTCGGCGATCTGGCTCTCGGCCGCAACGCGCTCGTCGCGTTCATGCCCTGGAACGGCTACAACTACGAAGACTCGATCCTGATGTCGGAGCGTATCGTTTCCGACGACGTGTTCACCTCCATCCACATCGAAGAATTCGAAGTGATGGCGCGCGACACGAAGCTTGGTCCGGAAGAAATCACGCGCGACATTCCGAACGTTTCGGAAGAAGCGCTGAAGAACCTCGACGAAGCCGGTATCGTTTACATCGGTGCCGAAGTTCAGCCGGGCGACATCCTCGTCGGCAAGATCACGCCGAAGGGCGAAAGCCCGATGACGCCGGAAGAAAAGCTTCTGCGCGCCATCTTCGGTGAAAAGGCGTCCGACGTTCGCGACACTTCCATGCGCATGCCTCCGGGCACGTTCGGTACGGTCGTGGAAGTCCGCGTCTTCAACCGTCACGGTGTGGAGAAGGACGAGCGCGCGATGGCTATCGAGCGCGAAGAGATCGAGCGTCTGGCGAAGGACCGCGACGACGAGCAGGCGATCCTCGACCGTAACGTCTACGGCCGTCTGATCGACATGCTGCGTGGCCACGTTTCCATCGCCGGTCCGAAGGGCTTCAAGAAGGGCGTCGAGCTTTCCAACGCCGTCGTTTCCGAATATCCCCGCTCGCAGTGGTGGATGTTCGCGGTCGAAGACGAGAAGGCTCAGTCCGAACTCGAAGCGCTTCGTGGCCAGTACGATGAATCCAAGTCGCGCCTTGAACAGCGCTTCATGGACAAGGTCGAAAAGGTCCAGCGCGGCGACGAAATGCCTCCGGGCGTCATGAAGATGGTCAAGGTCTTCGTTGCTGTTAAGCGCAAGATCCAGCCGGGCGACAAGATGGCCGGCCGTCACGGTAACAAGGGCGTCGTCTCGCGTATCGTTCCTGTCGAGGACATGCCGTTCCTCGAAGACGGCACGCATGTCGACATCTGCTTGAACCCGCTCGGCGTGCCTTCGCGCATGAACGTCGGCCAGATCCTCGAAACCCACCTCGCATGGGCATGCGCAGGCATGGGCAAGAAGATCGGCGAGATGCTCGAAGAGTATCGCAAGACGATGGACATCAGCGAGCTTCGCAGCGAGCTGACGGAAATCTACGCGTCTGAAGCCAATGACGAGGTTCAGCGTTTTGACGACGACTCGCTCGTCAAGCTTGCCGAGGAAGCCAAGCGCGGTGTTTCCATCGCGACGCCGGTTTTCGACGGGGCGCATGAGCCTGACGTTGCCGCGATGCTGAAGAAGGCAGGTCTGCATGAATCCGGTCAGTCCGTCCTTTACGACGGTCGTACCGGTGAGCCGTTCGACCGCAAGGTCACCGTCGGCTACATGTACATGATTAAGCTGAACCACCTTGTCGACGACAAGATCCACGCTCGCTCGATCGGTCCTTACTCGCTCGTTACCCAGCAGCCGCTGGGCGGCAAGGCGCAGTTCGGCGGACAGCGCTTCGGGGAAATGGAAGTCTGGGCTCTGGAAGCATACGGCGCAGCTTACACGCTGCAGGAAATGCTCACCGTCAAGTCGGACGACGTGGCTGGCCGCACCAAGGTTTACGAAGCGATCGTCCGTGGCGACGACACCTTCGAAGCCGGTATTCCCGAGAGCTTCAACGTTCTCGTCAAGGAAATGCGGTCGCTCGGCCTGTCCGTCGAGCTGGAAAACTCGAAGATCGAGAACCAGCCGGAAGACCAGCTGCCTGACGCGGCGGAATAAAATTGAGAGAGGCGGGCGCCTGCAAGGGCGCCTGCCGGTTTCCCGGGGCGGGTATTGGCCGGCTCGGGACACTTTCGCCGCATTGTGCGGTTAAATCCGTATTTAAAGCTCTGGACGGTGACCCGGGAAGAAGCCGGTCCAGATGCAAACAGGGGCAGCAGCTAGCCTCTCAAGGAGACAAGGCATGAACCAAGAGGTCATGAATCTTTTCAATCCTCAGGTGCCTGCGCAGCATTTCGATTCCATCCGGATTTCGATCGCTTCGCCGGAAAAAATCCTGTCGTGGTCCTACGGCGAGATCAAGAAGCCGGAAACCATCAACTACCGTACGTTCAAGCCTGAGCGTGACGGTCTTTTCTGCGCGCGTATCTTCGGACCGATCAAGGACTATGAGTGCCTGTGCGGTAAGTACAAGCGCATGAAGTACAAGGGCATCATCTGCGAAAAGTGCGGCGTCGAAGTCACGCTGTCGCGCGTTCGCCGTGAGCGCATGGGCCATATCGAGCTCGCAGCGCCGGTTGCCCACATCTGGTTCCTGAAGTCGCTTCCTTCGCGTATCTCGACCCTGCTCGACATGACGCTGAAGGATGTCGAGCGCGTTCTCTATTTCGAGAACTACATCGTCACCGAGCCTGGCCTCACGTCGCTCAAGCAGAACCAGCTTCTGTCTGAAGAAGAGTACATGATCGCCGTTGACGAGTTCGGCGAAGACCAGTTCACCGCCATGATCGGCGCTGAAGCCATCTATGAGATGCTGGCTTCGATGAACCTCGAAAAGATCGCTGGCGACCTGCGTGCCGAACTTGCTGAGACCACGTCTGATCTCAAGCAGAAGAAGCTGATGAAGCGCCTGAAGATCGTTGAGAACTTCATGGAATCCGGCAACCGCCCGGAATGGATGATCATGAAGGTCGTTCCCGTGATTCCGCCGGACCTGCGTCCGCTGGTTCCGCTGGATGGCGGTCGTTTTGCGACGTCCGACCTTAACGACCTCTATCGCCGCGTCATCAACCGTAACAACCGTCTGAAGCGCCTGATCGAGCTTCGCGCACCTGGCATCATCATCCGCAATGAAAAGCGTATGTTGCAGGAATCCGTCGATGCGCTGTTCGATAACGGCCGTCGCGGTCGCGTCATCACGGGTGCCAACAAGCGCCCGCTGAAGTCGCTCTCCGACATGCTCAAGGGCAAGCAGGGCCGCTTCCGTCAGAACCTTCTCGGCAAGCGCGTCGACTATTCCGGTCGTTCGGTCATCGTGACCGGTCCGGAACTGAAGCTGCACCAGTGCGGCCTGCCGAAGAAGATGGCGCTCGAACTGTTCAAGCCGTTCATCTACGCCCGCCTCGACGCCAAGGGTTACTCCTCAACCGTCAAGCAGGCCAAGAAGCTGGTTGAAAAGGAAAAGCCTGAGGTCTGGGATATCCTCGACGAGGTCATCCGCGAGCATCCGGTTCTCCTGAACCGCGCACCGACGCTGCACCGTCTGGGTATCCAGGCTTTCGAACCCATGCTGGTCGAAGGCAAGGCCATCCAGCTGCACCCGCTCGTCTGCACGGCCTTCAACGCCGACTTCGACGGTGACCAGATGGCTGTTCACGTTCCGCTTTCGCTGGAAGCCCAGCTGGAAGCGCGCGTGTTGATGATGTCGACCAACAACATCCTGCATCCGGCAAACGGCCACCCGATCATCGTTCCTTCGCAGGACATGGTTCTCGGTCTGTATTACCTGTCGATCATGAACCAGAACGAGCCGGGCGAAGGCATGGCCTTCTCCGACATCGGTGAGCTGCATCACGCGCTTGAAAACAAGGTCGTGACGCTGCATGCCAAGATCCGCGGCCGCTTCAAGACCGTGGATGCCGATGGCAAGCCGGTTTCGAAGATCCATGAAACGACCCCTGGCCGTATGCTGATTGGCGAACTTCTGCCGAAGAACGTCAACGTGCCTTTCGACGTCTGCAACCAGGAAATGACCAAGAAGAACATCTCCAAGATGATCGACACGGTCTACCGTCATTGCGGCCAGAAAGACACGGTCATCTTCTGTGACCGCATCATGCAGCTCGGCTTTGCCCATGCCTGCCGCGCCGGCATTTCGTTCGGCAAGGACGACATGGTCATTCCGGACAGCAAGGTGAAGATCGTCGGCGACACCGAAGCTCTCGTGAAGGAATACGAACAGCAGTATAATGATGGTCTCATCACCCAGGGCGAAAAGTACAACAAGGTTGTCGACGCCTGGGGCAAGGCAACCGAAAAGGTCGCCGAAGAAATGATGGCACGCATCAAGGCTGTCGAGTTCGATCCGGAAACGGGCCGCCAGAAGCCGATGAACTCCATCTACATGATGTCCCACTCGGGTGCTCGTGGTTCTCCGAACCAGATGCGTCAGCTGGGCGGCATGCGCGGCCTGATGGCGAAGCCGTCGGGTGAAATCATCGAGACGCCGATCATCTCGAACTTCAAGGAAGGCCTGACCGTTAACGAGTACTTCAACTCGACCCACGGTGCCCGTAAGGGTCTTGCAGACACCGCCCTGAAGACCGCGAACTCGGGTTACCTGACCCGTCGTCTCGTCGACGTCGCGCAGGATTGCATCGTCAACTCCAGGGATTGCGGCACCGACAAGGGCCTCACCATGACCGCCATCGTCGATGCCGGTCAGGTCGTTGCCTCGCTCGGCGCGCGTATCCTCGGCCGTACGGCTCTGGATGACATCGACAATCCGGTCACCGGCGAGAACATCGTCAAGGCTGGAACGCTGATCGACGAAGCCGACGTTGCGACCATCGAAAAGGCCGGCATCCAGTCCGTCCGCATCCGCTCGGCGCTTACCTGCGAAGTGCAGATCGGCGTCTGCGGCGTCTGCTACGGTCGCGACCTTGCACGCGGTACGCCTGTCAACATGGGCGAAGCCGTCGGCGTCATCGCCGCACAGTCTATCGGTGAACCGGGCACGCAGCTCACCATGCGTACGTTCCACCTTGGCGGTACGGCAAACGTGGTCGACCAGTCGTTCCTCGAAGCCTCGTATGAAGGCACGATCCAGATCAAGAACCGCAACATCCTGCGGAACTCCGAAGGCGTTCTCATCGCCATGGGCCGTAACATGTCCGTTACGATCCTCGATGAGCGCGGCGCGGAACGTTCCACGCAGCGTGTGGCCTACGGTTCGAAGATCTTCGTGGACGATGGCGACAAGGTTAAGCGCGGTCAGCGTCTTGCAGAGTGGGACCCCTACACCCGTCCGATGATGACGGAAGTGGAAGGTACCGTTCACTTCGAAGACCTCGTCGATGGTCTCTCCGTTCTGGAAGCGACCGACGAATCCACCGGCATCACCAAGCGTCAGGTCATTGACTGGCGTTCGACGCCGCGCGGTTCTGACCTCAAGCCTGCTATCGTCATCAAGGACGCTTCCGGTGCGGTTGCGAAGCTTGCCCGTGGTGGCGAAGCCCGCTTCCAGCTGTCGGTCGACGCCATCCTGTCGGTCGAGCCGGGTGCGAAGGTCTCCCAGGGTGACGTGCTTGCACGTTCGCCGCTGGAAAGCGCCAAGACGAAGGACATCACCGGCGGTCTGCCGCGCGTTGCCGAACTGTTCGAAGCCCGTCGTCCGAAGGACCACGCCATCATCGCTGAGATCGATGGTACGATCCGCCTCGGCCGCGACTACAAGAACAAGCGTCGCGTGATGATCGAGCCTGCGGAAGACGGCGTCGAGCCGGTCGAATACCTGATCCCGAAGGGCAAGCCCTTCCACCTTCAGGAAGGCGACTATATCGAAAAGGGTGAATACATCCTCGACGGTAACCCGGCGCCGCACGACATTCTGGCGATCAAGGGCGTGGAGGCTCTGGCTTCCTACCTCGTGAACGAAATCCAGGAAGTCTACCGACTGCAGGGCGTTGTGATCAACGACAAGCACATCGAGGTGATCGTTCGCCAGATGCTGCAGAAGGTCGAGATCACCGATGCTGGTGACAGCCAGTATATCGTCGGCGACAATGTCGACCGTATCGAGCTGGACGACATGAATGACCGTCTGATCGAAGAGGGCAAGAAGCCGGCTTACGGCGATCCTGTTCTGCTCGGCATCACCAAGGCTTCGCTGCAGACGCCGTCCTTCATCTCGGCCGCATCCTTCCAGGAAACCACCAAGGTTCTCACGGAAGCTGCGATCGCCGGCAAGACGGACACGCTGCAGGGCCTCAAGGAAAACGTCATCGTCGGCCGTCTCATCCCGGCCGGCACCGGCGGCACCATGACGCAGATCCGCCGCATCGCCACCTCGCGCGACGACCTCATTCTCGAGGAACGCCGCAAGGGCACCGGTGCAGGTTCTGCGAACCAGATGCTGCAGGACATGACGGACCAGGCTCCGGCCGCCGAATAAGGCGGGAAGGGCAGGGGCTTTGCGAAGCCCGCCAAAGTTCAGAACAAAACGCCCGGAGCAATCCGGGCGTTTTTGTTTGTGCGGATAGGGGTCTGTCGCTTTTGCGGTCGGGCGACGTCTCCAGCCACGTGCGGCGGGCTCAGCCCTGTTCGCGGATGTTATAACGGGTGAGGACGGAAAGCCGGCGAACGAGATCGGTCTGGCCGGTGCTGCCGGTCTTCGCATAGATCGACTTGGCGTTGCTGCGCACCGTTTCGTGGGAAATCTGCAATTGTTTCGCCACGGCGGGAAGCGAAAGCCCCTTCATGATTTCCAGCGCCACACGGGCCTCGCCCCTGGTGAGGTCGTAAAGCCCCTTTAGCAGTGAGGTCGCGTCGGCGACGGTACCCATGGGTTGCGATATCAGCACGATGGCGCAGCCTTTCGGGGACAGATCCAGTGCGTTCCTGCGCAACGGTATGACGTGGAGGATGCAGGACCGGTCTTCGCCGGTCGGCAGCGGGAACGAGCTGATATTATGCCCGGCAAGCGCCTTATAGAGCAGCCGGTTCACTCTTTCGTCGGCAATCACGATCCTGTCGTGGGCGCGGGTGGAAATACATTTCCTGAGGGAGAGAAACATGTCGTTTGCGGAAAGCACACGTCCGCTCGCTTGAAGCACCGCCGCCGGCGCCCCGATGGCGTTCAGTCCAAGCGTCATGGCATCGGCTTTCTGCCGTTGCAGCCGGGTTGCCAGCGTGAGGCTGCGGGCAATATGCGGTCTCAGCCGGTCCAGCGCCGCCATGGTTTCCGGCCCTATGACGCCGCTATCGAGCTTGCGTTCGAAAAGCACCGTCATTGCCGGATGGTCGGGCGGCGCAACCTGGGTGGCCGCGCCATATCCCAGTCCACGCGGTATCAGGAAATCGCGCACGATCGGCAGGCCGGCCCATTCATCATGGGTGAAAACATCGAAATCCTGCACGAAGGAAAATTGTCCCTCACGGATCGCGCGGGTGAGGCGGTCGTTTCGGCGGTTCCAGCCGCCATCCATGAAGGCCTGCATCAGTTCCTGGAAATTGGGCGTGTAGAGCCAGGCTTCTTCTTCACCCTTGCCCCAGGTAAGGGCGCCACCCCAGAAATCCAGCCGGTGGCCGATGGCGGCAATGACCTGTGCCCAACGATCGGGGAAAAGCGCTGCCTCATAAATGTCATCGATAATGTCTGCCGACAATATAGTATTCAACCCGCCACCGGAATCCTGTGTCGGGGCTATTTAAACCTCATATTTCGGCGTTGTTCAACGTATAATCTAATAATACTATTGTATTCAAAGTATATAATCTATGAGTGACTTAATATATTGACTAATTTGCCAAAGGGATCGCGCAGAAACAGCCGGCGCACGCCCCAGGCCTCGGTAACCGGGCCATAGTCGATCGGCAAGCCCGCTTTCAGGATTCTTTCGTGAATCTCTTCGAAATTATCGACCTCGATGGAAAGGTCCGGCACTGCCGCGCCGGAGCCGCCTTCGCTTGCGAAGCTGACCTGCGCCCCGGCTTCGAGCGGACTGGCATAGGTCAGGATCCAGCCGTGGTCCATGGCGACGGTCATGCCGAGAATATCGCCATAGAACGCCTGAGCCCGCGCGGGTTCCGGCGTTGCGATGTTGGCGACGACGCGTCTTACCGCCACGGACCTGCGCCTCAGGCGAAGCGGATGATGGCGACTTCGCCTTCAAGCGCGCCCTGATAGGCGGAGGCGTGCGGCTCTTCATCCGGCACTTCGGTCAGCATGCCGATCTGGTCGAGATCGGCTTCGATGAAACCTTCCTCGGAAAGCGCGTTCAGCGCTTCGCGCACGGCGGTATCGTCGTCCGGCGCCCGCAGGATGACGTGAATGTCGATACCGTCGGAATTGTCGGTTTCGTAAGCCTTGCCGATGACAATGAAGACCATCGGCTCGTCGCGTCCGTTGTCGTTGTCGGGGAGGGTGCTCATGACGCGGTTCCTTGATCTGTCGTTGCTGTGATGCGGGCCGAGGGAATCGGTCCCGCCCATGGCGGAGCCGCTCTGGCCCGCCATGGGGAATCAATAGACGGATTTTATGAAAAGCCAAAGCGTGGAGGTCAAAATCGCTGCCTTCTGCGCCGACTTATGTTAAAGCGGGTTGGAAATGGCCCGGACGTGGGCTTTGCGGCCATGGGTGGCGGCGCAAAATGTGGATTCACCCTTGACGAAAGCTGGCTAAAACAGTAGTACGCCCGCCATCGGAGCCTCTGTGGGTGCTGGCCGTTCGGTAACCTTTTTCCCGAACATCATCTCAAACGGGTCTCCATTGCACGTAGAAGACACGAATGTTGCACGCAAGACGCCTCATCCGGTGTCCTCTGCTCTTGGTGGTCCATCCGTGAAAACGGATCGGGCCACGTTTTGCGCATGAGGATATATGCGTGCATCGTCGCCGGCAACGGCATAGCCGCCACCCGTGAGGGTGGCTAAAGTAGTTTTTGCAAGGGATGGTTATATGCCTACCGTAAACCAGCTGATCCGCAAGCCTCGCCAGGCACAGGTAAAGCGCAACAAGGTTCCTGCTCTTCAGGAAAACCCGCAGAAGCGTGGTGTTTGCACCCGCGTTTACACGACGACCCCGAAGAAGCCGAACTCGGCTCTGCGTAAGGTTGCCAAGATCCGCCTCACCAACGGCTTCGAAGTCATCGGCTACATTCCGGGCGAAGGTCACAACCTTCAGGAACACTCCGTGGTCATGATCCGCGGCGGCCGCGTAAAGGACTTGCCGGGCGTGCGTTACCACATCATCCGCGGTGTTCTCGATACCCAGGGCGTCAAGAACCGCAAGCAGCGCCGCTCCAAGTACGGTGCGAAGCGTCCGAAGTAATTCGGGTTTAAACAAATTCCGGCGCTGCGCGAGGTTCTCCGCGTGGTTTAGCGTCAATAACATTGAGAGACAAAGAATATGTCCCGTCGCCATAGTGCAGAAAAGCGTGAGATCAACCCGGACCCGAAGTTCGGCGATCTGGTCGTCACCAAGTTCATGAACGCCATCATGCTTCACGGCAAGAAGTCGGTCGCAGAAAGCATCGTTTACGGCGCGTTCGACGTCGTTCAGGGCAAGACGAAGCAGGAGCCGCTCGGCGTGTTCCACTCCGCCCTCGACAACGTTGCTCCGCACGTTGAAGTGCGTTCGCGCCGCGTTGGTGGTGCCACGTATCAGGTTCCCGTCGACGTTCGCCCCGAGCGCCGTCAGGCCCTTGCTATCCGCTGGCTGATCACGGCTGCCCGCAAGCGCAACGAAACGACCATGGTCGATCGCCTTTCCGGCGAACTCATGGACGCTGCGAACAACCGCGGTTCCGCTGTCAAGAAGCGCGAAGACACGCACAAGATGGCCGACGCCAACCGCGCATTCTCGCATTACCGCTGGTAATCTTAACCGGTCGCATATCGAAAGGCAGTCCATTATGGCTCGCGAATATAAAATCGAAGACTACCGCAATTTCGGTATCATGGCGCATATCGACGCCGGCAAGACGACGACCACCGAGCGTATCCTTTATTACACCGGTAAGTCGCACAAGATCGGCGAAGTTCACGATGGCGCTGCCACGATGGACTGGATGGAACAGGAGCAGGAGCGTGGTATCACCATCACCTCCGCTGCCACCACGACCTTCTGGAAGGGTCGCGACGGCAAGATGCGCCGCTTCAACATCATCGACACCCCCGGCCACGTCGACTTCACCATTGAAGTCGAGCGTTCGCTGCGCGTTCTCGACGGCGCCATCGCGCTGCTCGACGCCAACGCCGGTGTTGAGCCGCAGACGGAAACCGTCTGGCGCCAGGCCGAGAAGTATCATGTTCCGCGTATGATCTTCTGCAACAAGATGGACAAGACCGGTGCTGACTTCTACCGCTCGGTAGAAATGATCAAGACCCGTCTCGGCGCCATCGCCGTTGTCATGCAGCTGCCGATCGGCGCTGAGACCGAGTTCAAGGGCGTTATCGACCTGATCGAGATGAACGCACTCATCTGGCGCGACGAATCGCTCGGCGCTCAGTGGGACGTCGTCGAAATCCCGGAAGACATGAAGGCCAAGGCTGACGAATATCGCGAAAAGCTGATCGAGACCGTTGTCGAGATCGACGAAGAGGCGATGGAAGACTACCTGAACGGCATCATGCCCGACAACGACAAGATCCGTGCGCTCGTTCGCCGCGGCACCATCGACGTGAAGTTCCACCCGATGTTCTGCGGTACCGCGTTCAAGAACAAGGGCGTTCAGCCGCTTCTCGACGCTGTTGTCGACTACCTGCCTTCTCCGCTGGACATTCCGGCGATCAAGGGTATTGACTTCAAGACCGAAGCCGAAATCGAGCGTCATGCCGACGACAGCGAGCCGCTTTCCATGCTCGCGTTCAAGATCATGAACGACCCCTTCGTCGGTTCGCTGACCTTCGCACGTATCTACTCGGGCAAGCTCGAAAAGGGTACGTCTGTCATCAACACGGTCAAGGACAAGCGCGAGCGCGTCGGCCGTATGCTGCAGATGCACTCCAACAGCCGTGAAGACATCGAAGAAGCCTTTGCCGGCGACATCGTTGCTTTGGCTGGCCTCAAGGAAACCACCACTGGCGATACGCTCTGCGATCCGCTGAAGCCGGTTATCCTCGAGCGCATGGAATTCCCCGAGCCGGTCATCCAGATCGCGATCGAGCCGAAGACCAAGGGCGACCAGGAAAAGATGGGCCTCGCGCTCAACCGTCTGGCTGCTGAAGATCCGTCGTTCCGCGTCAAGACCGACGAAGAGTCCGGTCAGACGATCATCGCGGGCATGGGCGAACTTCACCTCGACATTCTCGTTGACCGTATGCGTCGCGAGTTCAAGGTTGAAGCAACCGTCGGCGCTCCGCAGGTTGCCTACCGCGAAACGATCACACGTCAGCACGAAGAAGACTACACGCACAAGAAGCAGTCCGGTGGTACCGGCCAGTTCGCTCGCGTGAAGATCATCTTCGAACCGAACCCCGAAGGCGAAGACTTCAAGTTCGAGTCGAAGATCGTCGGCGGTGCTGTTCCGAAGGAATACATCCCGGGCGTTCAGAAGGGTATCGAAAGCGTTCTGTCTTCCGGTCCGCTGGCTGGCTTCCCGATGCTCGGCGTCAAGGCGACGCTGGTCGACGGTGCATTCCACGATGTTGACTCGTCGGTTCTCGCCTTCGAAATCGCATCGCGTGCCTGCTTCCGTGAAGCAGCGAAGAAGGCTGGCGCACAGCTTCTCGAGCCGATGATGAAGGTCGAAGTCGTAACGCCGGAAGACTATGTCGGTGACGTTATCGGCGACCTGAACTCCCGTCGTGGTCAGATCCAGGGCCAGGAAAGCCGTGGTATCGCCGTCGTCATCAACGCGCATGTTCCGCTCGCGAACATGTTCAAGTACGTCGACAACCTGCGCTCCATGTCGCAGGGCCGTGCACAGTACTCGATGACGTTCGACCACTATTCGCCGGTTCCGTCGAACGTGGCGCAGGAAATCCAGGCTAAGTACTCCGGTCAGAAGTGATCGGGGTACGCCCCACCGAATTTTGAAGATTATTCCCGTCAAGGGACAAGAATGGAGAGCCACTAATGGCAAAGAGCAAGTTTGAGCGCAATAAGCCGCACGTCAACATTGGCACGATCGGTCACGTTGACCATGGCAAGACGTCGCTGACGGCAGCGATCACGAAGTTCTTCGGCGAATTCAAGGCGTATGACCAGATCGACGCCGCGCCTGAAGAAAAGGCCCGTGGTATCACGATTTCGACGGCGCACGTTGAATACGAAACGCCTGCCCGTCACTACGCGCACGTCGACTGCCCCGGCCACGCCGACTACGTGAAGAACATGATCACCGGTGCTGCCCAGATGGACGGCGCGATCCTGGTTTGCTCGGCCGCCGACGGCCCGATGCCGCAGACCCGCGAGCACATCCTGCTTGCCCGTCAGGTTGGCGTTCCGGCGATCGTCGTGTTCCTCAACAAGGTCGACCAGGTTGACGACGCCGAGCTTCTCGAGCTCGTCGAGCTTGAAGTTCGCGAACTTCTGTCGTCCTACGACTTCCCGGGCGACGATATCCCGATCATCAAGGGTTCGGCACTTGCTGCTCTTGAAGATTCCGACAAGAAGATCGGTGAAGACGCGATCCGCGAGCTGATGGCTGCGGTTGACGCCTACATCCCGACGCCTGAGCGTCCGATCGACCAGCCGTTCCTGATGCCGATCGAAGACGTGTTCTCGATCTCCGGCCGTGGTACGGTTGTGACGGGTCGCGTTGAGCGCGGTATCGTCAAGGTTGGTGAAGAAGTCGAAATCGTCGGCATTCGTCCGACCTCGAAGACGACTGTTACCGGCGTTGAAATGTTCCGCAAGCTGCTCGACCAGGGCCAGGCCGGCGACAACATCGGCGCACTGGTTCGCGGTGTTAACCGTGACGGCGTCGAGCGTGGTCAGATCCTGTGCAAGCCGGGTTCTGTGAAGCCGCACAAGAAGTTCAAGGCTGAAGCCTACATCCTGACGAAGGAAGAAGGCGGCCGTCATACGCCGTTCTTCACGAACTACCGTCCGCAGTTCTACTTCCGCACGACGGACGTAACGGGCATCGTTACGCTTCCGGAAGGCACGGAAATGGTTATGCCTGGCGACAACGTGACCGTTGACGTCGAGCTGATCGTTCCGATCGCGATGGAAGAAAAGCTGCGCTTCGCTATCCGCGAAGGCGGCCGTACCGTCGGCGCCGGCATCGTGGCCTCGATCGTCGAGTAATTTCGACCTTTGAAATTCAGACTGGCGGCGGTGTGAACAACACCGCCGCCGGACTTTTGGTAAAAAGCCTGGCGGCGTTGCATTTTTAGTGCTTGAAAAATTCGGTGAAAGCGCGTAAACGCGCACTCACACTCACCGCTGGATTCGCAAGCGATTGCGAAACGCGGTGTTTTAGCAATACAGACAACTGAAATGATTGGGATGCGACAGCGCATTTCTCTCGATTTTTGAAAATCTGCGGCGCCACGATCAATAGAAGTTCATGTGTTTCCGCGTGCGGAAACGAATAACAAAGAACAAGGACAAGACGAATGAACGGCCAGAATATCCGTATCCGCCTCAAGGCGTTCGATCACCGGATCCTCGATGCCTCTACCCGTGAAATCGTGTCGACCGCAAAGCGCACCGGCGCCAGCGTTCGCGGCCCGGTTCCGCTCCCCACCCGCATCGAAAAGTTTACCGTCAACCGCTCTCCCCACGTTGATAAGAAGAGCCGTGAACAGTTCGAAATGCGGACGCACAAGCGTCTTCTCGATATCGTTGACCCCACCCCGCAGACTGTCGATGCTCTGATGAAGCTCGACCTCGCTGCTGGCGTTGACGTGGAAATCAAGCTCTAAGACCCGGCCCGATCCATCCAAGGTGAGGGCTGAAATAACAAGGAAGGTACGTGGAGCAATCCAACGACTTCCAAACCGGAGACCGGAAACATCGTGAGATGTCGAAGGGCACTCCTTAACAAAGGCCAGAGAGGGTTTTCCCTTCAAGGCTCGCAAGAGGATGAACCAATGCGTTCAGGTGTGATTGCACAGAAAGTGGGTATGACACGCGTCTATAACGACGCAGGTGAACATATCCCCGTAACAGTATTGCGACTGGATAACGTACAAGTCGTTGCCCAGCGCACGGAAGACAAGAATGGCTATACCGCAGTTCAGCTCGGTGCCGGCCAGTCCAAGGTCAAGAACACGACGAAGGCGCTTCGCGGTCACTTTGCCGCTGCCAATGTCGAACCGAAAGCCAAGCTCGTCGAGTTCCGGGTTTCCCCCGAGAACCTGATCGACATCGGTGCAACACTGACCGCAAATCATTTTCAGTCCGGCCAGCTGGTCGACGTCACTGGAACCACGATCGGTAAAGGTTTTGCCGGTGCTATGAAGCGTCACAACTTCGGTGGTGGCCGCGCTTCGCACGGTAACTCCGTATCGCACCGTGCACACGGTTCGACCGGTAACAACCAGGATCCGGGCCGCGTCTGGAAGGGCAAGCGCATGGCTGGTCATATGGGCCAGACGCGCGTTACGACCCAGAACCTCGAAGTCGTTTCGACCGATGAAGACCGTGGCCTCATCCTCGTGAAGGGTGCAGTTCCCGGCTCGAAGGGTTCCTGGATCATCGTCCGCGACGCCGTCAAGTCGGCTGCGAAGTAAGGGAGCCTTATCATGGAATTGAACGTCAAGACCCTCGAGGGAAAAGACGCCGGCAAGGTTTCTCTGTCGGATGAGATCTTCGGCCTCGACCCCCGCCAGGACATCCTGGCCCGCATGGTTCGCTGGCAGCTTGCAAAGAAGCAGCAGGGAACCCACAAGTCCAAGAACCGGTCGGAAGTTTCCCGCACCGGCGCGAAGATGTACAAGCAGAAGGGTACGGGCCGCGCTCGTCACCATTCGGCTCGCGCACCGCAGTTCCGCGGCGGCGGCAAGGCCCACGGCCCGGTCGTTCGCAGCCATGCACACGATCTTCCCAAGAAGGTTCGCGCGCTCGCTCTGCGTCACGCCCTGTCTGCAAAGCTGAAGGCTGAAGAACTGATCATCGTCGATCAGCTCGTCGCGTCCGAAGCAAAGACCAAGGCTCTGCTGGGCAGCTTCGCTTCGCTTGGCCTGACCAACGCTCTCGTTATCGGCGGCGCCGAACTTGATGGCAACTTCAAGCTCGCTGCTCAGAACATCCCGAACGTGGACGTTCTGCCGGTTCAGGGCATCAATGTTTACGACATCCTGCGCCGTGGCAAGCTGGTGCTTTCCAAGGCTGCTGTAGAGGCTCTGGAGGAGCGGTTCAAATGACGGATCTTCGCCACTACGATGTGATCGTATCTCCTTCGATCACGGAAAAGTCGACGCTGGTATCCGAACAGAACCAGGTCGTATTCAACGTCGCCAAGAACGCTTCCAAGCCTGAAATCAAGGCTGCCGTGGAAGCTCTCTTCGGCGTCAAAGTCACGGCTGTGAACACGCTTATCCGCAAGGGTAAGACCCGTCGTTTCCGTGGATTCGCCGGTAAGCTGAAGGACGTCAAGAAAGCCGTCGTCACGCTCGCCGAAGGTCAATCCATCGACGTGTCCACCGGACTCTAAAGGTTAGGCCCAAGCGGGCAAAGACCCAAAAGGGAACAAGAAAATGGCATTGAAAAGTTTCAATCCGACCACGCCGAGCCAGCGCCAGCTGGTTATCGTGGACCGCGCTTCGCTCTACAAGGGCAAGCCGGTAAAGGCTCTCACCCAGGGCCTCAGCTCCAAGGGTGGCCGTAACAACCAGGGCCGGATCACCGTCCGTTTCCAGGGTGGCGGTCACAAGCGGACCTACCGTCTGGTTGACTTCAAGCGTCGCAAGTTTGACGTTGAAGGCACCGTTGAACGTCTGGAATACGACCCCAACCGCACCGCGTTCATCGCGCTGGTGACGTATACCGACGGCGAACAGGCTTACATTCTCGCGCCACAGCGTCTCGCTGCCGGTGACAAGGTGATCGCCTCCGACAAGGCAGTGGACGTGAAGCCCGGCAACACCATGCCGCTTCAGTACATTCCGGTCGGTTCGATCATCCACAACGTCGAGATGAAGCCGGGCAAGGGCGGTCAGATCGCTCGCTCCGCCGGTACGTATGTCCAGCTCGTCGGCCGCGATGCCGGCATGGCCATCCTGCGTCTCAACTCGGGCGAACAGCGTCTGGTGCACGGCTCCTGCCTCGCATCGATCGGTGCTGTTTCGAACTCGGACCACGCCAACATCAACGACGGCAAGGCCGGTCGTTCCCGTTGGCGCGGCAAGCGTCCGCACGTTCGCGGCGTCGTCATGAACCCGGTCGACCACCCGCACGGTGGTGGTGAAGGTCGCACGTCGGGTGGTCGCCACCCGGTTACTCCGTGGGGCAAGCCCACGAAGGGCAAGCGCACCCGTTCGAACAAGTCGACCGACAAGTTCATCATGCGCTCGCGCCATCAGCGTAAGAAGTAAGAGAGGTAGTCACTAATGGCTCGTTCAGTATGGAAAGGTCCGTTTGTTGACGGCTATCTTCTCACTAAGGCTGAGAAGGTGCGCGAGAGCGGACGTAACGAAGTAATCAAGATCTGGAGCCGTCGCTCCACGATCCTGCCGCAGTTCGTTGGTCTGACCTTCGGCGTCTACAACGGCAGCAAGCATGTGCCCGTCTCCGTCAACGAAGACATGGTCGGACACAAGTTCGGTGAATTCTCTCCGACCCGTACCTACTACGGTCACGGCGCGGACAAGAAGGCAAAGAGGAAGTAATCATGGCGAAGGCTAAGACCGAACGCCGGCTGAAGGACAACGAGGCTCAGGCCGTTGCCCGTACGCTCCGCGTCAGCCCCCAGAAACTGAACCTGGTTGCCGCTCTTATCCGTGGCAAGAAGGTTGATCGCGCTCTCGCCGAGCTCGAATTCTCCCGCAAGCGCATTGCAGGCACCGTCAAGAAGACGCTGGAATCTGCAATTGCCAATGCGGAAAACAACCACGACCTCGACGTCGACGCTCTCGTCGTCGCCGAGGCCTATGTTGGCAAGTCCATCACCATGAAGCGTTTCCACGCTCGTGGCCGTGGTCGTGCTTCCCGCATCGAAAAGCCGTTCGCTCACCTCACGATCGTTGTTCGTGAAGTTGAGGAAAAAGGGGAGGCCGCATAATGGGTCAGAAAATCAATCCGATCGGCTTCCGCCTCGGCATCAACCGTACCTGGGATAGCCGCTGGTACGCTGACACCGCAGAATACGGCAAGCTGCTGCATGAAGACCTCAAGATCCGGGCTTACCTGATCAAGGAACTCAAGCAGGCCGGTATCGCCAAGGTCGTCATCGAGCGTCCGCACAAGAAGTGCCGCGTCACGATCCACTCGGCTCGTCCGGGTCTGATCATCGGCAAGAAGGGTGCGGACATCGAGAAGCTTCGCAAGAAGCTTTCCGAGATGACCAACTCCGAAACGCACCTCAACATCGTTGAAGTGCGCAAGCCGGAAATCGACGCGACGCTGGTTGCCCAGTCGATCGCTCAGCAGCTCGAGCGCCGCGTGGCTTTCCGCCGTGCGATGAAGCGTGCTGTTCAGTCCGCAATGCGTCTTGGCGCCGAAGGCATCAAGATCACCTGCGGCGGCCGTCTCGGCGGTGCAGAAATCGCTCGTACCGAATGGTACCGCGAAGGTCGCGTTCCGCTGCACACGCTGCGTGCGGACATCGACTACGGCACGGCTGAAGCTGAAACCGCATTCGGCATCTGCGGCATCAAGGTCTGGATCTTCAAGGGCGAAATCCTTGAGCATGATCCGATGGCTTCTGAGCGTCGCGGTCTCGAAGGCGACGCACAGGGCCCTGCAAGCCGTGAGCGTGGCGATCGTCCCGATCGTCGTCGCGAAAACGCTTGATTGACGCTGGCGAAAGATAAGCTCGGAGAAGTAAGAAAATGTTGCAGCCAAAGCGTACTAAGTACCGTAAGCAGTTCAAGGGACGCATCAAGGGCGTCGCCAAGGGCGGCTTTGACCTGGCATTCGGTGAATTCGGCTTGAAGTCGCAGGAACCGAACCGCGTGAATGCACGCGAGATCGAAGCGGCCCGCCGCGCGATCACGCGTTACATGAAGCGCGCAGGTCGCGTGTGGATCCGCGTATTCCCCGACGTTCCGGTTACGGCAAAGCCGACCGAAGTTCGTATGGGTAAGGGCAAGGGTTCGGTCGATTACTGGGCATGCAAGGTCAAGCCCGGTCGTATGATGTTCGAGATCGACGGTGTGTCCGAGGAGATCGCCCGTGAGGCGCTTCGTCTCGGCGCTGCCAAGCTCTCGGTCAAGACGCGCTTCGTACAGCGCATCGCAGAGTAAGGAGCAAGGCACATGAAAGCCGATGAAGTTCGCGGCCTCAGCGCCGACCAGCTCAAGGACAAGCTCGCCGATCTGAAGAAGGAGCAGTTCAACCTGCGCTTCCAGAAGGCAACTGGTCAGCTGGAGAAGTCCTCGCGCATCAACGAAGTCCGCAAGGATATCGCCCGCGTTAAAACCATTGCCCGCCAGAAGGCGGCAGAAGCCAAGGCCTAAGGAAGAATAATATGCCGAAACGCATTCTGCAGGGCGTCGTAGTGTCCGATAAGAACGAGAAGACTGTCGTAGTCCGGGTTGAGCGCCGATTCGCTCACCCGCTGCTTCAGAAGACCGTTCGTCGTTCGAAGAAGTACAAGGCACACGACGAAAACAATCAGTATAAGGTCGGCGATGTCGTTTCCATCGAGGAATGCGCACCGATCTCCAAGGACAAGCGCTGGACGGTCGTTTCCGCCCAGGCTTAATTTCATCAGAATCGCGCCAGGTGTCTTGCACTTGGCGCGAATTCCTGTATGAAGCACCGCAAGGACGCTCGTGAATCGAGCGTCTTTTGCTTTGATGCGCACGGAAGGTCCTTCGGGAAACCACCCTGTCACGACATTTCCGCGCAAAAAAAGAGATATTCATAAGCTGGGGCAGGGGGCTTGCTCGGGAGAGTTTGCCCAACCGTTCCGGTAACAACAAGAAGGCGACCTGACATGATTCAGATGCAAACAAACCTCGACGTGGCGGATAATTCCGGCGCACGTCGTGTCATGTGCATCAAGGTGCTGGGCGGCTCGAAGCGCAAATATGCTTCTGTTGGCGACATTATTGTCGTTTCCATCAAGGAAGCTATTCCGCGCGGCCGCGTCAAGAAGGGCGACGTGATGAAGGCGGTTGTCGTGCGCACCGCCAAGGACATCCGCCGCGCTGACGGCAGCGTCATCCGTTTCGATAACAACGCAGCCGTTCTTATCGACAACAAGAAAGAGCCCATCGGCACCCGTATCTTCGGACCGGTTCCGCGCGAACTTCGCGCCAAGAACCACATGAAGATCATCTCGCTGGCTCCGGAAGTACTGTAAGGAGCGAATGCGATGCAGAAGATTCGTAAAGGCGACAAGGTTGTCGTATTGACCGGTAAGGACAAGGGCCGTACCGGCGAAGTAATCCAGGTTTTGCCGAAGGAAGATCGGGCCGTTGTGCGTGGCGTTAACATGGTGAAGCGTCACCAGCGCCAGACCCAGGCCCAGGAAGCCGGCATCATCAACAAGGAAGCATCCTTGCACATCTCCAACATCGCCATCGTCGACAAGGATGGCAAGCCGACCCGCGTTGGCTTCTCGGTTGTGGATGGCAAGAAGGTCCGCGTGGCCAAGCGTTCGGGAGAAGTGATCGATGGCTGATAAGTACGAGCCGCGTCTCAAGACGGAATACGTTTCCCGTATCCGTGGCGCCATGCAGGAGAAGTTCTCCTACGCCAACGTGATGATGATCCCGAAGCTTGAAAAGATCGTGATCAACATGGGTGTTGGCGAGGCGACTGCCGACTCCAAGAAGCCCACCATCGCTGCCGGTGACCTGGCTGCGATTGCCGGCCAGAAGCCGGTGGTTACCCGCGCTCGCAACTCGATCGCAGGTTTCAAGGTTCGCGAAGGCATGCCGATCGGTGCGAAGGTTACCCTTCGTGGCGCCCGCATGTACGAATTCCTTGATCGTCTGGTCAACATCGCGCTTCCGCGCGTTCGCGACTTCCGGGGCCTGAACCCGAAGAGCTTTGACGGCCGTGGCAACTTCGCCATGGGCATCAAGGAACACATTGTGTTCCCTGAGATCAACTACGATAAGGTTGATCAGATGTGGGGCATGGACATCATCGTTTGCACGACGGCGACGTCGGACGACGAAGCTCGGGCTCTGCTGACAGAGTTCAACTTCCCGTTCCGTCACTAACCGTAACGACGAGCGTAGAAAAGGAACTCCGATATGGCGAAAACAAGCGCAGTTGAAAAGAACAAGCGCCGCCGCAAGTCGGTCGCCCAGCAGGCCGCCAAGCGCGCCGCACTGAAGGCGATCGTGATGAACCAGTCCCTTCCGATCGAAGACCGGTTCAAGGCCACTCTGAAGCTCGCTTCGCTGCCGCGTGACGGCTCGAAGACGCGTATCCGCAACCGCTGCGAAGTAACGGGCCGTCCGCGCGCGTTCTATCGCAAGCTCAAGATGTCGCGTATCGCGCTTCGTGAGCTGGGCAATTCCGGCAAGGTGCCGGGCATTGTCAAGTCGAGCTGGTAAGGAGACGGGCACATGACCATGACTGATCCTTTGGGTGATATGCTCACCCGCATCCGCAATGGTGCTGCTCGCCGCAAGTCTTCGGTAAGCACGCCGGCTTCCAGCCTCCGCGCACGCGTTCTCGACGTGCTGCAGGCTGAAGGCTACATTCGCGGTTATTCCAAGGTCGATTTCGAAAACGGCAAGTCCGAATTCACGATCGAGCTGAAGTACTACGAAGGCGCGTCCGTGATCCGTGAGATCGGCCGCGTTTCCAAGCCGGGCCGCCGGGTTTATGTCTCGGTAAAGTCCATTCCGCAGGTCGCGAACGGCCTCGGCATCACCATCCTTTCGACCCCGAAGGGCGTGATGGCCGATCACCAGGCTCGCGAACAGAACGTTGGTGGCGAGGTTCTTTGCTCGGTCTTCTAAGACCCGAGCAAGGATCTCCATAACGAACAGACAGGATTGAATAATGTCTCGTATCGGTAAAAAGCCCGTTCCGGTTCCAGCAGGTGTGACGGCCAATGTCGACGGCCAGAAGGTTACTGCTAAGGGCCCGAAGGGTGAACTGTTTTTCGTCGCTAACGACGACATTCAGCTGAAGCTCGAAGATAACGGCGTTTCCGTAACGCCGGCTAACGGCACCAAGGAAGCTCGTTCGAAGTGGGGCATGTCCCGCACGATGATCGAGAACATCTTCAAGGGTGTTAAGGACGGCTATGAGCGCAAGCTCGAAATCAACGGCGTCGGTTACCGTGCCGCCATGCAGGGCAAGAACCTGCAGCTGGCTCTCGGCTTCTCCCACGACGTTGTTTACGAGCCGCCGGTCGGCATCACCATTGCCGTTCCGAAGCCCACGGAAATCATCGTTTCCGGCATCAACAAGCAGCAGGTTGGCCAGGTAGCCGCGGAAATCCGCGAATACCGCGGTCCCGAGCCCTACAAGGGCAAGGGCGTGAAGTACGCTGAAGAGCGTATTGTCCGCAAAGAAGGCAAGAAGAAGTAAGGATCACGCGAAATGGCTAGCAGGAAAGAAGCACTTGCACGTCGCGCGAGCCGTGTGCGCCGCCAGATCAAGGCGGTTGCCAACGGCCGCCCGCGCCTGTCGGTTCATCGCTCGTCGAAGAACATCTACGCCCAGATCATCGATGACGTTGCTGGCAAGACGCTTGCGTCTGCCTCCACGCTCGAAGCCGATCTGCGCGGCTCGCTCAAGACCGGCGCCGACGTTGCAGCAGCAACTGTCGTAGGCAAGCTGGTTGCCGAGCGTGGCGTCAAGGCTGGCGTCAAGGATGTCGTATTCGACCGTGGCGCGTTCATCTACCACGGCCGCATCAAGGCCCTGGCAGACGCTGCCCGCGAAGGCGGCCTGAACTTCTGATTTTTTTCCGCCCGGACAACGATCCGGGCGGAATTTCACCGGACCATGCGGATCTCTTCATTGGGGCCGCTGGTCTTTTCGTTTGCCGTTCCACCCGCAAAAGAAAAAGGACAAGGACAATGGCACAGGATAAAAGAGGTTCCCGCGAAGAGCGTCAGAACCGCGAAGAGCGCGATAGCGAATTCGTCGACAAGCTGGTCGCGATCAATCGCGTTGCAAAGGTTGTTAAGGGTGGCCGTCGCTTCGGCTTCGCCGCTCTCGTCGTCGTTGGCGACCAGAAGGGCCGCGTTGGCTTCGGTCACGGCAAGGCTCGTGAAGTTCCGGAAGCGATCCGCAAGGCAACCGAAAGCGCAAAGCGCGATCTGATCTTCGTTCCGCTGCGCGATGGCCGCACGCTGCACCACGACGTCAATGGCCGTCACGGCGCAGGCAAGGTTCTGTTGCGTTCGGCCAAGGCCGGTACCGGTATCATCGCCGGTGGTCCGATGCGCGCCGTTTTCGAAACGCTCGGCGTTCATGACGTTGTTGCCAAGTCGACCGGTTCTTCGAACCCGTACAACATGGTTCGCGCTACGTTCGACGCTCTGAAGCATCAGGTTCATCCGAAGGACATCGCTGCA
This sequence comes from Agrobacterium sp. 22-226-1, assembly GCF_053522345.1. NCBI lineage: Bacteria > Pseudomonadati > Pseudomonadota > Alphaproteobacteria > Hyphomicrobiales > Rhizobiaceae > Agrobacterium > Agrobacterium sp. 22-226-1. Next base: position 252,218 of record NZ_JBNWCP010000004.1, read on the forward strand.
CAGCGCGGTCTGAAGTATGCGACCCTTCAGGCTCGTCGTGCCGCTTCCGGCAACGCTTCTGAAGAATAAGGAGCTGGATCATGGCCAAGAAGACTACTGAAGCCAAGAAGACTGTTACGGTCGAACAGATCGGCAGCCCCATTCGCCGCCCGGCAATCCAGCGCCAGACGCTGATCGGCCTGGGTCTCAACAAGATGCATCGTCAGCGCACCCTGGAAGACACTCCGGCGGTTCGCGGCATGATCCGTGCGGTCCAGCATCTCGTTCGCGTCGTTGACGAGAAGTGAGACGGAGTAACCTATCATGAAACTCAATGAAATCAGAGACAACGAAGGCGCCTCCAAGGACCGTATCCGCGTAGGTCGCGGTATCGGTTCCGGCAAGGGCAAGACCGGCGGTCGCGGTGTGAAGGGCCAGAAGGCTCGTTCGGGCGTCGCCATCAACGGTTTCGAAGGCGGTCAGATGCCCATCTACCGTCGTCTGCCGAAGCGCGGTTTCAACAACATCTTCGCTTCCGAATATGTTGTCGTATCGCTCGGCCGCATTCAGACCGCCATCGACGCCAAGAAGCTTGACGCTTCCGCAACGATCGATGCCGCTGCCCTCAAGGCTGCCGGCGTTGTCCGCCGCGCCAAGGACGGCGTACGCATTCTCGCCGACGGCGAGCTGAAGGCCAAGGTCGCTTTCGAAGTTGCCGGCGCTTCCAAGCCCGCAATCGAAAAGATCGAAAAGGCTGGCGGTTCGATCAAGCTTCTCGCAGTTGCAGCAGAAGCCGCCGAGTAATATATAGACTTCAGACGCCCGGGGCTCGTCGCTCCGGGCGTTTGCGCTCCCTGGCCTATGGTGCTTTCGATCTAAATCGATTTATAGAGCATCAGGGCAATCTCTTCGCGGTGTGCTTCCACGGCCCCGCTTGCGGCAGAAAGTGCTGCAGGGAGAGCCTCACAGTTCTTGAACTTCCGTAGGGGAGGGGATAGGACATAAAAAACAGGGTGAGGCATGATGGCGGCTGAGAGCCGCATTTGTCCGAAGCCCGGTTTTGACCAGTATCTTTTAGACCTTTCCGCATCGGCCGGTTGCGCTGGCTGGCAAGGGTCATTCGGAGAAATTTATGGCTTCAGCAGCGGAACAACTGGCTTCGAACCTGAATTTTTCGACCTTCGCTAAGGCGGAGGATCTGAAAAAGCGTCTCTGGTTTACTCTTGCCGCACTTCTCGTCTACCGTCTCGGCACCCACATTCCGCTTCCGGGCCTGAACCCCGAAGCCTATGCGCAGGCCTTCCGTGGCCAGGCCAACGGTATTCTCGGTCTTTTCAACATGTTTGCGGGTGGCGCCGTCGAGCGCATGGCGATTTTCGCGCTCGGCATCATGCCTTACATCTCCGCTTCGATCATCGTGCAGCTCATGACCTCGGTCGTGCCCTCGCTCGAAGCGTTGAAGAAGGAAGGCGAAGCCGGCCGCAAGATCATCAACCAGTATACGCGCTACGGCACGGTGCTGCTCGGCACGCTGCAGGCTTATGGCATTGCGGTCGGCCTCGAAAGCGGCAACGGCCTCGTGGTCGATCCAGGCTGGTTTTTCCGCATTTCCACCGTCATCACGCTGCTCGGCGGCACGATGTTCCTGATGTGGCTGGGTGAGCAGATCACCTCGCGCGGTATCGGCAACGGTATTTCGCTGATCATCTTCGCGGGCATCGCCGCAGGCCTGCCCAAAGCGCTGGCCGGCACACTGGAACTCGGCCGTACCGGTGCGCTTTCCACCCCGCTCATCCTGACGGTCGTTGTGGTCGCCATCGGCGTCATCGCGCTCATCGTCTTCGTGGAGCGCGCGCAGCGCCGCCTGTTGATCCAATATCCGAAGCGACAGGTCGGCAATCGCATGTTCCAGGGCGATACCTCGCATCTGCCGCTGAAGCTCAATACGGCCGGCGTCATTCCCGCGATCTTCGCATCGTCGCTGCTGCTCCTGCCGGCAACGGCTGCGGGTTTTGCCGGAAACACCAACCTGCCGGGCTGGGCAACCTCGATCATCGCGTCGCTGCAGCACGGACAGCCGCTGTTCATGGCGCTCTACGGCCTGCTGATCGCGTTCTTCGCATTTTTCTATACGGCGATCGTCTTCAATCCGAAGGACACCGCAGATAACCTCAAGAAGCATGGTGGCTTCATTCCGGGCATCCGTCCGGGCGAGCGCACCGCGGAGTACATCGATTACGTCCTGACCCGTATCACCGTGGTCGGCGCGATTTATCTTGTCTTCGTCTGTATCCTTCCTGAGACACTTATCGCACGCACGGGCATTCCATTAGCCCTTGGTGGTACTTCGCTTTTGATCGTTGTCAGTGTAACTCTGGATACGGTTGCGCAAATTCAGGGCCACCTGATCGCGCAGCAGTATGAAGGGCTGATCAAGAAGTCGAAGTTGCGTGGAGGAAAGAGGGGACGATGAGACTGATATTTTTGGGTCCGCCGGGTGCGGGCAAGGGAACCCAGGCCAAGCGGCTGACGGACAAGTACGGGATCCCGCAGCTTTCCACCGGTGACATGCTTCGCGCTGCGGTCAGCGCGGGCACCGAAATCGGCAAACGCGCCAAGGCCGTCATGGACGCCGGCGGGCTTGTTTCCGATGATATCGTCAATCAGATCGTTTCCGAGCGCATCGAAGCACCGGACTGTGCCAAGGGCTTTATTCTCGACGGCTATCCGCGCACCGTTCCGCAGGCCAAGGCGCTTGCCGAGAACATGCGCAAGAAGAATTTGGTCCTTGATGCCGTCATCGAACTCAAGGTGGACGAAGAGGCGTTGATTCGCCGAATCGAAAACCGCGTGGCTGAAACCATTGCCGCCGGCGGTACGGTTCGCTCGGATGACAATCCGGAAGCGTTCCGCAAGCGCCTGACGGAATATCGCGAGAAGACCGCGCCGCTGTCTGCCTATTACAGCGAACAGGGTGAGCTCGTGACGCTGGATGGCATGGCTGACGTCGATGCTGTCACCGAGGCTATCGAGCGCGTTCTCGAGAAAGCCTCCGCCTGATCGACGGAGCGGATGGGCGAGGCTGTTGCGCTCTTGCCCATATCTCACCTCCGCATGGCGGCTGATCCTTTGGATCGTAAAAGAATCTTGGCGGAGCCGGTTGCTTTTTTGCGCTGATTCCGTTAAACACCGCGCCAACTCGCGACATCCCAAGCGACTGGCGCGGATTTCCCTAAGGGAAGGGAGATCCGGGTTCGGTCGTTTTGACTTGTCACGGACACCAATTTGAACTGGCGGTCTTGTCGGCCGCTCGAATGGAATCACCACTTGCCGGATGGCAACTGGAACCAAGGAGAAAAGACGTGGCACGTATCGCTGGCGTCAACATCCCGACCGCGAAGCGCGTTGTTATTGCGCTGACCTACATTCACGGGATTGGTCCGAAATTCGCGCAGGAAATCATGGACAAGGTCGGTCTTCCGGCTGACAAGCGCGTTCATCAGCTGACGGATGCTGAAGTTCTTCAGATCCGCGAAGCCATCGACCGCGACTATCAGGTCGAAGGCGACCTGCGTCGTGAGACCTCGATGAACATCAAGCGTCTGATGGACCTCGGTTGCTACCGCGGCCTGCGTCACCGTCGTGGCCTTCCGGTCCGCGGTCAGCGCACGCACACCAACGCCCGCACCCGCAAGGGTCCGGCGAAGGCTATCGCTGGTAAGAAGAAGTAATTTTCCGGTTCTCCGGAAAGGGGAGGCTGGTGCAGTCCGCGCCAGCCTTTCTGAGTTTGGCGTGAAGCTCCGATGGGGTTGATCGCCGGTGTAGCCGCTGGTGTTACGGCGGTGAAGAGATCAATGAAAGGTATAAAATGGCCAAGGAAGCCGCACGCGTTCGCCGTCGCGAACGTAAAAATATCACGTCGGGCGTCGCGCATGTCAACTCGACCTTCAACAACACGATGATCACCATCACCGACGCACAGGGCAATGCCATTGCCTGGTCGTCTGCCGGTGCCAAGGGCTTCAAGGGTTCGCGTAAGTCGACCCCGTTTGCTGCCCAGATCGCTGCTGAAGATTGCGCGAAGAAGGCTCAGGAACACGGCATGAAGTCGCTTGAAGTTGAAGTTTGCGGTCCGGGTTCCGGCCGTGAATCGGCACTTCGCGCCCTGCAGGCTGCCGGTTTCATGATCACCTCCATTCGCGACGTGACGCCGATCCCGCACAACGGTTGCCGTCCGCGCAAGAAGCGCCGCGTCTGACGCGACCGTAGTTCGGAAATTCCGCCTTACCTCAGGTCTGGCGGAATTTTCGTGTATCTGGCGTGTGCGCGTCGATTTCGATCGACGGACTTGCGCTCAAGAACCCACTGATGAACCACTGAATTAGGTTCCTCTCGGTGTTTTCATGCTCGGTCCGTCACGATTGGATGGTGGCGGCGAACGGAAGGTTTAAAGATGATTCAGAAGAACTGGCAGGAACTTATCAAGCCGAACAAGGTCGAGTTCACCTCGTCCAGCCGCACCAAGGCAACGCTGGTTGCCGAGCCGCTGGAGCGTGGTTTCGGTCTTACCCTCGGCAACGCGCTGCGTCGCGTTCTGTTGTCTTCTCTGCGTGGCGCCGCTGTTACGGCCGTGCAGATCGACGGTGTCCTGCACGAATTCTCCTCCATCCCCGGCGTTCGGGAAGATGTGACGGATATCGTGCTCAACATCAAGGAAATCGCCATCAAGATGGACGGCGATGATTCCAAGCGCATGGTCGTGCGCAAGCAGGGTCCGGGCGCCGTGACCGCTGGTGACATCCAGACGGTTGGCGATATCGAGATCCTGAACCCCGACCACGTGATCTGCACGCTGGACGATGGCGCTGAAATCCGCATGGAATTCACCGTCAACAACGGCAAGGGTTACGTACCGGCTGAGCGCAACCGCGCGGAAGATGCCCCGATTGGCCTCATTCCGGTGGACAGCCTCTATTCTCCGGTCAAGAAAGTGTCCTACAAGGTGGAAAACACCCGTGAAGGTCAGGTTCTCGACTATGACAAGCTGATCATGACGATCGAGACCAACGGTTCGGTTTCCGGCGAAGACGCCGTTGCCTTCGCCGCTCGCATTCTTCAGGATCAGCTCGGCGTCTTCGTCAACTTCGACGAGCCGCAGAAGGAAGCAGAAGAAGAATCGGTTACCGAACTTGCGTTCAACCCGGCGCTTCTCAAGAAGGTCGACGAGCTCGAACTGTCCGTTCGTTCGGCAAACTGCCTGAAGAACGACAACATCGTTTACATCGGCGACCTGATCCAGAAGACCGAAGCCGAAATGCTTCGCACGCCGAACTTCGGTCGCAAGTCGCTGAACGAAATCAAGGAAGTTCTCGCTTCCATGGGTCTGCACCTCGGCATGGAAGTGCCTGCATGGCCGCCTGAGAACATCGAAGATCTCGCAAAGCGTTACGAAGACCAGTACTAACAAACAAGAAGGCAGACCTCAAAGACTGCCTTTCCCCGTCAAACAGCAGATAAGTCATCTGCATGTGCCAGGAAACGGCAGGCCTTAGAGAAGGAACCTGCGTAGAAGGAGAATAGCAATGCGCCACGGTAATTCAGGCCGCAAGCTCAATAGAACCGCCAGCCACCGCAAGGCAATGTTTGCCAACATGGCTGCTTCGCTCATCACCCATGAGCAGATCGTAACCACGCTTCCGAAGGCGAAGGAAATTCGCCCGATCGTTGAGAAGCTCGTCACCCTCGGCAAGCGCGGCGACCTGCACGCTCGTCGTCAGGCGATCTCGCAGATCAAGGATCAGGACGCCGTTCGCAAGCTGTTCGACGCGATCGCAGCCCGCTACGCAAACCGCAACGGCGGCTACCTGCGTATCATGAAGGCCGGCTTCCGCCAGGGCGACAATGCCGCTCTCGCCGTCATCGAATTCGTCGAGCGCGACGTTGACGCCAAGGGCGCAGCCGACAAGGCTCGCGTTGCCGCTGAAGCTGCTGCTGCCGAAGCTGCATAAGGTTTGACGCCGTTCAGGCGTCATGAGTTAAAAAAGCCGGGCGAGAGATTGCCCGGCTTTTTTTGTTGCTTCACTTTCCGGATTTAAGGCTGTCGACCCGGCAAGTAGCGACTGATTTGACAAATAAGGTCAACAAGTGTGGCCATCAGAACAATGCGGTCCGAAACATGATGCGCGAGCCAGAGCCTTTGCAGGTCTTCTTCTTTAACGTCATTGTTCTCAATGCGCTCAACAAGCCCTGATAACGCCTGCCGATGAGCACTGTTCAAGGCGCGGGCAATTCGAGCAGGGTCGAAAGCTGCGCCAGTTGCCATTGTGTTGAATATTTCGGAGAGAGCCGCTTGACCGGAAATGGAGATTTCAGGGCGGTGGGCAGTTCGGAGGTTTTGATCGGTCGGCTTCATGATCGTGATGGGCGTTGCAGAGAGTTCCTGTCAGCGCGTCTCCCCCGCTTCCCTGCCATGATCGATGGCCGTACCAGCCGATACCCCAGCAATACCACCATCGTGCTGATATAAAACACCGGCTCCAGCGTGATCGACTTTCGCGCCAGCACGAAATGCAGCACGCCGACGATGAGCACGAGATAGACGAGCTTATGCAGCGTGTTCCAGCGGCTGCCGAGTTTGCGGATCGACCAGCGGTTGGAGGTGAGCGCCAGCGGTATGAGCATGAGAAGCCCGGCCATGCCGAGCATGATATAGGGGCGCTTCAGAATATCGCCGGCGATGGAACCGAGGATCAGGCCGCGATCCAGCACCAGATAGACGGTGAAATGGGCTAATACGTAATAGAAGGCGGTCAGCCCCAGCGCGCGGCGATAGGCGATGAGGTTGATGTTGAAGAGATCGCGCAGCGGCGTCACCAGAAGCCCGAGGCACAGAAAGCGCAGCGCCCAGATGCCGAGCAGGTGCTCGAAATCCTTGACCGGATTGAAGCCGAGGCCGCCGGTTGCGGCGAGATAAAAATACCAGACACCCGGACAGAGACCGATTACATAAAGCGACCAGATGGCCGCCGGCTGGTAACGCTTCGGCAGTGAGGGAAGAGGCAGGGCGAAGGCCATGGTCAATAATTCGCTTTCAGATCCATGCCGGCATAGAGGCTTGCCACCTCGTCATAACCGTTGAACATCAGGGTAGGGCGGTTCTGGGTGCCAAAGAAGCCGCCTTCGCCGATGCGCTGTTCCGTCGCCTGGCTCCAGCGCGGATGGTCGACATTCGGGTTGACGTTGGAATAGAAGCCATATTCGCGGGCGTTGGAGTTTTTCCACGTCGTTTCCGGTTGTTTCTCGACCAGCGAAATGCGGACGATGGATTTGATGCCCTTGAAACCGTATTTCCATGGCACGACGAGACGGATCGGTGCACCGTTCTGGTTGGGCAGGGTCTCTCCATAAAGGCCGACGGCGAGAATGGTGAGCGGATGGCGCGCTTCATCGAGGCGAAGCCCCTCGACATAGGGCCAGGAGAGAGGCTGGAAGAGGCCGCTTTGCCCTGGCATTTCATCTGGCCGCACCACGGTTTCGAAAGCGACATATTTCGCGCTGCCAAGCGGTTCCACCTTGTCGAGAAGAGTGGCGAGTGGGAAGCCGATCCACGGAATAACCATCGACCAGCCCTCGACACAGCGCATGCGGTAAGTGCGCTCTTCGAGAGGATATTTCATCAGGTCTTCGATGCCGAATTCCTGCGGTTTGGAGACGAGGCCATCCACCTTCACCGTCCAGGGGGTAGGCTTGAACTTGCCGGAATTTTCCTTCGGGTCGGATTTTCCGACACCGAATTCGTAGAAATTATTATAGCTGGTGACAGCATCGAGCGGGGTGAGCTTCTCGTCCAGCTTGTAGGCGCCGGGCTTTGCGGAAAGCGGCGCGGCAACAGCCTCGCGCCCAGCCAGCCCGATTGCCGCCAGCCCCGCCGCCGTGCCGAGGAAGCCACGTCTGGACAGGTAGATATTCTTCGGCGTGATTTCATTTGCCGAGATGAGGGGCGGGCGATAGGCGGGCATTGGAACCTCCACAAAAGCCGGGTGCATCGGCGATAAATCGATTATGATAGCCAATACGGCCGCTGCACAGATATGTTTCAGCGCTCTGCGGAAAAACAACGGTGGGGCGGCGGAAATCGCGCATTTGTGATGAAGGCGCGGCCCGATAGCACGATGAAGAGAAAGCGTACCGTACCGAACCGTACTGTTTTGCCCCAAGGTGACAGTGACAGGGCTTGCGGTTTGCGCTAGAAAAACCGCAAAATAGGGCAGAGGCCGTTTTGACCATGCAGCGGAAGACGCGTCTTCGCCCAAGAGATTGAGGAAAACACCATGCCAGCCTATCGCTCCAGAACGACAACCCACGGCCGCAACATGGCGGGCGCGCGCGGCCTTTGGCGCGCCACCGGTATGAAGGACAGCGATTTCGGCAAGCCGATCATCGCGGTGGTCAATTCCTTCACGCAGTTCGTGCCGGGCCATGTGCATCTGAAGGATCTCGGCCAGCTCGTTGCCCGCGAAATCGAGGCGGCCGGCGGTGTGGCCAAGGAATTCAACACCATCGCGGTCGATGACGGTATCGCCATGGGCCATGACGGCATGCTCTATTCGCTGCCGTCGCGCGAGATCATCGCGGATTCGGTGGAATATATGGTCAATGCCCATTGCGCCGATGCAATGGTGTGCATTTCCAACTGCGACAAGATCACCCCCGGCATGCTGAATGCGGCGATGCGCCTCAACATCCCCGCAGTCTTCGTTTCCGGCGGTCCGATGGAGGCCGGCAAGGTCGTCCTGCACGGTAAGACGGTGGCGCTCGATCTGGTCGACGCCATGGTTGCAGCTGCAGACGACAAGATTTCCGACGAGGATGTGAAGGTCATCGAGCGTTCGGCCTGCCCGACCTGCGGTTCCTGTTCCGGCATGTTCACGGCCAATTCCATGAACTGTCTGACCGAGGCGCTGGGTCTGTCGCTGCCCGGCAACGGTTCGACGCTTGCCACCCATTCCGATCGCAAGCGGCTGTTCGTCGAAGCCGGTCACCTTATCGTCGATCTGGCGCGCCGTTATTATGAGCAGGAGGACGAAACCGTCCTGCCGCGCACCATCGCCAACAAGGCGGCGTTCGAAAACGCCATGTCGCTGGATATCGCCATGGGCGGTTCCACCAACACGGTGCTGCATATTCTGGCGGCGGCGCATGAGGGCGGCGTCGATTTCGGCATGGAAGACATCGACCGTCTTTCCCGCAAGGTTCCCTGCCTTTCCAAGGTCGCGCCCGCCAAGCAGGACGTGCATATGGAAGACGTTCACCGCGCCGGCGGCATCATGCGTATTCTCGGCGAGCTGGAACGCGGTGGGCTCATCAATCGCGATACCTATACCGTTCATGAGGCGACGCTGGGCGACGCCATCGACCGCTGGGACATCACCCGCACCAACAGCGAGACGGTGCGCCAGTTCTTCAAGGCCGCCCCCGGCGGCGTGCCGACGCAGGTGGCCTTCAGCCAGTCCTCGCGCTGGGACGATCTGGATACGGACGGCGAAAACGGCGTCATCCGCTCGGTCGAGAAGCCTTTCTCCAAGGATGGCGGTCTGGCCGTGCTTTACGGCAACATCGCGCTCGACGGCTGCATCGTGAAGACGGCGGGCGTCGATGAATCCATCCTGAAATTCACCGGCCCGGCAGTGGTTTACGAAAGTCAGGATGCGGCCGTGAAGGGCATTCTCGGCAACGAGGTCAAGGCGGGCGACGTCGTCGTCATCCGTTACGAAGGGCCGAAGGGCGGGCCGGGCATGCAGGAAATGCTCTATCCGACCAGCTATCTGAAATCCAAGGGCCTCGGCAAAGCCTGCGCGCTGATTACCGACGGTCGTTTTTCGGGCGGCACCTCCGGCCTTTCCATCGGTCACGCCTCGCCGGAAGCGGCGCAGGGCGGCGCCATCGGCCTCGTGCGCCAGGGCGACCTGATCGAGATCGACATTCCGAACCGCACCATCAACCTGAAGGTCACCGATGCGGAGTTGGCTTCGCGCCGTGCCGAGCAGGAAGAACTGGGCTGGAAGCCGGAAGCGCCACGCAAGCGCAATGTCACCACGGCGCTGAAGGCCTATGCGGCCTTTGCCTCGAGCGCTGACAAGGGCGCGGTGCGCATTCTGCCGGAGTAATTTCCGGATTTGCGGGATGATAAAAAGCCGCCGTTGATAAGCGGCGGCTTTTTTGTGCCGTTTATTCTTTATCGAGCCGATAAGGGCGAAGCGGCACGATTTTTCCCCGTTGCCGGCAAAAGGCATTCGCACGGCCGGTCGCAACAAAGCCCAGCTTGTAGACGGTGCGACGCCCTGTTGTCGAACAGCGGATTGGCATGCAGGGTTCTGATGCCCATGTGCTGAAAGGCATAATCGATGACGAGGCGTCCGGCTTCTTCTCCATAGCCCTTTCCCCAGACACGGCGATCAAGCCAAAGGCCGAATTCGCCTGAAAGGCCGATGAGACCGACCAGCCTGCCATCATCCACCGCCCATACCGGCAGCCGACGCTCAGCAATGCGCCTGATCAGATGCCGTGCATCATCGGGTTCGAAAGGATAGGCCGTGCGCAGCAGATTGCGCAAAATGAGCGGATCGTTCGTCAACCGGGCGAGTGGCGACGAGTCCGTTATTTTAAAAGGCCGCAGGTCAAGGCGTGATGATTTCAGTTGCGGCATCGTTTCCCGTCTTTTGCATTTGCGGCAGGGCAATAGTCCTCAAGATCAGAAACTGATTCAAGCGCTTTGCATCTCGATTCCGGAATGCAGGCCAACGCCCTGTTTTCATAGAGATTTCGCGAGACCATTGAATTTGGGGTGTGGAAATACGGTGCTTGAAATAAGGTCACATTGGAGTGATTGGCGGCGTTTCCTCTTTTCATCGCCGTATGGCTTCCTAGCTCAGTGACATGAAAAGACGAACCGCACTCGCCCTTATCGCTTCCCTGCCTTTCGCCCCGCTTGCCCGCGCGCAAAGCACCGGCAGTGGCATCCGTTTCGATCCGTTGCTGCGGGAGGCGGATGCGCTTTCCAGCCTCAAGGCGGTCATTGTCAGCATCGATGGCGAAGAGGTCGCGAGCCGCGCCTATCACGGCGCCGGTTTGAACGGCTCCACCAATATCAAGTCGGCCTCGAAATCGATCATCTCGGCGCTGGTGGGCATGGCCATTGATCGCAAGATTCTCGAAGGCGCCGACCAGCCGATCGCGACCGTTCTGCGCGGCGATTTTCCGCAAAATCCCGATCCCCGGCTGGAACGGATCACCATCGGCAACCTGCTGTCGATGCAATCCGGGCTGGAGCGCATGTCGGGGCCGAATTACGGCCGCTGGGTCGCCAGCCGCAACTGGGTGCGGATGGCGCTGGGTTCCGGTTTTGCCGGAGAACCGGGCGGCGGCATGCTTTATTCCACCGGCTCCACCCATCTGCTCTCGGCGATCCTGACAAAAGCGTCCGGCCGTTCGACGCTGTCGCTTGCGCGCGACTGGTTCCGACCGCTCGAAGGATTTTCCATCGGCGGCTGGGAGCGCGATCCGCAGGGCATCTATCTCGGCGGCAACCAGATGGCGATGACGGCGCGGTCTTTGCTGGCCTTCGGTGAGCTTTACCGCCTGGGCGGTGTGACACCCGGCGGTGAGCGGTTGATTTCTCAGGGCTGGATCGAGCAATCGTGGCGGCAACGTACCAATTCCGTCTTCAACGGCGACGGCTATGGCTATTGCTGGTTCATCAAGGAGATGGCAGGCGAGACGGTCTATTATGCCTGGGGTTATGGCGGCCAGATGCTCTATATCGTACCCGCCAGACGGCTATCGGTCGTGATGACCTCTCGCGAGGACGCACCTTCCGCCCGAACCGGTTATCGTGACCAGTTACATGGCCTTATGGAAAACATCATCCGGGCGGTGTGAGGAGGTCAGAGCGGCCGGTTGATGCTCTGGAACGCCTCTCCGAGACGTTTCATGCGTTCCTCGTAAGCGCCGGTAAGGCAGGCAACGTCCGCTGCGCATTCCTGGCGTTTCTTCAGCCACTGGCTCTGCTCGTCGCGCAGCGTGTCGCGTGCGCCCATGGCCATAAGCTGGGTGAGGATGTCGAAGGTGGTGGCCATCTTCACATCCTGATCGTTCAGCATGCGGTTGTCGCAGATCGCCTTTTCATCCGCGGCCAGATCGGTCTTTGCGCAATCGAAGCTCGCCGCGTTGGCCAGAGAAATGAAGGAGGGGGCAAGCAGGATGCCGCAGGCAAGGAGGATCGGTTTCAGATGCATGGGTCGTCTCTTTTTAAGGACAGTCAGGTGCCGGTGAAACCGAAAAGGGGCGCTGTTGGTTCCAATGTCGCCCACCGATCCATGCCTGGAAAAGGACGGCCATCATCTTGCCGCTCTTTGCTTTACAGGCTTTGGCGTTATAACTCCATCATACTGATGACGATGAGGAATCACATGCGAAGCGTGTTGAAGTATCTGTCCACCGGCTTTCTCGCCGCACTCATTCTCCTGCCTGTGGATGCTGCGGCGCAGGATAACAGGACCGTGCCGTCGAGCCACACGGAAATGCAGCTTTCCTTCGCGCCGCTGGTCAAGCGCACCGCGGGCGCGGTGGTGAATGTCTATGCCGAACGCGTCGTGCAGCGGCGTCTGTCGCCCTTTGCCGGTGATCCTTTCTTCGAACAGTTCTTCGGCCAGCAGATGCCGAACCGCACGGAAAAGCAGTCGTCGCTCGGTTCCGGCGTGATCGTGACCGCCGGCGGCCTCGTGGTGACCAACAATCACGTCATCGACGGTGCCGATGACATCAAGGTGGCGCTGGCGGATGGGCGTGAATTTTCCTCCAAGGTGCTGCTGAAGGATGACCGCGTCGACCTCGCCATTCTGCAGATCGATGCGAAGGAGCAGTTTCCCGTGCTGTCGCTCGGCAATTCCGATGCGATTGAAGTGGGTGATCTGGTGCTGGCCATCGGCAATCCCTTCGGTGTCGGCCAGACGGTGACGAGCGGCATTGTCTCGGGTCTGGCGCGCAACCAGGTGACGCAGGGCGATTTCGGCTTCTTCATCCAGACCGACGCTTCCATCAATCCCGGCAATTCCGGCGGGGCATTGATGAACATGGCGGGTGAGCTGATCGGCATCAATACGGCCATCTTCTCCAAGGGCGGCGGCTCGAACGGTATCGGTTTCGCCATTCCCGCCAATCTGGTCCGGGTTTTCGTCGCTGCCGCCGAGCGCGGCGATGCAAGCTTCGAGCGGCCCTATATCGGTGCGACCTTCGATCCGGTGACATCGGATGTCGCCGAGGCGCTTGGTCTGCATCGCGCCCGCGGCGCGCTGGTCGTCAGCGTCGTCAAGGGGGGGCCGGCCGAAAAGGCGGGCATCGAACCCGGACAGGTGGTTACCGCCGTCAATGGCTTCGAGGTGGAGCATCCGGATGCGCTGGGTTATCGCCTGACGACCGCCGGCATCGGCAAATCCGCCGAACTGACCGTCATGGACAAAGGGAAAGAGAAAAAAGTGACCATCGCGCTCGATACCGCGCCGGAAACCGCACCGCGCGATGAACGGCTGATCGAGGGCCGCAATCCCTTCGCCGGCGCGACTGTCGCCAATCTTTCGCCGAAGCTTGCCGATGAACTGCGCATGCCCTCGCAGGTGACCGGCGTTGTCATTACCGATGTGAAGCGCGGTTCGCCGGCCTATCGTGTCGGTTTCCAGCCGAAAGACGTGATCCTGTCGCTGAACGGCGCGGATATCGGCACCACCGCCGCTGTCGAGAAGGCGCTGGACGACAATCCCGGCTTCTGGCGGGTGGAAATCCTGCGTGACGGGCAGCGCATCCGGCAGTTCCTGCGATGAGCGACGATCTCTTCGCCCCGCAAGTGCCCGTGGAGGTCGCCAACCGGCGGCCTCTTGCCGATCGCCTGCGTCCGAAGACGCTGGCGGAGGTGAGCGGGCAGCCGCATCTGACGGGCGAGGAGGGCGTGCTGCGCCGCATGATCGATAGCGGCTCACTGGGATCGATGATCTTCTGGGGGCCGCCCGGCACCGGCAAGACCACGGTTGCCCGCCTGCTTTCCGGCGAAGCGGGGCTGGCTTTCGAGCAGATATCGGCGATCTTTTCCGGTGTCGCCGATCTCAAGAAGGTTTTCGAGGCGGCGCGCGCACGGCGGATGAATGGCCGGCAGACGCTGCTTTTCGTAGACGAGATTCATCGCTTCAACCGCGCCCAGCAGGACAGCTTCCTGCCGGTGATGGAAGACGGCACCATTATTCTGGTGGGCGCCACCACCGAAAATCCGTCTTTCGAACTCAATGCCGCTCTGTTGTCGCGCGCGCGTGTCCTGACGTTCGGCTCGCATGACGAGGAGAGCCTGAGCGAGCTTCTGAAGCGCGCCGAGGAGGCGGAGGGCAAGCCCCTGCCGCTGACGGAAGAGGCGCGGGCCAGCCTGATCCGCATGGCCGATGGCGATGGCCGCGCCGTGCTGACGCTTGCCGAGGAAGTCTGGCGTGCGGCGAGGAAGGATGAGACCTTCGATACCGAGGGGCTGACGCGCATCGTGCAGCGCCGTGCGCCCGTCTACGACAAGAGCCAGGACGGCCATTACAATCTCATTTCCGCGTTGCATAAGTCGGTGCGCGGTTCGGACCCGGATGCCGCGCTTTATTATCTTGCCCGCATGTTCGATGCCGGTGAAGACCCGCTCTACATCGGCCGGCGGCTGGTGCGCATGGCGGTGGAGGATATCGGCCTTGCCGATCCGCAGGCGCTCGCCGTCTGCAATGCCGCCAAGGATGCCTATGATTATCTCGGCTCACCGGAGGGGGAGCTGGCTCTGGCGCAGGCTTGCGTCTATCTCGCGACCGCGCCGAAATCGAACGCCGTCTATACGGCCTTCAAGTCGGCGATGCGGGCGGCCAAGGAAAACGGCTCGCTGGTGCCGCCGAAACATATTCTGAACGCGCCGACCAAGCTCATGAAGGGCGAGGGTTATGGCGACGGTTACCGTTACGACCATGACGAGCCGGATGCCTTTTCCGGGCAGGATTATTTCCCGGAGAAAATGGGGCGCACGACCTTTTACGATCCGCCTGATCGAGGGTTCGAAAGGGAAATCCGCAAGCGTCTGGACTGGTGGGCGAAGCTGCGTCGCGAGCGTGGATCGCGCTAGGATTTTACGCGGTTGCGCCGAAAACCGTATCGCGGCCGATCTTAAGAAAGAGATTCAGGTCGCTGGCAAAAAGAGTCGCGAAACCGCGACAACTCGCTGTTTTTTAAGGAAGATCAGGATGCCTTGCGATGCAGTGCCGCCTGCGGCTGCGCCGGCAGCATCTTGACCGAGGATTCCGCCAGGCCGCTATGGCCTTCGGCATCGATCACCAGATGCCAGTGCAATGTCTCGGGAATGGCAATGCGGATCGGCGATTTTTTCGCGACGCCGCCGAGATATTTGAAATCCAGCAGCTCGGTGAAACGCTGGAAATTCGCGCCCGTCATCAGCCGGACATTGTTGACGGCTGACAGGGATATTTCAAGGGTAGTACCTGCCCGCAATTCCTTCAGGTCATAATGCGTATAGCGAAAATTCGGCCGGGCCATCGCGCCCTCCCTGTAAAGTAATTTCGGTCAAAGAGGATAGGGGCCGCACGGTTAACGGTGTCTTTAAATGCCGCCGGCCGGTTTGAAAATTCACGCTTGCTGTGCCTGTCTGGCATGGTGGCGCCAATGAGTATGAGCATATAAGAATAATACCAACGTATAATATGTGTATTTAATAATAATAAATTTTTTGCCTTTAACATCGGCTGGTCGAAGTGCATCAGCGACGTTGAGGGGGAACATGAAAAACGTAACAATATCTACGCGCCTTTATGCGCTCGTCGCATTGTTTCTGGCAATACTGGCCGCGGCCCTGACATTCAGCCTGTTTGAAAGCTACCACGAAATGGAGCGCGAACGGAAAGCCGGGCTTGCGGCAATGAACGAAACCGCTGTTGCCATTCTCGATCAATATTACCGGCTGGAGCAGGGCGGAAGCCTGACGCGGGAGGCGGCGCAACAGCAGGCCAAGACGACCATTGCGGCAATGCGCTACGGCAATGGCAGCGGCTATTTCTGGATCAACGACATGCATCCCAAAATGGTGATGCATCCGATCAAACCCGAAATGAACGGCACGGACCTTACCGCCAACAAGGACCCGAACGGCAAGGCGCTGTTCGTCGAGTTCGTGAATACGGTCAAGGCAGGCGGCAAGGGCTTTGTCGATTATTACTGGCCGAAGCCCGGTGCGCCGGAGCCGGTCGAGAAATTTTCCCATGTCGCCGGCTTCGCCCCCTGGGGCTGGATTGTCGGCACCGGTGTTTATGTTGACGATCTTGAAGCGGTATTCTGGCGCGACGTTTATTTTAATGGCGGTCTCTGCATCGCCGCCGGTCTTCTGGTTGTCGGCGTGGCCGCAGCCGTCGTGCGCAGCGTGACGCGGCCGATCGATCTTATCCGCCAGAGCATGCGGCGTATTGCCGATGGTGACGGCGCGGCGGATATACAGTTCGCCGACCGTCGCAATGAAATCGGTGCGATTGCCAAGACGCTGCTGGTACTGCGCGACAGCGTCAATGAGCGCAGCGCGCTGCAGGCCCGCGAGGCCGACCAGCAGCGGGCACTGGAGCAGGAGCGGCACGGTAACGAGATGGTTCTGCGTTCCGCATCCGAGCGGCAGGCCCATGCCATGGAGCGACTGGGCAATGCGCTTGAGGCGCTTGCCAATGGCGACCTTACCGTTTCGCTTGCGGATATCGGCGCGGATTATGAAAAGCTGCGCATGGACTTCAACCGTGCCGTCGGCGCATTGCACGGCGCGATCGAGGCGATTGCCAGAACCGGCCATGTGGTCAATGACAGCGCCTCCGACATCAGCGGTGCGACCGGCAATCTTTCCCGCCGGACCGAACAGCAGGCAGCGGCGCTGGAGGAGACGGCGGCTGCTCTGGACGAGATCACCGCCACGGTGCGCACCGCTTCCGAGCGTGCCAACGAGGCCCGGCAGATGGTGCAGGACACGAAAACCAGCGCCGGCCGCTCGGGCGAGATCGTACGCAATGCCGTCGACGCCATGGGCCGTATCGAGGAGTCTTCGAAGCGCATCGGCCAGATCATCTCGGTCATCGATGAAATCGCCTTCCAGACCAATCTTCTGGCGCTGAATGCCGGTGTGGAAGCGGCGCGTGCGGGCGAGGCCGGGCGTGGTTTTGCCGTGGTGGCGCAGGAGGTTCGCGAACTGGCCCAACGCTCCGCCAATGCGGCCAAGGAAATCAAGACCCTCATCAACCGTTCGGCCGAAGAAGTCGGCGGCGGTGTCGCACTCGTACGCTCGACGGGCGATGCGCTGGAGGAGATCGTGGCGCTGGTCAATCGTGTCGATGGCCATGTCAACTCCATCGCCACGGCGGCGCGCGAGCAGGCGACCGGCCTGCAGGAGATCAACACCTCCGTCAACCACATGGATCAGATGACACAGCAAAACGCCGCCATGGTGGAAGAAACCACGGCGGCAAGCCAGACGCTCGCCGAGGAAAGCCGCCAGCTGCGCTCGCTGCTGTCGCGTTTCGAGCTTGGACATGGCGCCGGGCGCGAGGTTTCGCGGGCTGCTTGATTTCAGGTGTTTCAGGAAAGTTAAAGGGCGCGGCTTTGGCCGCGCCCTTTTGTTATAGGCAGGACTTTATCCGCCGGCGTCGTCATCGGACGCGATTGTCGCGGTCTTGTGTGGATGGGACTGCGCCAAACACATCATTCGTTATTTCCCGCAACCAATAAGGTTTCGTTTACCTCATTTCTTTAAAATTTATCCTGTATTGCCGCGAATAGCGGCCGCTGAAGGTACAGGTTCTCGTATGGCGTATGTTTCCCTTCCGCGTCGTCTTGTGACGTTGCTGATGATTTCCACGGTCATGGTGTCGTGTTCGGCGGAAGGCCTCGTGCCACCGGCGGAGGTGGACGGCACCACACGCGTCAGCGCCATCCGCTCCTCGCGGCAGCAGGGTTACAGCGCGCCGGCGGGTGCGGTGTATCAGGCCGAGCAGGCCGGGCAGGGCGCCGATTATCCGGCAGCCGTTTCACAGCCGATGCCGGAGCCTTACGCCTCGCAGGATCCCCTGCTGCAATCGCCGCAGGGCGGACAGGGTTATTCGACACTCGATTCCCAGCATCAGGCGCGCATGGCGGCCAGCGGCCATGGCAATATGCCGGCGCAGACAATGCAGGGCCAGACGATGCAGGGGCAGACCATGCCCGCGCAGCAGATGACCAGCAACCAGATCGCCGAAGGCGAAGGCGGCGTGAACATGGATTCCATGCTGGGCGTGGAGCCGGTCCGCGGACTTGCCGAAGAACAGGATGCGGATATTGCCGAAGGCGCGTCGGAGCAGCCGGTGGTGGATGGTATCGGCACCGATAATCCCGTAGCCGTTCCTCCGGCCCGCCAGCCGCAACGGGCCAGCCAATCGCGGCTCATCCCGCCGCCGCCGGTAGGCTCTTCTTCCCGTCGTCAGCCGGTGGAAGAGGTGGCCATGGTGATGCCGAACGATCCGATGGCGGGCGGCGGGCTGCAAAGCAACCGCTCGATGCCGCCTGGCGTCATGCCATCCTCCGAAGTTGCCTGCCGCTCCGAACTTCGCCGTCTCGGCGTCGCTTTCCGGGATGTTGCGCGCATTGCCGACGGTCCGACCTGCGGTATCGATTATCCGATCGAACTCAGCGGTCTCGCGAGCGGCGTCGCCATCCGGCCGGCGGTGAAGCTCAATTGCCAGGTCACGCTTGCCTTCGCCAAATGGGTGAAGTTCGAACTCGTGCCATCCTCGCGCTTCCGTTATCTTTCCGGCGTCGGGCGTATCACGCCGATGGGCGGTTATTCCTGCCGCAAGATGAACTCGCGCTCCAGCAATCCGTGGTCCGAACATGCGCGCGGCAACGCCATCGATATCGGCACCATCACGCTGAAGAACGGCAAGGAAATCGACGTGCGCAGCAAGAGCTTCTTCGCCTTCCGCGAAAAAGCGCTGCTGAAGGCGGTGAGGTCCGACAGCTGCAAATATTTCTCCACCGTTCTCGGACCGGGCAGCGATCCCAATCACTGGAACCATTTCCACTTCGACCTGCGTACCCGCAAGTCAGGTTACAGGCATTGCGATTAGGGGGATTGGGACGCGAACGGCGTGATTGGGCAGGGCGATAGTCGGGCGGCGTTTTAGACGCTCGCTGTAATGCGTGATGTTTGCAACTTCCGTCATTCCGGCCTTGAGCCGGAATCTAGCCGACGCGCGTCAGCGCGACGGGAAGACTCCTTTCAGCTCAAGGACTTGAGCTGGCTGGATTCCGGCTCAAGGCCGGAATGACGGAAGTGTGGATTCACTTGTCGGAATTCCAACTCCTCTGTCACATTCCCACAAAAAAAGACCGGCCCGAAGGCCGGTTGAAGAAGACAGCCTTATCGGGGGGATATCGGCGTCTTTGCAAGGGCATGCAATGGGAAACGATCCCATGGAGTGGTCCATCCGGCGCGGATGTGCGGCAAAAGACATCGCGCCGTACTGACCTGCGGCCAACATGGCTTGCCGCGCTCTTCTGATACGCTATGAGGGTCACATGTTTGTGACAACGGCCCTCGGGAGCCTGCCTTTATGCCTCCTGTTTCAGAGCTGATGGTCTTTGCTGCGGCGCTTGCGGCAGCGGGTGTGGTCGCCGGTCTTCTGGCGGGGTTGTTCGGCATCGGTGGCGGTGCGGTGCTGGTGCCCGTCTTCTACCAGGTCTTCGGGCTGCTGGATGTGCCGGAGGCGGTGCGCATGCATCTCTCGCTCGGCACATCGCTCGCCATTATCGTGCCCACCTCCATCCGTTCGTTCCTGACGCATCGTCAGAAAGGCGCGGTCGATATCGATCTGCTGAAGGGCTGGATCGTCGCCGTGCCGCTCGGCACCATCCTCGCATCCGTGGTTGCCGCTTATGCCTCGAGCGTCGCGCTGCGGCTGATCTTTGCCTTCATCGCGCTGGCGCTTGCCTTTCGGATGATCTTCAACCGGGCAAGCTGGCATCTCGGTTCCGACCTGCCGCAAAACCCGGGCCGTTTTCTGGTGGGCACCGGCATCGGGCTCTTTTCCGGCCTGATGGGCGTGGGCGGCGGGGTGATGAACAACACCTTCATGACGCTTTACGGACGCACCATTCATCAGGCGGTCGCCACCTCTTCCGGCGTCGGCGTGCTGATTTCGCTGCCGGGTCTATTGGGTTATATCTGGGCCGGCTGGGGCGATGCGGGCCTGCCGCCATTTTCCACCGGCTTCATCAACTGGATCGCCGTGGTGCTGTTGATCCCCATCACGCTTGTCGTGGCGCCCTATGGCGCGCGGCTGGCGCATGCGCTCAGCAAGAAGCAGCTGGAGCGCGCCTTCGGACTGTTTCTGGTCTTCGTTGCGGCGCAGTTTTTCTATAGCGTTTACGGCTGATTTTCCCTCTCCGCCGAACGCAGTGTTCAGCCCGTCGGACTGGCATTTGCGCCTTTCCCGGCCTATATGGCGTGCATCTTACTCGGTTTTTCGAAAGATTCGCCATGAATGCCATTGTTTCGATACGGAATCTGACAAAATCCTACGCAAACGGCTTTCAGGCGCTCAAAGGTGTCAGCCTCGATATCAAAGAGGGGGAAATCCTCGCTCTTCTCGGTCCGAACGGTGCTGGCAAGACGACATTGATCTCCATCGTCTGCGGCCTCGTCAATCCGGGTGAAGGCTCGGTGCTTGTCGGCGGGCACGATGTGGTGAAGGATTTTCGCCAGACCCGCGCCCTGATCGGCCTCGTGCCGCAGGAACTGACCACCGACCAGTTCGAGACGGTGTGGAACACCGTCAGCTTCTCGCGCGGCCTGCACGGGCAAAAGAAGAACCCGGAACTGATCGAGCGCATCCTGAAATCCCTGTCGCTCTGGAACAAGAAGGACAATATGTTGCGGGAGCTTTCCGGCGGCATGAAACGGCGTGTGCTGATCGCCAAGGCGCTGGCGCATGAGCCGAAGGTTCTGTTCCTTGACGAGCCGACAGCCGGCGTGGATGTGGCGCTGCGCCGCGACATGTGGAACGTGGTTTCCGAGCTGCGCGCCAAGGGCGTCACCATCATCCTCACCACGCACTACATCGAAGAGGCGGAAGAAATCGCCGACCGGGTGGGTGTCATCAATGGCGGCGAATTGCTGCTGGTGGAGGAAAAAACGGCGTTGATGAAGAAACTCGGCCGCAAGCAGCTTTTCCTGGAGCTTGCCCAGCCGGTGGAGCAATTGCCCGACAGTCTTGCGCCCTTCGGTTTGACGCTTTCCGATGACCGCTGCACCGTCACCTATGAAATCGAGGATAACGGCGAGCAGGGTCGCATTGCCGATGTTCTGAGCGCTCTTTTCGCCGCCAACATCCATTTCAAGGATATTTCAACGCGGCAGAGTTCGCTTGAGGATATCTTCGTTTCGCTGGTGGGAGGCCAGAAATGAATTTCGAAGCCATCAAGGCCATCTATCTGTTCGAAATGGCGCGCACGCGTCGCACCCTGCTGCAGAGCGTGGTCTCCCCGGTCATTTCCACTTCGCTCTATTTCATCGTGTTCGGAACCGCGATCGGTTCGCGGATTCAGGAGGTTGGTGGTGTTTCCTACGGCGCGTTCATAACGCCCGGCCTCATCATGCTGACGCTTCTGACGCAATGTATCGGCAACGGCTCCTTCGGCATCTATTTCCCGAAATTCACCGGTACGGTCTATGAAATCCTCTCCGCTCCGGTGGCGATGACGGAAATTCTGGCCGGTTATGTCGGGGCGGCGGCGACCAAGGGGCTGATGATCGGCACGATCATCCTGATAACGGCTTCCTTCTTCGTGGATATCACCATCGCCCATCCGTTCATGATGATCCTGTTCTTCGTGCTGACGGCGGTGAGCTTCAGCCTGTTCGGCTTCATCATCGGCATCTGGGCGACGAATTTCGAGCAGCTGAACCTCATTCCCATGCTGGTGGTGCCGCCTTTGACCTTCCTTGGCGGCAGCTTCTATTCCATCGACATGCTGCCGCCCTTCTGGCAGACGGTCAGCCACTTCAACCCGGTGCTTTATCTCATCAGCGGTTTCCGCTGGAGTTTCTATGAGATCGCCGACGTCAATCCGGTGATCAGTCTGGCGATGATCACGCTGTTTCTGGCGCTCTGCCTCGGTGTTGTCGGCTGGATGTTCAAGACGGGATATAGGCTGCGCAACTGACGGCTCAATCGTTAGAGATAGCGGAAAGCTTCCCCTCACACGCGACGTCATCCTCGGGCTTGTCCCGAGGATCTGCAACCGATTGATTTTATTGGACGTGATTAGATCCTCGGGACAAGCCCGAGGATGACGGAGGAGAGGCTTTAGCAAGCCCCTTTACGACATAATCAACCCACCATCGACATTGATCGTCTGACCGGTGATATAGGCCGCGTCGTCGGAAGCCAGAAACGCCACCAGTGCGGCCACTTCGGCGGGGGTTCCGGCGCGGCGCATGGGGATGTTGCGCACCCATTCGGCCATCAGTTCGCCGGGCTTGTACTCACCCAGCATCTGGCCCCAGACGCGGTCGTTATAGTCCCACATTTCGGTGTGGATGATGCCGGGGCAAATGGCGTTGACGGTAATGCCTTCCGGCGCGAGTTCCTTGGCAAGGCTTTGCGTCAGGCCGATAACGCCGAACTTCGAGGCGGCGTAATGCGGGGTATAGATGAAGCCCTGCCGCGCCTGACCGGAGGCAGTATTGACGAGGCGACCTTTGGTGCCGCTTTCGCGGAAGCGGCGGATCGCTTCCTGGCAGCAGAGGAACGCGCCCTTGGTATTGACGTCGAGGTTGAAATCCCACTGCTCCTGCGTCAGTTCCTCGATCTTCGAAATGGTGATGACGCCGGCATTCTGGACGGAGATGGAAAGCGGGCCGATCGCCTCTTCGGCGGCGCCATAGGCCTCGCGCACCGCTGCCGCATCCCGCACGTCGAGGATCACGCCATGGGTAACTGCGCCGGTTTCGTCCGCCAGTTTTTTGGCGGCATCCTGCGTGTCTTTGTCGACAGAGGCGATGGCGACTTTCGCGCCTTCCTCGGCAAAACGGCGGGCGATGCCGTAACCGATGCCCTTGTTGCCTCCGGTCACGAATACGGATTGACCTTCAAAGCGCCTCATGTCTCCTCCTTTATGGGATTTTGGCTATGGTTCCTTGCCGACCAGTCGTTCGGCGGTGAATTTATCGGTGACGAGCACGTCGATCACACCGGTCCTGAGTGCCCCGGCAATCGCCTCGGTCTTTTTCGAGCCGCCGGCCAGCGCAATGACGCGGTCGACATTGGAGAGGTTTTCCAGCGGCAGGCCGATGACCCGGTCATCGAGCGGCGTTTTGACCGGCTTGCCTTGCCTGTCGAAGAACCGGAGCGATATGTCGCCCACCGCACCCGCCTGCGCGAGATCGGCGAGTTCCTTGGCGGAGAAGATGTTGCCGGAGCGGGCGAGAAGCTCCGACGGCTCGACCGCACCGATGCCGACGACGGCGAGCGTGATCGACCCGAAGAGATCGATGGTTTCGCGCACGAAGGGATCGGCCAGCATCAAGAGCTTGGCTTCGCGCGAGGTGGCGACGCCCGGCACCGGCAGCAGTTTCGGTTCGGCTTCCGTCAGCCGCGCCAGCCGGGTGGTGATCTGGGTCGCATGCGTTTGAACGGAAGGATCGCCCATGCCGCCCAGCGTCTGGACGATGTAACGCGCCTTGGCACCTTTAAGCGGGTGGATGTTTTCCACCATCTTGAAGATCGTCTGGCTCCAGCTGGAAACGCCGATGATCTCGTTCTGCGACAGTGTCACTTCCAGAAAATGCGCCGCCGCTTCGCCAATGCGGGCCATGATCGCGCCATCGCGATCCTCGCTGCAATCGACAACGATGGCTTCCGGCAGGTCGAAACGTTCGCGCAGCTGCGCTTCCAGATCGCTATAGGTGCCGGGTGGTGGAATGATGCTGGTGCGGACGATGCCTTCCGCCTCCGCGCGCTTCAACATGCGTGAGACGGTGGCTTGCGAAAGATTGAGATGCTGGGCGATTTCCGCCTGACGCTTGTGCTCGCTGAAATACATCTGCGCCACGCGGGAAATCATTCGAAGTTCGTTTAGCCTGCCCATAAGCCCTCCAGGGTGAATTTTTATTCACCATTACCCGAGGTTACAGGCAAGGTCGAGCGGGCAATCGCGTCGCGCCAGACGCTGAGCCGCTGGCTGTTTTCGCTGGCGGACGGCGCGATGGTGTTGCCGTTGCTGTTCAACGCCGCGATGGCATCGAGATCGCTCCAGACACCGAGGGCGAGGCCGGCGAGATAGGCGGCACCCAATGCCGAGGCTTCCGGCGCATCGCGCTGGGTGACGGGGTGTTCCAGCATATCGGCGACGCATTGCATGAGGAAACGGTTCTGGCTCGGGCGGCCATCCACGAACAGCCGCCCGAAGCCCGAAGGCGACTGCGCGCGCATGGCGGCGAAGACGTCATGGACCTGAAAGGCGATGGAATCGGTGACGGCGCGGGCCATCTGGGCACGCGTGGTGCTGAAATTGATCTGCGAGAACAGGGCGCGCGCATTGGTATCCCAATAGGGTGCTCCAAGGCCAACGAAGGCCGGCACGAAACCGGGGCCATCAGGCTCGGCGGCGGAGGCGAGCTCCACCAGCGCGGCGACATCCGGCAGGCCGAGAATCTCCGTCATCCAGGGCAGGGAGGCTGCCGAAACGAGAATATTGCCCTCGAAGGCGAAGGTCGGTTTGCCGCCGAGCCGCCATGCGACCGTGGTGGTGATGCCGCGTTCGGGCGCGATGAAATGCGACAGGGTTGTCATGACCGAAGAGCCGGTGCCGAAGGTTACCTTTCCATCACCCGAATTGAAGGCGCCATGGCCGAAGAGGGCGGCGTGGCTGTCGCCGATGGCGGCGAGGATCGGCGTGCCGTCCTTGATACCGGGAACGCCCGATGTGACACCAAAATCGCCGCTGCTGTCGCGCAGATCGGGCAGGGTGTTGATGTCGATGCCGAAGAGCTCGCAAAGCTCATCGCTCCAGACCTGCCGGTTGAGATCGAGCACCTGGCTGCGGGCGGCATTTGAGGCGTCGCAGGCATGGACCTTGCCGCCGGTGAAGCGATGGATGAGCCAGCTATCGATGGTGCCGAGGCGGAGCTTGCGGCCCTTCGGCGCGCGCTCCAGCAGCCAGCGCATTTTTGCGCCCGGAAACATCGGGTCGATCGGCAGGCCGGTCAGCGCCATGACGCGCTCGGAATGGCCCTTCTCGATCAGTTCGGAGCAATCCTGCGCCGTGCGGCGGCATTGCCAGCTGAGCACCGGGCCGAGGGGCTCGCCGGTTTCGCCGTCCCAGATGGTCACGGATTCGCGCTGGTTGGAAATGGCGATGGCTGCGACATCGATGTCAGAGGGTGCGGCGGCGAGGCAGGCGGAGATCGCTTCGCAAACCGAAGCCCAGATGCGCTGCGGCTCCTGTTCCACCCAGCCGGGCTGTGGATAGGCGATGCCGACTGGTGATGAGCCGCGCGCCAGCAACTCTCCGCTTTCCGAGACGAGTATGGCCTTGGAATTGGTGGTGCCCTGATCGATGGACAGAATGGCGCGCATCATGGGAGTCTTTCGTCGGCAGTTTTTCGTTTCCGCCTTGCGGCGATTAAACGACGATATTGCAGAAAGGGTGTCGCCGCGCATCCGAAGACGCGCGACGACTCTGGGAGGAGACTTTATTTTCTCTTGATCAGCGCTTCAGCCGCATCCGCAATGGCGGCCGGCGCCATGCCGAATTCATTCAGCAGCCATTCGGCCGAACCGGTGTGGGCGAAGACGCCGGGAACGCCGAGACGTTTCATCGGTACGGGGGCCTGCTCGACCACGACTTCGGCAATGGCCGAACCAAGGCCGCCGAAGATCGAATGTTCTTCAGCCGTCAGGATCGCGCCGGTTTCCTTCGCTGCGGCGACGATCGCCGCCTCATCGATGGGACGTACGGTCGCCATGTTCAGCACACGCGCCTTGACGCCACGGCTGGCCAGAATATCGGCAGCCTTGACGATGCGGTGGGTCAGCGTGCCATTGGCGATCAAAGTCAGGTCGGAACCTTCGCGCAGCAGGTTGGCGCGGCCGAGTTCGAAGACATGGCCTTCGGGCAGCAGATCCGGCACGCCGACGCGTGACAGGCGCAGGAAGCAGGGGCCGGCGTAGTCCGCCGCCCATTTGACGGCGGCGGCCGTTTCGATGCGGTCGCAGGGGGCGATGACCGGCAGGTTTGGCAGAACGCGGGTCCAGGCGAAATCCTCGATGGAGTGATGCGTCGGGCCGAGTTCGCCATAGGCCATGCCCGAGGATATGCCGATCAGCTTCACATTGGCGTTGGAATAGGCAAGGTCAGCCTTGATCTGCTCCAGCGCGCGGCCGGTGAGGAAGCAGGATGCGCCGCAGACGAAGGGCAACTGGCCGCCATTGGCGAGACCGGCGCCAACGCCGACCATGTTCTGTTCGGCGATCCCGACATTGACGAGGCGCTCGGGGAATTTTGACTTGAAGCCACCGAGCTTTGAGGAGCCGACCGAATCGTTGCAGACGGCGACGACCCTGTCATTGCCGGCGGCCAGCGCTTCCAGCGTTTCGGCGAAGGCGTCGCGGCAGTCATACAGTTTGGCGGCGGTTACGGGCGCGTTCATTACAATGTCTCCGAAAGTTCTTTGACGGCGATTTCATATTGTTCCCTGCTCGGAACCTTATGGTGCCAGTCAACGCGGTCCTGCATGAAGGAAATGCCGTGACCCTTGTTGGTGTGGGCGACGATGCAATGCGGGCGGTTGCCGCGATGCTCCAGCGCCGGCACGACTTCCGCCATGGCGTTGCCGTTGATTTCGCTGACTTCCCAGCCGAAAGCCTCGAGCTTGGGGCGAAGCGGCGCGACATCATTGGTTTCCGAAAGCGCCGCACCCTGCTGGAAGCGGTTGTGATCGACGATCAGCGTCAGGTTGTTCAGGCCGAATTGCGCGGCGGACATGATGGCTTCCCAGTTGGAGCCTTCCTGCATCTCGCCGTCGCCGGTCATGACATAGGTGTGGTAATCCGCCCCGGAAAGCTTGGCCGCCTTGGCCATGCCGACGGCAACCGGCAACCCATGGCCGAGCGGGCCGGTATTGGTTTCCACGCCCGGCACCTTGTTACAGTTCGGGTGGCCGTTAAGGCGCGAATTCGGCTGCAGGAAGGTCGAGATTTCCTCTTCCGGGATGAAGCCGCGCTTGGCGAGCGTCACATAAAGCGCGCAGGCCGTATGGCCCTTGGAAAGCACGAAGCGGTCGCGGGCAGGGTTCTTCGGATCATCCGGCCAGATGCGCAGGACGCGAAAGTAAAGGGCTGTCATGATGTCGATAGCCGACATTTCGCCGCCGACATGGCCCGCACCCGCTTCAAAAACAGCCTGTACGTCGCGAAGGCGAATCTGGCGCGCAATGCGCTCTAGCTCCTGGGACTGCATGGAATCCTCTTCAAAACATGCGTGTGAATATTTATACAGCTATTTATATAATTGCAGAGATGGCGTTTCTGTCAAGATGGAATTGCGGATTCTCTTGTTTCAATCCGTGCTGATTATTTCTGCCGCTACATTCGCATTCATGGTGAAGAGCGTCTCCACCGCCCTCATTCCTGTGCTTGTCACAGGAATCCAGCCAGCCCAAGTCCTTGGGCTGAAAGGGCTCTTCCCGCCGTGCAGACGCGCGTCGGCTGGATTCCTGTGACAAGCACAGGAATGAGGGTGGGAACGTAAGTCGCCAGCCATCCCATCCTCCGCAGGGTCCGTCCCGCCATTAACACCCTATTGACAAGCTTCTCTCAACTGGCTTATGCATGTTTCACCGATGATGAATAATTATTCTAATCGGTTTAAAAAATGCAAGACAGTCATCGGGAGGAGCCATGTCCGCGCTTGAACGCAATGAGGGGGTCACGCACACCAGGAGCCCGCTTGCCTGGCTGAGTGGTGCGACCGGACCGCTTTTGGGCCTGCTGCTGCTGTGTGTCTTTTTGACTTTCGCCAGCGAGAACTTCCTGTCGCTCCGAAACGGGCTCAACATTCTCGACCAGATCACCGTGCTCGGCATCATGGCCGTCGGCATGACCTTCGTGATCCTGCTTGGCGGCATCGATCTGTCTGTCGGCTCGGTGCTGGCGCTGTCGATGATGATCATGGGCTGGACGGCCAATGTCGCGGGCATGCCGATGGGCATGGCCATCGTACTGGCGCTTGTCGCCTCTGCCGCCTGCGGCCTTGTGGTCGGTATTCTGGTGACGGCCTTCCGGGTGCCTGCCTTTATTGCCACGTTGGCGATGATGTCGGTGGCGCGCGGGCTCGCCAATATGATCACCGATGGACAGCAGATCGTCGGCTTTCCCGACTGGTTCATGATGCTGGCGATTGAGCGTCATTTCGGCGTGTTGACTGCAACCGTGCTGCTGATGCTCGTTGTGGTGCTTGTTACCTGGATTTTCCTGCGTTTCCGCTCCGAAGGCCGCACGGTCTATGCTGTTGGCGGCAACCCGGAAGTGGCGCGTCTTGCCGGCATCAACGTGCCGCTGGTCACCATCTGCGTTTATGTCGCCTGTGCGGTTCTGGCCGGTCTGGCCGGCATTGTTCTTGCGGCACGTCTCGACTCGGTGCAGCCCTCCAGCGGCTTCGGTTACGAGCTGGATACGATTGCGGCTGTCGTCATCGGCGGAACCTCGCTTTCCGGTGGTGCGGGCGGCATTGGCGGAACACTTATCGGCGTGCTGATCATCGGCGTGCTGCGCAACGGCCTCAATCTGCTCAACGTTTCTCCCTTTTTGCAGCAGGTCATCATCGGTGTGGTCATCGTGCTGGCCGTGGGCGCTGAAACCTTGCGTCGCCGCAGAAGCTGAATTTGCCTGCGGATGGCGAAGAGCCGTCCGCGCAATAAACGACCCTCCCGGCATGGGAGGCGTGAAAAACGGCCGGAGGGGAGGAGGTTTGATCTGCCCGAAGGTCAACAATCAACAAATGGAGGAATAATCATGAAATTTTCACGCATTCTGCTGACATCCGCCGCCCTTCTCGCCATGTCGCTCGGCCAGGCCAATGCCGCCGAAGTCAAGAAGATCGGCCTTGCCGTCGCCAATCTGCAGGCGAACTTCTTCAACCAGATCAAGCAGGCCGTTGAAGCCGAAGCCAAGACGCGCGGCATTGCCGTCGTCACCGTTGACGCCAAGGGCGATGGCCCGACGCAGGTCAACCAGATTCAGGATCTCCTGACCCAGAACATCGACGCGCTGATCTACATTCCGGCCGGTGCCGCCGCTGCGACCGTTCCGGTAAAGCTTGCCAAGGCCGCCGGCGTTCCCGTCATCAACATCGACCGTAATGCCGATGGCGCGCCGGGCGACACCTTCCTTGCCACCGATTCCGTCGCTTCCGCCAAGAGCGTCTGCGATTACATCATCAAGCAGGCCGGTGGTGCGGGCAAGATGGTCATCATCCACGGCCAGAAGGGCACGACACCGGAAGTGGACCGCACCAAGGGCTGCATGGAATCGGTGAAGGCCAATTCCGGCGTGAAGATCGTTGCCGAACAGTGGTCCAACATGTGGAGCCAGGATGAAGGCTTCCAGATCATGCAGAATATGCTGCAGGCCAATCCGGATGTTTCCATCGTCTTTGCGCAGGCTGACGGTCTGGCGCTTGGCGCGGCGCAGGCGATCAAGGTCGCCAATCCCTCGCAGAAGATCGTCGTTGGCGGCTTCGATGGCGATACGGCGGCGCTTGAGGCACTGAAGAACGGCGTCTTCGACGTGACCGCAACACAGCAGACCCAGAAGATGGGCCGCACGGCTGTCGAGATGGCCGTCAAGATCGTCGGCGGCGAGAAGGTTCCGGCCGTGCAGCTTTCCGATGCGACGCTGACCACCAAGGAAAATGTCGAAGGCTTCATCGCCAACCATCCCTGATGCATCCGCCCCGCGCGTCCGCTGGGATGCGCGGGGCTCTCATTGGTTTGTCTTTATGCAATTTGGACACAAGGCTGTGGCGTATCGCCGCCGCGATCGTGTCCTGGGAGGTCCCGTCATGCGCGAGCCGGTTCTTTCGCTCCGTGGCAT
This sequence comes from Agrobacterium sp. 22-226-1, assembly GCF_053522345.1. NCBI lineage: Bacteria > Pseudomonadati > Pseudomonadota > Alphaproteobacteria > Hyphomicrobiales > Rhizobiaceae > Agrobacterium > Agrobacterium sp. 22-226-1. Next base: position 282,433 of record NZ_JBNWCP010000004.1, read on the forward strand.
CAGCAAACGTTACGGTCCGCTCGAGGTTCTGAAAGCCGTCGATCTCGATGTCTATCCGGGCGAAGTGGTGGCGTTGCTGGGTGAAAACGGCGCGGGCAAGTCCACGCTGTCAGGCATCATCGCCGGTTCGCGTGAGCCGTCCGAGGGCAAGATGACATGGCTTGGACAGCCTTACGCACCTGCATCGCCGCGCGAGGCGATCGATAAGGGTATCGTCCTCATCCATCAGGAATTGAAGCTCCTGCCGGAACTTTCCATCGCCGAAAACGTGTTCATTGGCCGCTGGCCGATGAAGAACGGCGTCGTCGACCGTGCCGAGATGGTGCGCAGAGCCCAGCAGCAATTGGCGCGCCTCAACCTTCACATTCCCGCGACCCGCAAGGTGGCCGGCCTTTCGACCGCCAACCAGCAGCTGATCGAAATCGCCAAGGCGCTGGCGCTGGACGCCAAACTTCTGATCCTCGATGAGCCGACGGCGGCACTTGGCGGCGCGGAAACGCAGGCGCTGTTTGAGCAGGTGCGCAAGCTGCGCGCCGAGGGCGTAGGCATCATCTATATTTCCCACCGCATGGAAGAGATCAAACAGATCACCGACCGCATCGTCGTGTTGCGCGATGGCGAGCGCGTGCATGAATTTGCCGATAGCGCGACACCGGTTCGCACCATCGTTGAAAGCATGGTCGGCCGTTCGCTGGAGCGCCTGTTTCCGACGCTGCCGGAGCCGCAGGACAAGATGGTGCTGGAAGTGAAAGGGCTGACCGGCGCGGACAATGCTTTCCGCGACATCAGCTTCGGCGTCCGCGCCGGTGAAATCCTCGGCATTGCCGGTCTTATCGGCGCGGGACGCACCGAGCTGGTGCGCGCTATTTCCGGTGCCGATCCGACGAGTGCGGGTGAGGTGCTGCTGGATGGCAAGGTGCTGGCGCTGAAAAGCCCGGCGGACGCTATAGAGAAGGGCATCGTCATGGTGCCGGAAGACCGCAAATTGCAGGGGCTGGTGGTGGAGCACGAGATCGGTGAGAACCTGATCTATGCCAATCTCGACCGCGTCGGCACCGGCTGGATCACGCCGCGCATCAAGCGTGCCTTTACCAGGGAGGCCATTGCCAAATTCGGGGTCAAGGGCCGCAGCGAACAGCCGGCATCGGATCTTTCCGGTGGCAACCAGCAGAAGGTGGTCATTGCCAAATGGCTTGCCCGCAATCCGCGCGTTGTGGTGCTGGACGAGCCGACCCGCGGCATCGATGTCGGCGCGCGGGCGGGCATTTACGATATCATTGTCGATCTGGCGAAAAGCGGCGTGGCCGTCATCGTCGTCAGTTCCGATCTGGAAGAGGTGCTGGGCGTTTCGAACCGCATCCTCGTGCTCGCGCAGGGAAAACAGGCCGGCATCCTCAACCGCGACGAAGCGAACGACGTCTCGGTCATGGAACTGGCAACTATCTGAAGAAGGAAACAGAGATGTCCACCATCACGCTCAACGCGCCGAAACTGTTCGATCTTTCCGGCCAGGTGGCGCTCGTCACCGGCGCCGGTTCCGGCATCGGCCAGCGCATCGCCATGGGGCTTGCCCAGTCCGGCGCCAATGTCGCGCTGCTCGATCGCCGCACCGATGACGGTCTGGCGCAGACGGCCGATTTTATTGCAAAGGCCGGACGCAAGTCGATCCAGATTGCGGCTGACGTCACCAGCAAGCAGGCATTGACTGAAGCGGTTGCGCGTACTGAGGCCGAGCTTGGCGCGCTTTCACTCGCCGTCAATGCGGCCGGCATCGCCAATGCCAATCCGGCCGAGGAGATGGAGGAAAGCCAGTTCCAGACGATGATGGACATTAACCTGAAGGGCGTTTTCCTGTCCTGTCAGGCGGAAGCCAATGCCATGCTGAAGAACGGTCGTGGTGCAATCGTCAACATCGCCTCCATGTCCGGCGTCATCGTCAATCGCGGGCTGATGCAGTGCCATTACAACGCCTCGAAGGCGGGCGTCATCCACATGTCGAAATCCATGGCGATGGAGTGGGTGGGTCGCGGCATCCGCGTCAACACCATCTCGCCGGGTTACACGGCGACGCCGATGAATACGCGGCCGGAAATGGTGCACCAGACGAAGCTGTTCGAAGAGCAAACGCCGATGCAGCGCATGGCGGGCGTGGATGAAATGGTCGGCCCGGCGATCTTCCTGCTCTCCGATGCGGCGAGCTTCGTGACGGGCGTGGACTTGCTGGTGGATGGCGGTTTCTGCTGCTGGTAGGGTTTTCGGTCCCGGCGCGGTAAACCTCAAGCGTCTGGTCCAAGCGTGACATCCTCACGGCGCAGACGCGCCGTGGCTGGATGCCGGATTAAGTCCGGCATGACGGAAGAGAGGACATCAGACGTTGTCGCCAATTTCGCGCCCGGCTTTCGCCGGGCGTTTTAGTATTCGCACCACAGGATTTGGCAGATCAAGCAACCTGCTTCTGCGCCACATCCTCGACAACCTCGCCCTTGAGGTAGGAAACAAGGTCCTTGATCGTCACGACCAGCAGACCGTGACGTTCGGCGAAGACTTCGAGCTGGGGCAGGCGGGCCATGGTGCCGTCGTCATTGGCGACTTCACAGATGGTGCCGCAGGGATATTTTCCGGCAAGGCGGCAGAGGTCCACGGCTGCTTCGGTGTGGCCGGTGCGGCCGAGAACGCCCTCAGGGTTGGCGCGCAGCGGGAAGATGTGGCCGGGGCGGGCGAAATCTTCCGGGCGCGATTCTTCCGATACCAGCGCACGCACGGTCTTTGCCCGGTCGGCGGCGGAAATGCCGGTGGTAGTGCCCGGAATATAGTCCACCGAGACGGTGAAGGCTGTCTTGAGGGATTCGGTATTGCGCGACACCATCAGCGGAATATCGAGCGCATCGAGACGCTCGCCCGGCATGGCGACGCAGATCAGCCCGCGCGCATGGTTCATCATGAAGGCGATCTGCTGCGGGGTAATGCTGTCGGAGGCGGCGATGATATCGCCCTCATTTTCGCGGTCTTCGTCGTCAACCACGATCACCATCTCGCCACGGGAAATGGCTTCGATCGCGTCTTCAATTTTAGCAATGGTCATTTTCTTTCAAGCCTTTCAAGGGTTATGCCGTTTTGCGGCATTTTCGCGCTTCGAGAAGCGCCAAATATCCCTTGGGCGAACAATGCAATGCGAAGCCCGCTCACGCGCGGGCGTCCTATGCCTTGTCCTCTTCCATCCGGACTATACCGTCGGCTCCGGCCTCTCACCGGATCTGCTGACCTTCCGGCTTTGGAGACCGGAAGCGCTCGCGGGCTCCGGGAAAAATCCCGATACCGCCGGTGGGGAATTGCACCCCGCCCTGAGAACGAAACCAACATAAATTATCAAATGGGAAGGAATCAAGGGGCAATGGTTCGTTGGGCGAGGGCCGGGCAGAAAGAAATCTCTCGGAAAGGCGTTTCTACGAGTATTTTAGTTCCGCCCGTTTTAGGTCGAGTTCCTACCGTGTTTTTCCATCGAGACCGATTTGATATTGGCGGCGCAAATCGTCGCCCGCTCGCCATCTGAAGTATCGTATTTATGTTGTTAATATTGGAATCTTATGATTTTTATATTGTCGTTATTACAATATGTATTTTCTTATATTTAAGGGAATTGTTGCATGTCAGCGACGCAGCAAATATCTGAAAGCCCGCAATTGCTCGCCGCGTTGGTCGCGGCTTCCACAGCCTTCACGCTGTGGATACTTGGACAATTTGTAGCGGTGGGCGTAGGATTCTGGAAAAAATCGCGAGAAAAAGAGAAATTTATTCGATCCCTGTATGCGGAAATCGACTTTAATACAGCCGATATGGCAATCTTCCTTGCGGCACCTATTTCCTATGTGACTTTCAGGGAGCGCATCAAGGAAAACAAAGATTTCGTTCCGCATATTACAGATGCACGTCACACCCATTTCTATCTGAAGAATATCGATTCCATATCGGCCACTGGAAGAGAGTATATTGGAGATGTGGTCTATTTCTATGGTGTTCTGGATAAAATCCGCGCCAAGATAGATGGAATATACCGTAAGAGTTTTACCAATATTTCACTCGAGGGTCGGGAGAGCGCCATTCGTAGCCTCTACGAGTACGCGGAAGAGGCAAAGAAAACTGGCGAGAAGCTTTTGCAGACAATGGAAGGAAAATACAGGGGATACAAACTAAAGCGAAAAATCCGTTCGCCGGGCATCTCAAAAAACCAAAAAGCGCCGAAACCATAGTTCGACGCTTCGCTTCTCACAGTGGAAAGACGTTTAGATCAAAGTAGGATAGGATCAGGACCGATCATGTTGAGAACCCCTGCGTTGAGTATGTAATCTTGTCTCATGGTCAGTGCGGCATGTCAATGATTTGCCGAAGTGGCGGTATTTTTCGAGATAAGCCACTGCTTTCAGCAGGTCAGCGTTGACCAACCCTTTCCTCGTTACTTCACATATATTGTGATTGGGGGCGTTTGATAGCAAGATAAGACGCCTTCTCCGAGAGGAGCTTATCGATCCCGTAACCGCAATTCATCGGTCTGCATCTGCAGCGAACCGAGCGTCGACAGGAAGCTCATGCCGAGCAGGCTCTGGCCCAATTGGCCATCCTGCGCGACGAGGGCGAGGATGTTGCGTCGCATGATCGGGCCAATGCTGATTTCCGAAAGGGTGACGGGGGCTGCCGCCGTGCGGCCATTCGCAGTCATCACCGGTACGGTATAGCGGAGATTTGCGGTGTCGATGCCGATTGCGGCCGCATCCGCATTGGCGAGGACTACAGAACTTGCACCGGTATCGACGAGCATGTGGATCGTCTTGCCCTCGACGCCGACATTCGCCTCGAAATGGCCGCTCATCGATTTATGCAGGACGATTTCCTGTTCGCCGCCAGCCGTCGTCACCACCACGGCGCGGCCGGGCATCAGGCCGCCCAGCAGCCGGTCTCCGAAGGATTGCAGGTCGTAGCGATAGAGATAGAGCGAGACGAGGCCGAGAATGATGACGAGCCAGACGGCGAGCTGACGGATGACGGTACTGAGGCTGCCGCGTCTTCCCGCCAGAATGCCGGCCGATAATAGACCGGCAATGGGCAGAAGATAAAGCACGTGGGCGAATTGATCGTTATCGATGCCGAGCGTTCGGCCGCCGTCGTGATTGATGAGAAGCAGGCCAAGGCCGACGGCCAGCAGGAGGAGAACGATGGTCAGCCTGTTCATGCGGTATGCGTCTCCTTGGCGGTCTCGGGCAGTTTTGCCAGTCTTTGCGGCAGCAACCGCATGATTTCGCGGCGCTTCTCGTCGCTATACCCGGCCCAGCCGCCGATTTCATCCAGCGTCCGCCCGCAGCCGATGCAGAGGCTGCTGGTTTCATCGAGGCGGCAGATATGGATGCAGGGTGTTTCCATGATGATTTATATCAGGCTGTCACGCCGCAAGGGCAAGGGCGATGAGAATCACGATCTCCGTGATCTGCTGGCAGGCACCGATGGTGTCGCCGGTATGGCCGCCGATCTTCCTGTCGCAGAGCCTGCCGAAAAGGACGGCTGCCAGAAAGGCTGCCGCCAGCACAAGGGCAATCGACAGGAGCGGCAGGGCGTGCAATGTGAAGAGTGTGAAAAGCAGCAGCCCGATCACCAGCGCGATGTTGCGCTCGCTTGAGCCCGGCTGACCGGCGCCGGCGGCGATGCCGGAGGTTTTTGCGGCGGGCAGGGATTGCCAGTGCCACACCATCAGGGTGCGGCTCAGGACAAGCGCGGCGATCAGGGCGGCGGCGGCGGTTTTTGCCGGCAGCGTCTCAATGAGCGAGGCGAGTGCGGTGGCGCGAAGCGCAAAGGAAAGGATCATGGCAATCGTGCCATAGCTGCCGATGCGGCTGTCCTTCATGATCTCAAGCATGCGGGCCTTCTCCTTGCCGCTGCCGAAACCATCGGCCATGTCGGCGAGGCCGTCTTCGTGCAGCGCGCCCGTGATGAGCGCCGTCAGGCCGATGACGAGCCAGCCGGTGAGCTGCGGAGAGGCGTCGAAGGCTGCGAAAACCACAACAAGGAAAGCGGCGGGCAGGGCGATCAGCAGGCCGGCGGCGGGAAAGGCGCGGGCGGTGCGGCGCATCGACACGCCGTCGGCATCATCGAAAAACCGCGAGGGAACGGGCAGGCGGCTCAGAAAGGCGAGGGAATGCATGACATCTGTTATAAAATCCCCGGCCTTCATGCTCTCTCCGTTGCAGTCGCTGCATTTCCGGTTGTTCCGCGGCGCATCCGCGATTATGAGAGGCGCAACAAAGACCGATTTGCCGGAAAACACAAGTTCCGGACGCATGAGCCGATGCGACAACCAACCCGACGACGAGAAAGACAGATATCATGAGCATGAGCGGATTGCCCTTCGACGATTTCCGCGCGCTGCTGCGCGAGCTTCCCGGCCCGGATACGCACGCGCTTGTGGCGGCCAAGGAGCGCAATGCGCAGCTGACCAAGCCTGCCGGTTCGCTCGGACGTCTCGAAGAAATCGCCATGTGGCTGGCTGCCTGGTCCGGCCGTTCTCCGGCCGTCACCCGCCCGCTGGTGGCGATCTTCGCCGGCAATCATGGCGTCACCCGGCACGGCGTTACGCCCTATCCGACATCCGTGACCCAGCAGATGGTGGAAAATTTCGCGGCAGGCGGTGCGGCGATCAACCAGATCTGCGTTGCAAACGATCTTGGCCTGAAGATTTTCGATCTGGCGCTCGATTACCCGACCGGCGACATCACCTGCGAGCCGGCGCTTTCCGAGCGCGACTGCGCCGCCACCATGGCCTTCGGCATGGAAGCGATTGCCGGTGGCACCGATCTTCTCTGCGTCGGCGAAATGGGCATCGGCAACACCACCATTGCGGCGGCGATCAATCTCGCGCTTTATGGCGGCACGGCGGAAGAATGGACCGGTCCGGGCACCGGTTCGGAAGGCGAAGTCATGGCCCGCAAGATCGCGGCGGTGAAGGCAGCGGTGGAGTTCCACAAGGATCATCTTTCCGATCCGCTGGAGATCATGCGCCGTCTCGGCGGACGCGAAATCGCAGCGATTGCCGGCGCCATCCTTGCCGCCCGTGTGCAACGCATTCCCGTGCTGATCGACGGTTATGTGGCGACGGCCGCTGCCGCTCTCCTCAAGGCTGCCAATCCTGCGGCGCTCGACCATTGCCTGATCGGCCATGTCTCGGGTGAGCCGGGCCATCTGGCCGCCATCGAAAAGCTCGGCAAGACGCCGCTTCTGGCGCTCGGCATGCGTCTCGGCGAAGGCACGGGGGCAGCGCTTGCCGCCGGCATCGTCAAGGCCGCCGCCGCCTGCCATTCCGGCATGGCGACATTCGAAGCGGCGGGTGTGGACACCCGCATCAGCTCCCGCACCGACCATTGAGGCCTAAGATGGACGTGACGCCGCAAAAGAAGCAACCGGAACCCACCTTTCGCAAGGAAAAAGGCTGGCGGCATCTTTTTGCCGCCGCGCGCTATTCCGTGCAGGGGCTTGGCCGGCTGTGGCAGGAAGCGGCGTTCCGGCATGAGGTTCTCGCCTTCGGCGTCGGGCTTGCCCTGCTTCTGGTCGTCGGCGCACCCTTTGCCCATCTTCTCGTCTTTACGGTGCTGATGCTGTTGCTGTTTTCGGTGGAAGCGCTCAATACCGCCATCGAAGAGCTGGTGGATCGCATTTCGCCGGAAATCTCCTCGGTCGGGCGGCATGCCAAGGACCTCGGCTCCTTCGCCGTCTTCTGCCTGTTGATGGCGAACGGATTTTTCGTGCTGTATTCGTTGGTAACGACGCTGTTCTTCTGAAGTTCTAAGCCTCAAGGCATTTCAGGGCGGAAAACCCGGGGGCCACTTTTCCTGGAAATGCCCTAAGCGAAGGACCGGCGGCGTGGCTGGATGGCGTGGGTTTCTTCCACGGCCGGCAGGCTTTGCAGCACGCGTTTGGCCGGCAGGATGGCGATGCCTTCGGTGCCCTCGCGCAGTTTCGATTTCAGGATGAACTGGCCGTCATGCTTGGCGAGAATGGCCTGAACGATGGGCAGGCCGAGGCCGGTCCCCTGTTCGGCGCTCTTGATCGCGATCGATCCCTGACCGAAGGCGGACAGCACCACGGGAATTTCATCTTCGGGAATGCCGGGACCGTTATCCCTGATCGAGACATATTGGCCGCCGCCTGCCGTCCAGCCGGCTTTAACAAGGATTTCACCGCCCTGCGGCGTGAATTTCACGGCGTTGGACAGCAGGTTGAGGATGACCTGGCGAATGGATTTCTCATCGGCCCAGACCTGCGGCAGGCTGTTTTCGAACTGCTGGGAAATTTTGATGTTCTTGGCGCGGGCGCGAAGCTGGATCATGCCGATGCAATCCTCGGCGATTTCCAGCATCGAGATCGCTTCTTCGTTCAGGTCATAGCGGCCGGCCTCGATGCGCGACAGGTCGAGGATTTCGTTGATGAGATCAAGCAGATGCTGGCCGGAGCGATGGATATCGCCGGAATATTCCTTGTAGAGCGGATTGTTGAGCGGACCGAGCACCTCTGATGACATGACCTCGGAGAAGCCGAGAATGGCGTTGAGCGGGGTTCTGAGCTCATGCGACATGGAGGCGAGGAAGCGCGATTTCGCCAGATTGGCTTCTTCCGCGCGCCGCCGCGCCTCGTCCGAAACCGAGTTTGCGACTTCGAGTTCTGCGATCAGGTCGTCCTTTTCCGTTTGCGAGGAGAGGAGCTTGATGCTGGTCTGGTAAAGCCGGCTGGTAATGCGATGACAGAAGAGGATGGCCATGCCGAACATCAGCGCGAGACCGACATCGAAAGGATTGCGCGAAATGGCCGATGTCATGCAGAGAGCCGCCAGCACCGGCAAAAAGGTCATGAAGGTCGCCCGCCGCAGCATGAAATTGGCCATGGCGGTGAGCGAAAGCGCGATCAGCAGCGTCGAGCCCTTGAAGAAAAGCACGAGCGTCGGGTCGTTGCGCACCGGTTCGGCCAGCGCAAACATCGCCCAGGCGCAGCCGATGAGGATCTGCATGCCGAGGAAGAGACTTTTCCAGTGCTGAAGATTGTCGGCCGTGATCTCCTGTTTTGCCGCCCGCTTGGCCAAGAGCAGAGAAAAGGCGTGGAAGCTCAGCGCAATCAGCGACCAGATGATCAGGCTGATGTCGCGGGTAATATAAAGGCCGATGATGGAGGCGAGCAGGATGAAAAGCGGCATGATCATCGCGCCCTGCAGGGTTTCGGCGATGTGCATGGTCAGCATTTCGCGTTCATAGGCGTCGCTTGCGCCAGCCCCCTGCTGCAGGCGTTCACGCGTCGTCTTCACCGTGTCGAAGACCGCCTTGTTGCGGTGCTTTTTCGACCGGTCGACGATGATCTTGTCGGTGGACGTGCTGACGCTTTTACTCATTGTTACAACGCAGGGTGACATGAACCCTTGCAGACTACGCGCAAAATCTTAAGAAGATGCTGCCGTGAAAGGATTTGTTTGCCATTTCTGACAAGGGTTTGTTGTTACATGAGACGAAATGGAGGCAGGGGCAGGCGGTTTTCGGCATTTCGCGATGGCGGGCTTTTTCTCGCCACGGTTTTTCTCGGCATTCTGATCGCGGCCAAGCTCGACCAGATCAACAGCGAAACCTATAGCGGCCGCTTCTTCGTGATCGATGGCGATACGTTGTCGAAGGGTGAGGAACGTTTCCGGCTGCTTGGCATCGATGCGCCGGAGCTTGCGCAGACATGCCTGCGCGGCAACGAAAGCTGGCCGTGCGGCGAGGAAGCGCGCCGTGTTCTGCAAAGGCTGGCCGGGGCTGAGGATTTCTCCTGTTCCGGCAGTTCCAGGGACCGTTACGGGCGGCTGCTGGTTTATTGTTCCGCCGGCGGCAGGGATGTCTCATCGGAAATGGTGTCGGCGGGTTTTGCCGTCGCATCCGGTTATTTCCAGTTCTCCAGCGAGCAGGCGGCGGCGCGCAGACAGGCACGCGGCATCTGGGCGGGAGAATTCGAGAAACCGTCGCAGTGGCGGCGGGAACACCGCGCCGCGGATCTGGAAACGCCGGCGGCGGGTTTCCTCACCATTGTCCGTCATCTTCTGGGGTGGGATCATGGTTGAGCCAGTGCCGGTGCGTGATGACGGGCTGGAAGGATTACGCGGCGAAATCGCCCGCTGCCGTCTCTGTCGCGACAAGCCGCTCAGGGGAATGGCCGATCGCCTGCCGCACGAACCCCGGCCGGTGGTCGTCATGTCGACCAAGGCGCGCATCCTGATTGCCGGGCAGGCGCCGGGGCTTCGCGTGCATGAAACAGGGCTGCCGTTCAACGATGCCTCGGGCGACAGGCTGCGCCAATGGCTGAACGTCGACCGGCAGACGTTCTACGATCCGGATCGTTTCGCCATCGTGCCCATGGGCTTCTGTTTTCCCGGTTATGACGACAAAGGCAGCGACCTGCCGCCCCGGCGCGAATGCGCGCCGCAATGGCGTGAGCGGGTAATAATGGCGATGCCGCAGGTGGAGCTGATCCTCGCCATCGGCCAATATGCACAGGCTTTTCATCTGGGTGAAAGGCGGCGCAAGACAATGACGGCAACGGTGCAGGACTGGCGCGGCTTTCTCCATGCCAATTCCGGCCCCGGCATTTTTCCCCTGCCGCATCCAAGCTGGCGCAATACCGGCTGGCTGAAAAAGAACCCATGGTTCACGGAGGAACTGCTGCCGGTTCTGCGACAACATGTGGAAATGCGGCTTTAGTGAAACAATTTTCTGTTTTTCTGCAAAAATTAGTGTATTGAAAGGAAATTAATTCAGGAGGACAGACGCATTGGATCGCCTAGACCGTAAGATTTTGCGCATTCTGCAAGAGGATTCCACGCTGGCCGTTGCCGATCTGGCGAAAAAGGTCGGCCTTTCCACGACGCCCTGTTGGCGGCGTATCCAGAAGATGGAGGAAGACGGCGTTATTCGCCGGCGCGTGGCGCTGCTCGATCCGGTCAAGGTCAACACCAAGGTCACGGTTTTCGTCTCCATCCGCACCGCCTCCCATTCCATCGAATGGCTGAAGCGTTTCTCCGAGGTGGTTTCCGAGTTTCCGGAAGTCGTCGAATTTTATCGCATGAGCGGCGATGTCGATTATCTGCTGCGCGTCGTCGTGCCTGACATTGCGGCCTATGACGCCTTCTACAAGCGCATGATCGCCAAGATCGAAATTCGCGACGTGTCCTCCGCCTTCGCGATGGAGCAGATCAAATATACGACCGAGCTGCCGCTCGATTACATGCTGCTGGACAATCCGAAATCCGGCGAGGAGTAATCCGCCGCCGGTCAGTTTTTCGACCAATGCCCTTTCCGGTTGCCGGGGAGGGCATTTTCATTTGCGGGTCGTTTTTCCCGTCGATCTGGCCCGCCAAGGGCTGATCCAGCCAGAAGGTCCATCCCGGTAGCCCCGCCGGGGCACGACAATTCTATTCCGCCCATCGTGGCAAATTCGCACATTCAATTCTCCCGGGGCTGTCTGCGCGCAAACTGCGATTTTGATAAAATCGCTCGAATATCTACGCTTTTACCGTCGAAGGATGGAATAGCGAGGGATATCCATATGCTTACACGACGCGGAACATTGGGACTGATTGCAGGTGCGACCGGGGCGGTGTTTCTGCCGCATATCCGGCGGGCGAGTGCCGCAACCACCACATTGCGGATTGGCTGGCAGAAGAATGGCGTGATAGCGCTCGCGAAAAGCCAGGGCGCGCTTGAAGCGTTGCTGAAGGATCGCGGCATCGAGGTCAAATGGTCGGAATTTTCCTCCGGGCCGCCGCTTCTTGAAGCGCTGGGTGCCGGCGCGCTGGATATCGGCCCGACCGGCGATGTGCCGCCGCTTTTCGCGCAGGCCGCCGGTGGCAATCTGCGTTATGTGGGCACTTACAAAGCGGCGGCCGGCGGATCGGCAATCCTTGTGCAGAAAGATTCGCCGCTGAAGACGCTGGAAGACCTGAAAGGCAGAAAGGTCGCCTTCAAGCGCGGCTCCAGCGCTCATAATGTCACCGTCAAGGCGTTGCGAAAGGCTGGTTTGACCTTGAACGACATTACGCCGGTCGATCTTGCCCCGCCGGATGCGGCCGCCGCCTTCCGCAGCGGCAGCATCGATGCCTGGTCGATCTGGGATCCTTATTTTGCCGTGGCGGAAAAAGAGCCGACGACGCGGGTTCTTTCGACCGCCGAAGGCATCGTCGATCCGTGGAGTTATTTCCTTGCCAATGGCGATTTCGTCGAGACCAATCCCGATCTCGTGCCGCTGATCCTCAAGGAGCTGGCGAATGTGGGTGCGAAAGCGCAGGCCAATATCGATGCAACGGCAAAGTCGCTGGCGTCGATCACCGGCGTTTCCGCGGATGTCACCAAAGTCTCGCTGACGCGGCCGGGCGCCGATCTCGGGCGGGTTTCGCTGGTTCCGGATGAGGCCATCGCCTATCAGCAGGCGCTTGCGGATGAGTTCTACGATCTGAAGATCGTGCCGAAGAAACTCAACGTGGCGGATATCGTCTGGCGGCCGAAGGCGAGCTGAGCGGGTCGGAAAGGTGAGTCTCTTCAACCCGCTGGCGGGTGTTGTTGAGAGGTTGATTCAGCAATGTTCCTTAAACGTAGGGCAAGCATGTCCCGCTTGTTTCTTCTCCCCGGCGGGGAGAAGAAATCTGCCGCAATGTTAGGGCATCAGCCCTTTAGCTTGGCGATCACCAGATGGCCGGGCGTCGGATTGCCGTCCTGCATGCGCACGTTGATGTCGGTCACCTCAAGAACCTCGAAACCGGTCGCCGCCAGTCTTTCGCGGACATAGGTTTCCGCATGGGCGAAACGCTGGTGCGGGCCGACCATATAGGGGCGTCCGGCCAGGGTTTCTTCGGGCAGGGTTTCCGACGAAAAGATCAGCAGGCCGCCGGCGTTGAGGTTTTCGGCGGCGCCGAAAAACAGCGGCTCGAGCGCGCCGAGATAGGGCAGCACATCGGTGGCGGTGATGATGTCGAAAGGCTCGTCGTCATTGTCCTCAAGAAAATCCTCGGCTTCGGCGACGTAGAGCGTCTCGTAGAGGTCCTTCTCATGGGCGATTTCGACCATGTTTTCGGAAATATCGATGCCGGTGATATCGTCGGCCATGTCGCGCAGCGCTTCGCCGGTGAGGCCGGTGCCGCAGCCGAGATCGAGCAGGCGCTTGAAGGGACCGAGGTTCAGCGTCTGCAGCCGCTGGCGTACCATCATCGGTACGGCGTAACCGAGCTGTTCGACAAGAATATCCTCGAAAGCTTCGGCATGCTGGTCGAACAGGGTTTCGACATAGGCGTCGGGCGCCTTTGGCGGGGTTTCGCCCCGGCCCATGGCGGCGATGCGCACGGCCGCTCCGCCGTGATCGTCGGGATCGATGGCCAGAACCTCTTCATAGGCCTTCACCGCCGCGTCCACATCGCCGGCTTTTTCAAGCGCGAGCGCGCGGTTATAGGCTTCGGCAAGCGCCTCTTCGTCGATTTTCTGGTTCTTCGTCATCGTGCCTTATCCGTCAGCATCTTCAGTTGAGTTTGCTGTAAGCCGCATCGGGGACGGGCGCAATGTTTATGTGGTGCGACGGCTCAGTGGATGATGAACTCCCCCTTGAGCGCGCGCCATTCCTGCGCCGAAATGACCTGCCGGTGCACGTAGCGGACGGAGTGCAGCGGTCCGTCGAGCTTTTCCTTCCAGAATTTGAGGAAGCCATGCATCTCAGGGAAGTCCGGGGCAAGATCATAGTCCTGCCAGACATAGGTCTGGAGAACCAGCGGATGATCCGGCAGGCGATAAAATATCTGGGCGGTGGTGAGGCCGTAGCCTCTCAGCATCATTTCCATGTCCTTGTTCATGACGGCGGTTCCCGTTTCCATGATTGCCGATCACAGCGTTACCGCTGTATCGAATATGGGAACACGTCATGGTTAATCCAAGCTTGCCAAAGACATGGGTTGTCACAAAATATTTATATTTTTCAAAATGTTGGCAGCCTTCATTGATGAGTGCTGCCAATGTTGCGACTAGCGCTTGAGGTGCCGCGTCAGGCGGGCTTCCAGCCATGCCCAGACATGCCGCAGCGTTTCGACGATCGTCAGGTAGAAGATCGCGGCCCAGAGATAGGCCTGATAATCGAAGGTGCGGGAAAAGGCGTAGCGGGTCTGGCCCATCAGGTCGAAGACCGTGACGATGGAGACCACCGCCGAACCCTTGATCATCAGGATGATTTCGTTGCCATAGGGACGCAGCGCCACGATCAGCGCCTGCGGCAGGATGATCTTGCGGAAAGTGACGAGTTTCGACAGGCCGAGCGAGGCGGCGCCCTCATGCTGGCCGCGCGGCACGCTGCGGATCGCGCCGCGCAGGATTTCGGCCTGATAGGCGGCGGTGTTGAGGGTGAGCGACAACAGGCCGCAATACCAGGCCTCGCGGAAGAACCACCACAGGCCGACGGTTTCCAGCCCCTGGCGGAAACTGCCGAGGCCGTAATAGATCAGGAAAAGCTGCGCCAAAAGCGGCGTGCTGCGGAAGACGTAGACATAGGCATAGGCCAGCGCGCCGATGATGCGGTTTTCCGACATGCGGCCGAAGGCGATCGGCACGGAAAGAATGGCGCCGAGAATGATCGAGCTGCCGACGAGGGTGATGGTGGTGATGAGACCGTCGATATAGCGCGGCCCGTAACGCTGGAATTTGTCCCAGTCCCAGCCCTCGATCATGGCGAAGATCAGCCCGGCGGCGAGCAGCAGCCAGAGCGTGATGACGGCGATGCCGACGATGCGCGAAATATTGAGCGGCTTGTCCGCAACGGCCGGGGCGGGGCGGGGGGGAATGAGTTCCTGAATATGGCTCATCGGCTCACCTCCGACTTGCGCGACCAGCGATCGATGAAGCCGATGCCGATGGACGAAAGCAGCGCGAGGATGAGGTAGAGCAGGCAGGCGATGCTGTAGAAGAAGAAGGCTTCCTTGCTGACGCGGGCGGCGATGCCGGTCTGGCGAACGATATCGGCAAGGCCGATGATCGAGACGTAGGATGTGTCTTTCAGCAGGATGACCCAGAGATTGGTCATGCCGGGAAGGGCGATCCTGACCAGCTGCGGAATGATGATGAGCACCATGGTGCGGCCCCGCGAAAGCCCCAGTGCCGCGCCGGCCTCATATTGCCCCTTTGGTATGGCCTTGAAGGCGGAGAGCAGCACTTCGGACGCATAGGACGAAAACACCACGGACAGCGCCACCATGCCCGCGACGAAGGCGTTGATCTCGACCGGACCGGTGATGCCGACATAACCGGCCACCGATTGCAGCAGCATCTGGATGCCGTAATAGACGATGAAGAGCGTCAGCAGTTCCGGCAGGCCGCGGAAGATGGTGGTGTAGATACCGGTCGCCAGCCGCAGCGATTTTTCTTCCGATTGCGCGGCGAGCGCGATGAGGAAACCGATCAGCAGCCCGACGGGCAGGGTGGCGAGCGCCAGCGAGATGGTGACCTTGACGCCGAAGGCGATTTCATCGCCCCAGCCCGCATCGCCGCAGGCGACAAGGGTGCCGTTTCCGAAAAGCGAGAAGAGACCGACCGGCCCGCAAAAGGGATCGAGAAGTGTCGAGACATAGGTCCAGAACGCACCTATGGCGGAAAATGCTCCGCTCATGCCAATTTTCCCCTGCGGTCTTAAGCCGCCGTGATTGTTATCGTGACGTTTTCAAACAAAAATGGCGGAAGGGCAAGCCTTCCGCCACGAGATTTCAACAGATCGAACGGGCTTACTCGCCGTAAACGTCGAAATCGAAGTATTTTTTGTTGATCTCCTGATACTTGCCGCTGGCGCGAATGCCGGCGATGGCGGCGGTGAACTTGTCGGCAAGCGCCGTGTCACCCTTGCGGACGGCGACGCCCGCGCCGTTGCCGTTGATCTCGACATCGACCGGAAGCGGCGTCAGGATCTTGCAGCAGGCGCCCGCATCCGTCTTCAGCCATTCCGACAGAACGACGATATCGTCGATGACGGCATCGATACGGCCATTGGCGATGTCGAGCTTATATTCGTCGGCGGTCGGATACATCTTCACGTCGGCATCCGGGAAATGCTTTTCGGCATAGTTGGAGTGGGTGGTGGAACCCTGCGCGCCGAGCGACTTGCCCTTCAGATCGTCGACGGACTTGATCGGCGAATCCTTCGGCACGGCGATGGCCGGCGGGGTGTTGTAATATTTCTTGGAGAAGTCGACCTTCTCGAGACGCTCGGGCGTGATCGACATGGACGCGATGATGGCGTCGAACTTCTTGGCCTGAAGGGCGGGGATGATGCCGTCCCAGTCATTGGTGACGAAGGTGCATTCGGCCTTCATTTGTTCGCACAGCGCCTTGGCGATGTCGATGTCGAAGCCGGTCAGCGTGCCGTCGGCTTCGAGATTGTTGAAGGGCGGATAAGCGCCTTCGGTGCCGATGACGATCTTGTCCTGCGCGAGGGCAGCACCTGAAAACAGCGAGATGGCGGCAATCGATACGGCTGCGAGCAGACGGGTGGAAATAGGCATTTCGATCCTCTCTTTTGGTCGTTCATCCGCGGTCTGTTGTTGTTTTCAGTGCGGACGCCATGGGCGCAGGGCGCAGCGGATGATACCGCCTGTAGCCTTCAGCGCGGATGCGATTATTCATCCGGTTGGTCAAAAAATGCAACTGCAATATTAGTGACCGCGATTGTGCCGCAGAGCTTCCACGAAAACGCCTTGATCTGTTCATTTCCGGTACAGAAGGCTTTGTCCATCATGGGAACCGAAGCGTGTGCGAGGCGTTGACCAGCGCCTGCACGCGCAGCCGGAATCAAGATGTCGCAAGACTGGCGACCAATAATGGCAGATGAGGAAACACCGATGCTGAAGAAGAACACATTGCTGACGGGGGTGGTTTTCCCCCTCATGTCGCTGGCGATTGCGGTGGAGCCGGCAGCGGCCGGTTTTGCCGGTGCTGCGCGGGCGCAGACGCCGGTGTCGCAGGCGCTTCCCGGCGATGCTGCGACCGGCCGGATGATTCTGGCGCAGGCGCAGCCGGAAGAACCGAACCCGGAAGAGGAACTGCGCAAACGCCGCAAGCAGGCCGAAGAGGCGCAGCCGCAGGCCGAGCCGCAACGACAGGAGCGTGCGCCGGAGCCGCAGCGCGAACCGGAGCCCAAGCGCGAAGCCGCGCCTGCCGAACCGCGCCCTGAGCCGCAACGGGAACCCCAAAGGGAGCCGCAGCCCGAACCCCAGCGGGAACCGCAGCAGCGCGAGGCTCGCCCTGAGCCCGCGCCGGCCGAGCAGCCGCAGGAGCGTCCCCGCAAACCCGAACGCGCGCAGGAGCCGCAGGGCGAGGGCGAACAGCGCCCCGCACGCCAGCGCGAGGCCGCACCCGAAGCCGCGCCTGCCGAAGAGCAGCCAAAGGAACGTCCGCGCAAGCCGGAACGGGCCGAGCAGCCCGCGGGTGAGGGCGAGCAGCGTCCCGAGCGTCCCCGCAAGGAGCGCGCGAAGGAACCTGCTGCCGAACAGGAGCCCGCAGCAAGCCCTGAAAAAGCCGGTGAGCCGTCCAAGCCCCGCGAACAAGCACCTGCCAAAAAGCCACCGGTAGAGGAAAAGGCCCCGGAACAGAAAGCCGAGCCGGCCGAAAAAGCCGTTCCGGAGAAAAAGCCGGCCGCCCCCGAGCCCGCCGCGAAGGAGGCACCGGTTCCGACCGAAGCGCCGACGCCCGCGCGTCCGCCGGCACCTGAAGCCCAGCCAAACCCCGCACCGGGTCGTCAGCCTTCGGAACAGCCGCCGGTAGAGGGTCAGGGCAGAACCGAACCTGCAGCCCCGCTGCCAGGCGCGCCGACGCCGCCGCCGAGCGGTACGACAACCGGACAGGCGCCGGCCGGTGAACCCGTTCCAAATCAGGTCGCTGTTCCGCAGACGGAAGCGCCGCCGATGACGAAGGAAGAGCTGGATAAGGCCAAGGCAATCGCTAAGGACCCGTCCAAGACCGCCGATACCGTCATTCTGCCGGTCGACAAGGGCGCCGCCGTTCTCGACAGCGACAAGGAAGTGGAACGTTCCGGTAACCGCCAGACCCGCGAGGAGCGCCGTCGTGAACGCGAACAGGCCGGTGACGTGAAGGTCCCGACCTCCGACGCCGAGGCGCAGCGCGCCGGCGCCGCCGAAGGCAAGGCCCCGCCGCCGCCCGTCAAGATGGAAGCCATCACCTCGCAGCAGGGCGAGCGTGTCGACCGCCGCCCGCAATATGAGCGGCCGGAAGGCGTGCGCGAATGGCAGCCGCGCGAAGGCCGTCCGCGTGATCGTGACCGCGATGCGCCGATCATCCTGCAATTCGGCGACCGCGTTGTGGTGCGCGGCGACGACAACCAGCGCTTCATCCGCGATGGCGGCGAGCCCTATTACGAGCGTCTGCCCGGCGGCCGTGTCCGCGAAACCGTGGAGCGTCGTGACGGAACGCAGGTGGTGACCATCCGCAACCGATATGGCGACGTGATCCAGCGCTCGCGCATCGACGATCGCGGCCGCGAATATGTGCTTTTCTATGCACCGGAGCTGATGGAAGATCCCGACCGCGACTACGTCTATCGCGATCCGGGCCTCGACCTGCCGCCGATGCGCCTGCGCATTCCCGTAACGGACTACATCATCGACACTTCGAGCGATCCGGACCGCGATTATTACCGCTTCCTGGAACAGCCGCCCGTCGAGCCGGTGGAGCGTGTCTATTCACTGGATGAAGTGCGTTATTCGGCCCGTATCCGCGACAAGGTGCGCCGTATCGACCTCGATACCATCACCTTCGCCACCGGCAGCGCCGAAATCCCGATGACGCAGGCCCGTTCGCTGCGCAAGGTAGCGGATGCGATCAACAAGGCGCTGGACAAGAACCCGGGTGAAACCTTCCTGATCGAGGGCCATACCGACGCCGTCGGTTCGGATGAAAGCAACCTCGTTCTTTCCGACGAGCGCGCCGCTTCCGTCGCCAATGTCTTGACCGATGTTTACGGCATTCCGCCGGAAAACCTCGCGACGCAAGGCTATGGTGAGCGTTATCTGAAGGTCCAGACGCTCGGTCCGGAACAGCAGAACCGCCGCGTCACGATCCGCCGCGTGACGCCGCTGGTGAAGCCGGTCGCCCAGAACTGATCGGGTTCGACAGGAAAAACAAAGGCCCGGAAGCGCAAGCTCTCCGGGCCTTTTTTGTTGGGACAGGCTTTCCAAATACGCGACGTCATCCTCGCCCTTGTGGCGAGAATCTAATCACGTTTCCTCCGGTCGAGACGTAGTAGATGCTCGGGACAGGCCCGAGCATGACGGGGGACGTGTTTGTTCCAGCTTCCAAAGCTCCGACAGCAATCTCTTTGGGGGCCGCTGCCGAACGGCCCGAAGAGGAGATGTGTGCCCTCAGTTCAGCGCCACCGCGATTTCCGCCGCAAGCTGCGCATTGTTGCGCACCAGCGCGATATTGGTTTCCAGGCTGCGGCCATCCGTCAGGCGGAAGATGTCGCCAAGCAGGTAGGGGGTGACTTCCTTGCCGGTGATGTCGTCGCGTTCGGCGTGGGAGATGGCGCGGTTGATGTAGATTTCCATCTCTTCACGCGGGATTTCGTCTTCCTCCGGCACGGGATTGGCCACCAGCATACCGCCATCGATACCCAGCTGTTCGCGGGTTGTCTGGAAATTGGCGATTGCCGCCGGGCTGTTGAGCGAGAGCGGGCTCGGCAGGCCGGAGGAGCGCGACCAGAAAGCCGGGAATTCTTCCGAGCCGAAAGTGACGACCGGTACGCCATTGGTTTCAAGAACCTCGAGCGTCTTCGGAATATCGAGAATGGCCTTGGCGCCGGCGCAGACGACGATCACGCCGGTCTTCGCAAGCTCGGTCAGATCGGCGGAGATGTCGAAGGTCTCTTCCGCGCCCTTGTGTACGCCGCCAATGCCGCCGGTGGCGAAAACGCGGATGCCGGCGCGGGCGGCGGCGATCATGGTGGCGGCCACCGTGGTAGCACCCGTGCGGCGCTCGGCGATCGCGAAGGCGATGTCGGCGCGCGAGACCTTCATGGCGTCGGTGGTCTGGGCCAGCGCCTCGAGCTGGTCCTTCTCAAGGCCGATATGCAGGGTGCCGTGAATGACCGCGATGGTGGCCGGAACCGCACCCTGATCGCGGATGATCTGTTCGACGCTTTCCGCCATCTCGATATTGCCGGGGTAAGGCATGCCGTGGGTGATGATGGTCGATTCAAGCGCCACGATCGGCGCACCGCGCTGCTTGGCGGCGGCGACTTCCTGAGAATAGACGATGGGCAGGAGCGGGGAGATAGGGCGGGTCATTTCATCTGTTCCAGTTTTTAAAAGCGGGTTCATGCCAGCATTTCAGCCCGGGGAACAAGCCCCAACATGGCTCCGACACTGTCTTTTGATAGTTCGTGGGAGGTGGCGAAGGGCGATTGCACGGTAATGGCTGCCGCCGCCGCGCCTTGCCTCAACGCTTCCGCAATCGTCTTTCCCTCGGCAATGGCGGCGAGATAACCCGACGCCATGGCGTCGCCCGCACCGGTCACGTCCTTCACCTCGCGGATGAGGGGCGGATGGAGGATCGCCGTCTCCGTCCTGCTGAAGGCCACCACTTCGCTCGCGCCGCGGGTGACGACGCCGCCGGCAAGCCCGGCCTTGCGCAGGATGTCGGGCCAGTCGCGGACATTGGCCGTCGTTTCGCCGGTCAGCGCGCGGGCTTCCGCCTCGTTCATGAAGAGGATGTCGATATCGCCGAGCGCCGCTTTCAGCTTCACCGCCTTGGCGGGGGATATGGCGATGGCCGCCAGCGGTTTCTCGCAGGCGCGGGCGACGAGGCCGAGCGCCGTCAGCGTATCTTCCGGCAGATTGGCATCGCAGAGCAGGATATCGCTCGCCGTGATCGCCTCGCGCACGGCGCGTATCTTGAGGCGGCGCGGGGTGAAGAGCTTGTAGAGGTCCATATCGGCCAGCGCGATGACGAGATTGCCGTCACGCTCCAGAATGGCGGTGTAGCTCGGCGTGCGGCGGTCCAGGAAGGTGAAGGGCGTGTCTTCCACGCCCGCCTGCCGTGCGGCCTCCGCCACCGCCTCACCGGTCGCGTCGCCGCCGCGCGGGGCGATGATGCGGACCTGAAAACCGAGGCGGGAAAGATTGCGCGCGGCGTTGAAACCGCCGCCGCCGGCCTCTTCCATCCACGAGCCGGGGTTGCTCGCGCCGGGCGCGGTCTCAGTCTCGATCATACCGCGCCTGTCGATATGCGCGCCGCCCAGAACGAGTATTTTCTTCACGCTTGCGTTTCCCTCTTTGGCGGATGGAAAGACCGGACGATTCGGCCTAAACTGACGTCTTCCTGACCTCGCATCCGGTTTGCGGCCATGGGCCGGGCACGGAAAAACGAAAGCAGAACAAACGACTTATCGCTATTTGTTTTCAATATGCTGGCTCAGCCTTGCGAAATGAGAACAAATAGAGTACATACCGTTTCCATACTGCTTCATTGCCTGTGCGGCTTCAATAACCTAAAGGTGGTTCGGATGGCACAAAATTCTTTGCGTCTCGTAGAGGATAAATCGGTGGATAAAAGCAAGGCACTGGAAGCGGCGCTCTCCCAGATCGAACGGTCGTTCGGCAAGGGATCGATCATGAAGCTCGGTTCCAATGAAAACGTGGTTGAAGTGGAGACCGTTTCGACGGGGTCGCTCAGCCTGGATATCGCGCTCGGCATCGGCGGTCTGCCGAAGGGGCGCATCATTGAAATTTATGGCCCGGAAAGCTCCGGTAAGACGACGCTGGCATTGCAGACCATTGCCGAAGCCCAGAAGAAGGGCGGCATCTGCGCCTTCGTGGACGCCGAACATGCGCTCGATCCGGTCTATGCCCGCAAGCTCGGTGTGGATTTGCAGGGCCTCCTGATCTCGCAGCCCGACACGGGCGAACAGGCACTCGAGATTACCGATACGCTGGTGCGTTCCGGCGCGGTCGACGTTCTGGTCGTCGACTCCGTTGCGGCGCTGACGCCGCGGGCGGAAATCGAAGGCGAAATGGGCGACAGCCTGCCGGGTCTTCAGGCCCGTCTGATGAGCCAGGCGCTGCGCAAGCTGACCGCGTCGATCTCCAAGTCCAAGTGCATGGTGATCTTCATCAACCAGATCCGCATGAAGATCGGCGTCATGTTCGGTTCGCCGGAAACGACGACGGGCGGTAACGCGCTGAAGTTCTATGCGTCCGTTCGTCTCGACATTCGCCGCATCGGCTCCGTCAAGGAGCGCGAAGAGGTTGTCGGCAACCAGACGCGCGTCAAGGTCGTCAAGAACAAGATGGCGCCGCCCTTCAAGCAGGTGGAATTCGACATCATGTATGGCGAAGGCGTTTCCAAGACCGGTGAGCTTGTCGATCTCGGCGTGAAGGCCGGCATCGTCGAGAAGTCTGGTGCATGGTTCTCCTATAACAGCCAGCGTCTGGGGCAGGGGCGTGAAAACGCCAAGATTTTCCTGCGCGACAATCCGGAAACGGCCAATGAGATCGAACTGGCGCTGCGCCAGAATGCCGGCCTGATCGCCGATCGCTTCCTGCAGAATGGCGGCCCGGAAGCCGGTGACAGCGACGGTGACGACGGCTGATCTGGGTGACGCCGCGGGGTGTTTTCCGCCCGGCTGCTGCGCTCGACATGAATTGGCATAACAAAAAGGCCGTGCGATTTGCCTCGCATGGCCCTTTTTGTTTGTCGGCGCGCCTTCGCGGGCCTCCATGGCTGGACAGGGCCGGGTGCGGACGATAAAAGCCAGTGATTTTGCAATATAGCCATCCTTCGGGGTGGAAGTGATGGACTCCAGCTGTGAGCGGTGTGTGGGCATGAGCGGTGTGAATGAAATTCGGTCGACCTTTCTCGACTACTTCAAGAAGAACGGACACGAGATCGTGCCCTCCAGCCCGCTGGTGCCGCGCAACGATCCGACACTGATGTTCACCAATGCCGGCATGGTGCAGTTCAAGAACGTCTTCACCGGTCTTGAAAGCCGTCCCTATTCCACGGCCGCTTCGGCGCAGAAATGCGTGCGCGCCGGCGGCAAGCATAACGACCTCGACAATGTCGGTTATACCGCCCGTCACCACACCTTCTTCGAAATGCTCGGCAATTTCTCCTTCGGCGATTATTTCAAGGAAGAGGCGATCACCCATGCCTGGAACCTGATTACCAAGGAATTCGGCATCGACCGCAATCGTCTGCTGGTCACCGTCTACCACACCGACGACGAGGCCTTTAACCTCTGGAAGAAGATCGCCGGTTTCTCTGACGACCGCATCATCCGCATTCCGACCAGCGACAATTTCTGGGCGATGGGCGATACCGGCCCCTGCGGTCCCTGTTCGGAAATCTTCTACGATCATGGAGATCATATCTGGGGCGGCCCGCCCGGCTCGCCGGAAGAAGATGGCGACCGTTTCATCGAAATCTGGAACCTCGTCTTCATGCAATATGAGCAGCTGACGAAGGAAGAGCGCATCGACCTGCCGCGTCCGTCAATCGACACCGGCATGGGTCTTGAGCGTATTTCGGCGCTGCTGCAGGGCAAGCATGACAATTACGACACCGATCTCTTCCGCGCGCTGATTGCCGCTTCCGTGGAAGCGACCGGCGTTCCGGCCGAAGGCGAAAAGCGCGCCAGCCACCGCGTCATCGCCGACCATCTGCGTTCGTCCGCCTTCCTGATTGCCGATGGCGTTCTGCCGTCCAATGAGGGCCGTGGTTATGTCCTGCGCCGCATCATGCGCCGCGCCATGCGCCATGCCGAACTTCTCGGCGCGCGCGAGCCGCTGATCTACAAGCTGCTGCCGGCGCTGGTGCAGCAGATGGGCCGCGCCTATCCGGAACTGGTCCGTGCCGAGGCGCTGATTTCCGAGACGCTGAAGCTTGAGGAAACCCGTTTCCGCAAGACGCTGGAACGCGGCCTGTCGCTGCTTTCCGATGCCACCTCGACGCTGCACAAGGGCGACATGCTGGATGGCGAAACCGCCTTCAAGCTCTACGATACCTATGGTTTCCCGCTGGACCTGACGCAGGATGCGCTGCGCGCCCGCGAAATCGGCGTCGATATTTCCGGCTTCACCGATGCGATGGAGCGCCAGAAGGCGGAAGCCCGCTCGCACTGGGCCGGTTCCGGCGACAAGGCGACCGAGACCGTCTGGTTCGAGCTCAAGGAAAAGCTCGGTGCGAGCGAATTCCTCGGTTACGACACCGAAACCGCCGAAGGCGTCATCCAGGCGATCGTCAAGGACGGCAAGTCGGTGGATAGCGCTGCCGATGGCGAAACGGTGCAGGTCGTCGTCAACCAGACGCCGTTTTATGGCGAGTCCGGCGGCCAGATGGGCGATACCGGCGTGATTTCCGGCGACAATGGCGCCTTTGCCGTTTCCGATACCCAGAAGAAGGGCGAAGGCCTCTTCGTGCATTTGGGCACGGTTTCCAAGGGCGGTCTGAAAGTTGGCGATGCCGTTCAGCTGACGGTCGATCATGACCGCCGCTCGCGCCTGCGCGCCAACCATTCCGCCACCCACCTGCTGCACGAGGCGCTGCGCGAAGTGCTCGGCACACACGTTGCCCAGAAGGGTTCGCTGGTTGCGCCCGAGCGCCTGCGTTTCGACGTTTCGCATCCGAAGCCGATGTCGGCCGAGGAGCTGAAGGTTGTTGAAGAAATGGCGAACGAAATCGTTCTGCAGAACTCGCCGGTCGTGACCCGCCTGATGAGCGTCGACGACGCCATTGCCGAGGGCGCCATGGCGCTGTTCGGTGAAAAATACGGCGACGAAGTTCGCGTTGTCTCCATGGGCACCGGCCTGCATGGCGCAAAAGCCAATCGTCCCTATTCCGTCGAGCTTTGCGGCGGCACGCATGTGGCGGCCACCGGCCAGATCGGCCTCATCCGCATTCTCGGCGAAAGCGCCGTCGGTGCGGGCGTGCGCCGTCTCGAAGCCGTGACCGGGCAGGGCGCGCTTGCCTATCTGGCCGAACAGGATGAGCGGGTTAAGGCGCTTGCTTCTTCGCTGAAGGTGCAGCCGGGCGATGTGCTGTCGCGTGTCGAAGGTCTGCTCGATGAGCGCAAGAAGCTTGAGCGCGAGCTTGCCGATGCCCGCCGGAAGCTTGCCATGGGCGGCGGTTCGGCGGATGCCGGCGCAAGCGACGTCAAGCAGGTTGCCGGCGTCAACTTCCTGGCAAAATCCATGTCCGGCATCGATGCCAAGGACCTCAAGGGACTTGCCGATGAGGCCAAGGCCAATCTCGGCTCGGGCGTCGTGCTGCTGATCGCCGTTTCCGAAGACGGCAAGGCAAGTGCTGTCGCTGCCGTGACCGAAGACCTGACGTCGCGTTTCAGCGCCGTCGATATCGTCCGCACCGCTTCCGCAGCACTCGGCGGCAAGGGCGGCGGCGGTCGCCCTGATATGGCGCAGGCCGGCGGCCCGGATGGTGCCAGGGCGCAGGATGCCATCGAAGCGGTGGCGGCGGCGCTGGCTGCCTGATCGGCGTGAATTGAGGGCGGGGTAAAACCCGCCCTTTTGATTCCGGTTCAAGCCCCGGACGCAGAACAGCGTGTCCGTGCAGGCCTTGCGTTCTTCAGCCCGTCGCCTGCAAATCCTTTGCCGCCTCATCGTCAAGCTGGGCAGCCCGCTTGAAGGCCGGGCGGTCGGTGAGGTGCGCCATGTATTCCAGAAAGGCCGGGCGTTTTTCGATGGTGCCGAAATGCAGGCCCCAACCGATATGGGCGCCGACATAGACGTCCGCGGCCGTAAAGAGATCACCGGCAATGAAGCGGTTTTCGCTAACGGCCCGTTCAAGCGTGTTCATCACATCCGCATAGCTGCCGCAGCCGGCCATGCGCAGTTTTTCCTTCGGCACTTCAAAACCCATCGCCTTCATGCTCGCCGCCATTTCCAGCGGGCCTGCGGCAAAGAACATCCAGCGGTAATAGAGTCCGCGCGATTTCGGCGTGGGCGCAAGGTTCGCGCCGGGAAAGGCATCGGCCAGATAGGTGCAGATCGCCGCCGCCTCGGTGACGATCGTGTCACCGTGTTTGATGGCGGGCACCTTCGCCATCGGATTTATCAGCCGGTAAGCGGGCGACTTCATCGAGGTTTCGAAGCCCAGTATTTCCGTTTTATATGGAACGCCCACTTCTTCCAGCATCCACCGCGCGATGCGTCCGCGCGACATGGGGTTGGTGTAAAAGATCAGTTCACTCATGCTTTCTTGCCTCCCCAAGCAAAATCGTCGAAGCACTGCGCAAAAACCCAGGGCTTCCGGCCTGCGTTTCACATTTTTAAAGACCGCGACATCCCCAGCGTTCTTTCCAAGATCGCGTGGATGCTATGATGAACGTTTGACTGTGTCGGGCGAGTTATGTGCAAGTAGATGCGGTTTAATCTTGGTCTTATTGTTCTGCCGGCCCTGGACACGCAGAATCAAATTCTGCGCCTAGTGCAACGGCTAATCAAGATACCGTGAACAAAAACAAACCGGCAGGGTGGCAGACTTTTTTTCTTGACTCAACCACTCGACACTTAACGATATTTGTTCGCTATCTGGTTGTCGATTTCGTTTCTATTGAACAGGTAGTTCGTCTATACCGTGCACATAAAAAACCCGGCGCTGAGGCCGGGTTTTGACGTCGTTGAGAAGACTGGCTTAAGCCGCCATCGCCTTCTTGAGGTTTTCGTCGATCTTGTCGAGGAAGGCGGTGGTGGAGAGCCACGGCTGGTCCGGTCCGATGAGGAGCGCCAGATCCTTGGTCATGAAGCCGCTTTCGACGGTGTCGACGCAGACGGTTTCGAGCGTCGTCGCGAACTTCGCCAGTTCGGCATTGTCGTCCAGCTTGGCGCGGTGGGCAAGGCCACGGGTCCAGGCGAAGATCGAGGCGATCGAGTTGGTCGAGGTTTCCTGACCCTTCTGGTGCTGGCGGTAATGGCGCGTCACCGTGCCGTGTGCGGCTTCGGCTTCGACCGTGCGGCCATCTGGAGACAGGAGAACCGAGGTCATCAGGCCGAGCGAGCCGAAGCCCTGAGCAACCGTGTCGGACTGCACGTCGCCGTCATAGTTCTTGCAGGCCCAGATGTAGCCGCCGGACCACTTCAGCGCGGAAGCGACCATGTCGTCGATCAGGCGGTGCTCATAGGTGATGCCGATTTCGTCGAACTGCTTCTTGAATTCGGTCTGGTAGACTTCTTCGAAGATATCCTTGAAGCGGCCGTCATAGGCCTTGAGGATGGTGTTCTTCGTGGAGAGGTAAACCGGCCACTTGCGCATCAGGCCATAGTTCATGGAGGCGCGGGCGAATTCGCGGATGGATTCGTCGAGGTTGTACATGGCAAGCGCCACGCCGGCGCTCGGGGCGTCGAAGACGTCCTTTTCGATGACCTGGCCGTCTTCACCGACGAACTTGATGGTCAGCTTGCCCTTGCCGGGGAACTTGAAATCGGTTGCCTTGTACTGGTCGCCGAAAGCGTGGCGGCCGACAACGATCGGCTTGGTCCAGCCGGGAACGAGGCGCGGAACGTTCTTGCAGATGATCGGCTCGCGGAAGATGACGCCGCCCAGAATGTTGCGGATGGTGCCGTTCGGGCTCTTCCACATCTGCTTCAGGCCGAATTCCTCGACGCGCTGCTCATCCGGGGTGATGGTGGCGCACTTGATGCCGACGCCGTGCTTCTTGATGGCATGCGCCGCATCAACCGTGACCTGGTCATTGGTGGCGTCGCGGTTTTCAACCGAGAGGTCGTAATATTCGATGTCGAGATCGAGGTATGGCAGGATCAGCTTGTCCTTGATGAGCTGCCAGATGATACGGGTCATTTCGTCGCCGTCGAGATCGACGACCGGATTGGCTACCTTGATCTTTGCCATGAATTCCTCACCTTCGAAGCTGTGGCGCCGGATGGCGCCGGTATCCGGAAAAATATCCGGTGCGGCTATAGCATCGCGCGCGCCTGAGGCAAAGCCATGGGGGGCGCTTTTTTGGCGCAGCGCAATAACGCTTTGCGCATTGCCAAACCATAATGCCGGAATACAGTCAGGCGAATCGCTTCGCCCGCCTGTCGGGCCTATCCCGGGATCACATCATGCGGAATATTCTGCTTCTGACTGCCGCCGTCCTCTTTTCGCATAGCGCGCTCGCCGCCGGGCCTGCCGATCCCGTCCAGAAGGTGATGGATATCACCGTCAAGAACTGGTCGGGCGAGGCGGAAAACTGGAAATACGTTTTCGACGAGGACATGCTGACCAGCCTGTTCAGCAAGGATTTCGTCGCGCAATATCGCGAAGCCTCCAAGAAGCCGGCGTATGAGGCCGAAAGCGGCGAGACCGGCGATCCCTTCGGTTACGATGTCGTGACGAACTCGCAGGATGGCTGCCCGCTGGCCGATGTTTCCGTGACGCCGGGCGCGGTGAAGGACGGCGTGACGGACGTGACCGCAAAGTTCAAGCTCTGGGCCTGCATGGACGAGGCGGAAATGAAGGCGACGGTTGACGAAGTGCATTTCGACGTCGTCGAGGAAGACGGCCGCCCGGTCATCAGCGATATTCACCGGGTCGGCGATGAGGGCAGGGATTCGCTGCGCGAAGAAATGGCGACGATCATCAAGGGAGAGCAATAAGGGGCGTCTTGCCAGCGGGGTGGAGCCAGGCTTTCTCCGCGCCGGCTTTGATTTTGGCGCCGATCTGTGCCAGTGAAGCGCGCTTTAGCGCGTCGGGCTGAAAATCGATGCGACGCTTCAACACACGGACAAAAGACGATGGCAGGCACAAACAGCGATCTCGAACTTGTGGCGGAAGGCCCGGCGATCATTCTCGTCGAACCGCAGCTCGGCGAAAATATCGGCATGGTGGCGCGGGCCATGGCCAATTTCGGCCTGGCCGAATTGCGTCTGGTCAATCCGCGTGACGGCTGGCCGAGCGAGAAGGCGCGCGCCGCAGCCTCCAAGGCCGATCACGTCATTGACGCCACGAAGGTATTCGAGACGCTGGAAGAGGCGATCAAGGACCTGAACTTCGTCTATGCCACGACCGCGCGCGAGCGTTACGGTTTCAAGCCGGTGCGTGCGCCCGTCGCCGCCGCCGATACGCTCAGGGCAAAATTCAAGGCTGGCGAAAAGACCGGTATCCTCTTCGGCCGCGAGCGCTGGGGGCTGACCAATGAGGAAGTGGCGCTGGCCGACGAGATCGTGACATTTCCGGTCAATCCCGCTTTTGCCTCGCTCAATATCGCGCAGGCCGTGCTTCTGATGTCCTATGAATGGATGAAATCCGGCATGGACGATCTGGGAGAGACGCTTTTCCAGTCCGTCGAGCAGCGTCCTTCGACCAAGGAACAGGTTTTCGGCCTGTTCGAACATATCGAGGAAGCGCTGGATGCGCGGGGTTATTTTCATCCCGCTGAAAAAAAGCCGAAAATGGTCGACAATCTGCGCGCCGTGCTGTCGCGACGCGGTTTTTCCGAGCAGGAAATCAGCGTTTTCCGTGGCGTGATCAATTCGCTCGACCGCTTTCCACGGCAGTGGCCGAAGCAGGCGGGAAGGGCAGCGGGGCCGTCGGCCGGGGGAGCAGGGGAGAATGCTGAAGACGAGTGAGGCGGCGGCGGCCGATGTGCTGAAACCGGTGCTGGTGTTCGATTCCGGGATTGGCGGGCTGACCGTGCTGCGCGAGGCGCGCGTGTTGATGCCCGAGCGCGGCTTCATCTATGTTGCCGACGATGCGGGTTTTCCCTATGGCGGCTGGGAGGAGGAAGCGCTGAAGGCGCGCATTCTCTCGCTCTTCGACAAGCTGCTGGACGACTATAGCCCGGAAGTCTGCATCATCGCCTGCAACACCGCCTTCACGCTCGCTGGCGCAGATCTTCGCGCCCGCTTTCCGCAGATGACTTTCGTTGGCACTGTGCCCGCCATCAAGCCGGCGGCGGAGCGCACCCGTTCGGGCCTCGTTTCCGTGCTGGCGACACCGGGCACCGTCAAGCGCGCCTATACGCGCGATCTCATCCAGTCTTTCGCCAGCCAATGTCATGTCCGCCTCGTCGGCTCTGAAAACCTGGCGCGCATGGCGGAAAGCTGGATCAGGGGCGAGCCGGTTTCGGATGAGGCGGTGCTTGCCGAAATCGAACCGTGCTTCATCGACAGCGAGGGAAAACGCACGGATATCGTCGTTCTTGCCTGCACCCATTACCCCTTCATGGCCAATCTGTTTCGCAGGCTGGCGCCATGGCCGGTGGATTGGCTCGACCCCGCCGAGGCGATTGCGCGGCGCGCGCGCCACCTCGTGCCGCTGCCGCAGGATGCGGAGCATCCGGATGGTTTCGATTTTGCCGTCTTCACCTCCGGCAAGCCGGATTTCGCCACCCGGCGGCTGATGCAGGGTTTCGGTCTCAGCGTTTCGGCGGCCTGAGCGCCTGTTGTATTTTTGCATCTGCTTTATCCGTCTTTTGCAATTCGAGATTGCGACCACTTGTCGCGCCGGATTTCTTGTGTAAGATGCATCTTGTCTGTAACCGCTATAAATGGAGGCGTGGAATGACCAATGACATCAATATGCGCCTTAACGGCATGTCAGGCCTTTCCGGCATGATGTCCTGCGGCTACGTGACCCGAGGCATCTCCCTCCGATAAGGCTTAAGGCCTGATTTCCCTGCCGTTTGGCATTTTCACTTCGTTCGACATGTGATCGTGCGTCCGCGTGGCCCTTGCTGCTGCGTCCGCGCTTCCGGCA
Organism: Agrobacterium sp. 22-226-1; assembly: GCF_053522345.1. Taxonomy (NCBI): domain Bacteria; kingdom Pseudomonadati; phylum Pseudomonadota; class Alphaproteobacteria; order Hyphomicrobiales; family Rhizobiaceae; genus Agrobacterium; species Agrobacterium sp. 22-226-1. The sequence goes on from NZ_JBNWCP010000004.1 coordinate 313,224, forward strand.
TGTCGTTTTCCATCGATAAAGGACCTGGCCGCTTTGCCGCGCCGGGATGGATTTCCCATGCAGAAAAATCAACCATTGGTAGCATATGCGCTGCCGGATGCGGTCGATCGCTTGTTCGTCACATTCGGTGTCTGGAAAACCCTGAAAGCGGTTCTCGTTGCCGCAGTGGTGCCGCGCGCACCGCCGACCGATCCTGCCGATCTGCCAGAGCGCCTTCTGGTCGATATCGGCCTTGACCCTTCGCGGGTGAAGCGGCGGCGGGATTGGGAGGTTCCTTACTGGGCACCCCGGTTTTGATTGGCAAAGGCCTCTCCGGCCAAGAAATGTCGGGGAGGCATCGTTGTCGAGTTACGACCTCTGACAAACCACGAAACGCAGGCGGCCGCGGCGCGATCTGCGAAAAATCCGGCTTGATGCGGAGCGTTTTCCGTGGCTTGCTCGAGACTAGGGACAAAGGAGATTCACCATGCCGCTGGAGAACTGGCTGGCCTTCGTGGCCGCATCCGCCATCATGCTTGCCATTCCAGGACCAACGATCCTGCTGGTGATTTCTTATGCGCTGGGCCATGGCCGCAAGGCCAGCACGGCGACGGTGACGGGCGTGGCGCTTGGTGATTTCACCGCAATGACGGCTTCCATGCTCGGTCTCGGCGCGCTGCTTGCCACATCGGCGGCGCTTTTCACCGGGCTTAAATGGATCGGTGCGGCTTACCTCATCTATCTCGGCATAAAGCTGTGGCGTTCGCCGGTCAGCGGTGAGGGTCGGCAAGGGACGGGCGTGACCGGCCGCGAAAGGCCGCTCAAAATCTTCCTGCATGCCTATATTGTCACCGCGCTGAACCCGAAGAGCATCGTGTTCTTCGTGGCCTTCCTGCCGCAGTTTCTGGTGCCGACGTTGCCCTTCTGGCCGCAGGTGCTGATTTTTGAAGTCACGTTCCTCGTGCTTGCCACGGTGAATGCGGCGCTTTATGGACTTCTGGCAAGTGCCGCCCGCAATACGATCCGCAAACCGACGGTTCAGCGCATCGTCAACCGCACGGGCGGCGGTCTCCTGATCGGCGCCGGTCTCATAGCCTTTGGCTGGAAGAGGGCGGTCGCGCCGTAAGCAGCTCTCGATCGCCTGAAATTCGGACACAACAAAATGGCATTGCCGCATATACTTCTCGCCCTGATCACCGTGTTTTTGTGGGGCTTCAACTTCGTCGTGATCAAGGTGGGCGTCGCCGATATGCCGCCATTGTTTCTGACCGGGGTGCGTTATCTTTTTGCGGCCGTGCCGCTGGTGTTCTTCCTGCCGAAACCGAATGTGCCGTGGCGGCATATGATCGTTTACGGCATGGCGATGGGCTTCGTGCAGTTCGGTCTGCTTTACCCGGCCATCAAGCTCGGCCTGCCGGCGGGGCTTGCTTCGCTTGTCATGCAGTCGCAGGCCTTCTTCACGCTGGCGCTTGCCGCGGTGCTTCTTGGCGAACGGCCGTTGCCCTCACAGATCCTCGGCGCGATCATCGCTTTTGGCGGGCTCGCGGTCATCGGCGTGGAGCGCATGACGGCGGCAGCGTTGATACCGCTGCTGATGGGGGTCGGCTCGGCCATTGCCTGGGCCTGCGGCAACATCGTCAACCGCCGCATCGGCCAGGTGAACGCGGTTTCCTTTGTGGCGTGGACGAGCCTTGTGCCGGTTCTGCCGTTGATCCTGCTTTCGCTGGTGGTGGAAGGACCTGAGGCGATTGCGGAAGGCCTGCGCAATGCGACGCCGACGATGGCTTTTGTGGTGATCTACATGGCCTATGGTGCAACCATTGTCGGTGCGGGTATCTGGAGTTACCTGCTTCTGCGGTATCCGGCCGGAACGGTTGCGCCGTTTTCGCTACTGGTGCCTGTTGTCGGTTTCATCAGCGCCTATCTCGCTTTTGCGGAGCATATCACCGTCTTCGAAGTGGTCGGTGCAGCATTGGTCATCATCGGGCTGATGCTGAACGTGTTCGGCAGACGGCTTTCGTTTTTGCGAGTCTCGTCCGGGGCCGCATAGATGCGGCGCAATTGCCTGTGCATTACCGGCATGGGGCAGACGCAACCGGCGATTTTTTGGTAAAGAGCATGTTCGGCCGCCGCCAGGGGAATCGGCCGGATGACATGCAGCACGAGGAATGGAACATTGCAGGTCGGTATCGACATGGGAACCCTCTCGGGCGGGCAGCAGGCCAAGCTCGATATCGAGGAATTGCTTGCGACGCGTTTGCTGGTGCAGGGCAATTCCGGTTCCGGCAAGTCGCATCTTCTGCGCCGGCTGCTCGAGCAATCGGCGCAATGGGTGCAGCAGGTCATCATCGATCCCGAGGGTGATTTCGTCACGCTTTCCGACAGGTTCGGCCATGTGGTGGTGGATGGCGAGCGTACCGAGGCGGAACTTGCCGGCATTGCCAACCGCATTCGCCAGCACCGCGTTTCCTGCGTGCTGACGCTGGAGGGCCTCGATATCGAACAGCAGATGCGGGCCGCCGCCGCCTTCCTCAACGGCATGTTCGATGCGGATCGTGAATTCTGGTATCCGGTGCTTGTCGTGGTGGACGAGGCGCAGATGTTTGCGCCCTCCGTCGGCGGCGAGGTGACGGAAGATGCCCGCAAGGCGTCGCTGGGCGCCATGACCAATCTGATGTGCCGTGGCCGTAAGCGCGGTCTTGCCGGCGTCATCGCCACGCAGCGTCTTGCCAAGCTCGCCAAGAATGTCGCGGCGGAAGCCTCCAACTTCCTGATGGGCCGCACCTTCCTCGATATCGACATGGCGCGCGCGGCCGATCTGCTCGGCATGGACCGGCGGCAGGCGGAAATGTTCCGCGATCTGCAGCGCGGCAATTTCGTGGCGCTTGGCCCGGCGCTGTCGCGCCGGCCGCTACCCATCGTCATTGGCCCGGTGGAAACCTCGGCGCGTTCCTCCTCGCCGAAGCTGATGCCGCTGCCGGATGCGCCTCAGGATGTGGAAGACCTGATTTTCACGCCGGATCCGGAAGAGTTTACCCGGCCTGCCGTGCGCCGCACACCGCCAGCACCACGCCCGACCACGGATATTCTGGCAGAGCTCTCCCGTTCCACACCCGCCGCCGTCGGCCCTACACCGGAGCAGTCGCCGCGTGCAGGTCAGCCGGAATTGACGCCGGAAGAGCGCGAGGAAAAGATCGGTGCGGTTCTCGTTGAAATTCTCGACGATCCGCAATCAGCCTATCGCACGGATGCCGTGCTTTATCAGGATTTTCTGGTGCGCGTCCGTATGCGCCGCATTCCCGGCACGCCGATGACGCTGGCGGAATTCCGCCGGCAGGTGGCGATTGCCCGCTCCGGTGTGGATGCGGCGATGGCGGCGAGCGAAGGCTGGGAAAAGGCGCTGGAACTGTCGACGTCGGTTTCAGATGACCTGCAGGGCGTTTTCCTGCTGCTGGTCAAGGCAGCGCTGGGTGAAGAACCCTGCCCATCGGACGCCCGCATCGCCCGGGCCTATGGCACCCATTCCGCGCGCCGCGCGCGGCGATTGCTCGGTTACTTCGAAGAGAAGGAGCTTGTGGTGGTGCATGCCGATTTCTCCGGCAAGCGCATCGTGGCGTTTCCCGATCTCGATGCAAAAACCGCACCCGGCGATGCGGATGCGGCTGAGGATGATACGCGGCTTGCGGCGGAGTGAGGTTGCGGCAGGTTTCCCTGCTGCTTGCGTAGGCATACCTCTCCGTCATGCCGGGCTTGACCCGGCATCCAGCCGCGGCGCGTCTGCGCCGTGAGAAGAGTCTCCTGCGATCAAGGACTTGATCGCGCTGGACCCCGGATCTAGTCCGGGGTGACGGCGTGTGAGGAGGCGTCACCGCCTCCTCGTCTTGCTCATCATTACTCGACGGCCTTCACTTCTTTCCGCGTCGCAATCAGCGAACCGATGATGCCGGTTGCGAGGATGGCGACCGTGACGCCAAGCGAGACGGCCGGCGGGATCTTGGCGATGCCGAGCATGTCGGCCACGAAAATCTTGGAACCGACGAAGACCAGAACCGCAGCCAATGCATATTTCAGATAAGCGAAGCGGTGGATCAGGGCGGCGAGCGCAAAATAGAGGGCGCGCAGGCCAAGGATCGCGAAAATATTCGAGGTGTAGACGATAAACGGATCGGTGGTGATCGCGAAGATCGCCGGGATCGAATCGACCGCGAAGATCAGGTCGGCGATTTCGACCATGATGAGCGCCAGGAAGAGCGGCGTCACGAAGGTATTCAGCTTGCCGGTGGCTGCATCCGGTTCCTTGACGAAGAATTTTTCGCCATGCAGCTTCTCCGTTACCGGCAGGCGACTGCGCAGGAACTTCAGGATGCGGTTATTGCCGATGTCGTTCTCGTCATGGTCGGACGAAAACAGCATCTTGAGGCCGGTAAAGACGAGGAAGGCCGCGAAAAGATAAAGCACCCAGTGGAAGTTTTCCACGATGGCCGCACCACCGGCGATCATGATGCCGCGCAGGATGATGACGCCGAGGATACCCCAGAGCAGCACGCGGTGCTGATATTGGCGGGGAATGGCGAAATAGGAGAAAATCATCGCGATGATGAAGATATTGTCCATCGCCAGGCTTTTTTCGACAACAAAGCCGGTGACATATTCCATCGCCGATTGCTGGCCGGACTGATACCAGATCCAGCCGCCAAAGGCCAAGCCGATGGCGATGTAGAAGCCCGACATCAGCAGGCTTTCACGAATGCCGATTTCCTTGGAATTCTTGTGCAGCACGCCGAGATCGAGCGCCAGGAGGCCAAGGACGAGAGAAATGAAGACCGCCCACATCCATGTGGGGGTGCCGAGAAAATCCGATAGAAGAAAGTCCATCAGTCAACCTTTAGCCGGACGAGGTTGGCTTTACGGATGGGGAACGTGTGTCAAGAATATACGTGGCCCCCAACCTTAACAAACTCGACATCACGTGTTGTCCGGTAACACGCCAGAGGGGCCCGAGTTCTGATCACGATGGAGAGATGGGTGGGCCCTTTCGCTTTTCAAGAGGAGACTTCAGAAAAAAGCGAAAAGCCTTGTTTGACAAAACCGTGAAAGCTCTGTAGAAGCCGCCCCAACGCCGGGCAGTGATGTCCGGTGTGTTTTGTTGACTGCCCTGCAGTTTAAGAACTGACGTTCGGCGGTCAATATCACCGACATGTCCCGTGGTTTCTCCATTTGCATGTGAGAAGCCTGTCAGAGGCCCTGAAACGGGCCTCAGAGGAGGGCGTGTTTCCTTAAACCGGTCTGGCAACAGGCCGGCATAAACCTTTGAGAAGGAAATACGATGAGCAAGCGCGAATCGGCTAAGTATAAAATTGACCGCCGCATGGGCGAAAACATCTGGGGCCGTCCGAAGTCCCCGGTCAACCGCCGCGAATACGGCCCGGGCCAGCACGGCCAGCGCCGCAAGGGCAAGATGAGCGACTTCGGCACGCAGCTGCGCGCCAAGCAGAAGCTTAAGGGCTACTACGGCGAACTGCGCGAAAAGCAGTTCCGCGCCACCTTCGACGAAGCAAACCGTCGCAAGGGTGACACCTCCGAGAACCTGATCGGCCTGCTCGAGTCGCGTCTGGACGCCATCGTCTACCGCGCCAAGTTCGTTCCGACCGTTTTCGCATCGCGCCAGTTCATCAACCATGGCCACGTCACGGTTAACGGCGTTCGCGTCAACATCGGTTCTTACCGCTGCAAGCCGGGCGACGTTATCGAAGTTCGCCAGAAGTCCAAGCAGCTCGTAACCGTTCTGGAAGCCGTTCAGCTCGCTGAGCGCGACGTTCCGGACTACATCGAAGTTGACCACAACAAGATGGTTGCGACCTACGCCCGCGTTCCGGCTCTCTCCGACGTGCCGTACCCGGTCGTCATGGAACCGCATCTGGTCGTCGAATTCTACTCGCGTTAATCGACGCGTTTCAGTATTCAGGAAGCCGCCCTTCGGGGCGGCTTTTTTGTTTGCGGGGAAGGCTTTGCATGCAGGACATTCAGGCGATCGTCGATGCCATTTACGACAGCATGGCGCCGAGGCTCGGCGAGGGGAAGGTCGCGGATTACATTCCCGAACTTGCCAAGGTCGATCCCAATCAGTTCGGCATCGCCATCACCACTGTCGATGGAACCACCTATACGGCCGGCAATGCGCTGACGCCGTTTTCGATCCAGAGTATCTCCAAGGTCTTCATGCTGACGCTGGCGCTCGGCAAGGCGGGGGAAACGGTGTGGAACCGGGTGGGGCGCGAGCCTTCAGGCTCCTCCTTCAATTCCATCGTCCAGCTTGAGCATGAGCACGGAATCCCGCGCAATCCCTTCGTTAATGCCGGAGCGATCGTGGTCACCGATATCGTGCTTGCCGGCCACCAGCCGCGCGAGGCAATCGGTGAGCTTCTGCGTTTCGTGCGTTACCTCGCGGACGATGACACGATCAGCATCGACGATACGGTGGCGAAATCCGAGCAGGCGACGGGGTTCCGCAATTTCGCGCTCGCCAATTTCATGCGTTCCTTCGGCAATCTGCACCATCCCGTCGAATATACGCTCGGTGTTTATTTCCACCAGTGCGCGCTTTCCATGACCTGCGCTCAGCTTTCCCGCGCTGGCCTTTTCCTCGCCAATCGCGGCCGCAATCCGCTGACCGGCCACACGGTCGTTTCGGACCGGCGGGCGCGACGCATCAATGCGCTGATGCTGACCTGCGGCCATTATGACGGATCGGGCGATTTCGCCTATCATGTCGGCCTGCCGGGCAAGAGCGGCGTCGGCGGCGGCATCATGGCGGTGGCGCCCGGCAATGCATCGATTGCGGTCTGGTCGCCGGGGCTCAACAAGGTCGGCAATTCGGCGCTCGGGTCACAGGCGCTGGAAATGCTGGCGACGAAAACAGGCTGGTCGGTATTCGGGGCTTGATATTGCCGGCGGATGGGGGCATTGCCTGCATTAAGAACGGCAGTCGTGCCGGAGCGAGCTGATGATGAACATTCTCACCAAGATCGATGATTTTGTAGATCAGGCCGGGGCCGACCGGATCGGGGCGGATCAGGACGCGCCCGGGGAAAACGGCAGCTCGCATCCCCTGTTCGACAATGCGCCGCGGTCGGTCTCGTTCAACAAGCTGCGCAAGCGGCTGCTGCGCAATGTGCGCCAGGCCTTTGAAGATTTCGGCATGCTGAACGGCCAGAAGCGATGGCTTGTCGGCCTTTCCGGCGGCAAGGACAGCTATGGGCTGCTGGCGCTGCTGCTCGATCTCAAATGGCGCGGCCTTTTGCCGGTGGAACTGGTGGCCTGCAATCTCGATCAGGGCCAGCCGAATTTTCCCAAACACGTGTTGCCGGACTATCTGGCGAAGATTGGTGTGCCCCATCGCATCGAATATCGCGACACCTATTCCGTGGTGAAGGAAAAGGTGCCGTCCGGCGGCACCTACTGTTCGCTCTGTTCGCGGCTTCGGCGCGGCAATCTCTACCGCATCGCGCGGGAGGAGGGCTGCGACGCATTGCTGCTCGGCCATCACCGCGAGGATATTCTCGAAACCTTCTTCATGAACTTCTTCCACGGCGGCCGGCTGGCCGGAATGCCGGCGAAGCTTTTGAACGACGAGGGCGACCTGATGGTCATGCGCCCGCTTGCCTATTGCGCCGAAGAGGATATGGCGAAATTTGCGGCGGCGATGGAATTCCCGATCATTCCCTGCGACCTCTGCGGCTCGCAGGATGGGCTTCAGCGCAATGCCATGAAGGAGATGCTGGCCGACATCGAACGGCGTATGCCGGGCCGCAAGGACGTGATGCTGCGGGCGCTTGCCCATGTCAATCCGTCACATCTGCTCGATCCGAAGCTTTTTGATTTTTCGGCGCTTTCTGTCACCGGGGCGTCACCTGAAGAGCGTAGGGAGGCCAACTCCCCCTTATGAAGAAGTGCCCCGTCCGATGACCCTTTCCGACAAAGATATCGACTTCCTCGTTTCCACCGTTGCCGCTGCCGGCGCGAATGAAATTCTTCCCCGCTTCCGAAACCTGAGCGCCGATGCGATCTCCGAAAAGACCTCCGCCGTCGATCTGGTCACCGAGGCCGATGTTCTGGCGGAAAAGGCGATAACAGCTGCTCTCCTTCAGCGATTTCCGAAGGCCCATATCGTCGGCGAAGAGGCCTATGAGGCGGACCAATCCGTCATTCCCGCACTTGCCGATGCGCCGCTTGCCTTCGTGATCGACCCCATCGACGGCACTTTCAATTATGCTTCCGGTTTTCCCGCTTTCGGCACGCTGCTTGCGGTCACCGTCAGGGGCGAGACGGTGGCGGGCATCATCCACGATCCGGTGATGGGCGATACCATCGTTGCCCTGAAAGGCGAGGGCGCGTTTCTCAACCGCAGGAACGGTTCGCAGGCGAAGCTCAGGGTTGCCGATCCCGCGCCATTATCCGACATGGTCGGCATCTTTTCCTGGGGCCACAGCCATCAGGATCGCCGGCCGGTGATTGCCGCCAATATGGCGAAGATCAAGATGGCGCTGTCGCTCAATTGCTCGGCACATGAATACTGGCTCGCCTCGGCTGGCAAGCTGCATTTCATCGGCCATGAAAAGCTGATGCCGTGGGATCATCTCGCCGGCGTGCTGATTCATCAGGAGGCGGGCGGTTACACGGCCCGTTTCGACAATACGCCCTATCGGCCGGGGCAAACGGAGGGCGGCATTCTGTCTGCTCCCGACAAGGAAAGCTGGAAGATGCTGCGACGGGAAATCGTCGCTTTATAGTCGTTACGCTCAGAAAGAAGGATATCGCCCATGGCTCTCGAACTCGACATCGCCTCTCTTGCCAATGCGCTTCAGGAGGCGGCGGCAGTGGAAATCCTGCCGCGGTTCCGCAATCTGGGCGAAGGCGATGTGCGGATCAAGACCGAGGCGATAGACCTCGTCACCGAGGCTGACGAGGCCGCCGAGCGGCTGATCCGTGCGCGTGTGCAGGACATTATGCCGGATGCACTGTTCATTGGCGAAGAGGCGGTGGCGGCGGATGCGTCGCTGCTGGGCAAGCTTGCCGATGCCGATCTTGCCGTGGTGGTCGATCCCATCGACGGCACCTATAATTTCGCTTCCGGCCTGCCGCTTTTCGGCGTGATGATGAGCGTCATCTCCAAGGGTGAGACCGTTGCCGGCCTGATCTTCGATCCGATGGGCAATGATTGGGCGATTGCCGAAAAGGGTTCCGGCGCCTGGCTTTGCAGCGCCGACGGTTCGCAGACCCAGATGTCGGTCGTGCCGGCCCCGGAATTGTCGCAGATGGTCGGCATCGCCAATACCGGCTATTTCGACGTGGAAACACGGCGCAAGATCCTGACGAACCTCGCCGATGTGCGGCTCTTCACCAGCTATCGCTGCGCGGCGCATGAATATCGCCTGTTCTGCGGCGGCCACATGCATTTCCTGATGTATAACAAGCTGATGCCCTGGGACCATCTGGCCGGCACGCTGCTGTCGCAGGAGGCGGGCGCTTACGCGGCACGCCTCGACGGCTCGCCCTATCTGCCGAGTCATGTGGATGGCGGGCTGCTGCTCGCGCCGGATCAGGAGACGTGGGAACTGCTGCGGGAGAAGATTTTTACGGTTTGAGTCCGGAGTGACATTGGATAAATTGAACCGTCAATCAATAAAAAGGGCGCGGAACAGAATTCCGCGCCCTTTTATTTTTCTATTGCCCCTCAGCGGGTCGGCTTGTTATGCGCCTGAAACAACACGCCCTTTTCGCCGATCAGCACGAAGATGAGGCCGACGATGGAGACGGCGAAGAAGCCCGCCACCATGGGCAGCGCCGTGCCGTCGAAAGACTGGCCGATGGCCGCGCCGATCAGCGAGCCGCCGACGGTTCCCATGAAGCCCATGACGGACGATGCGGTGCCGGCGACGTGGCCGAGCGGCTCCATGGCCAGCGAGTTGAAGTTCGAACCGATCCAGCCGAACTGGAACATGGCGAGCGCAAAGAACACGATGAAGATGGCGAAGGGCATCGGTTCCGGCCCCAGCACCTGCACCAGCAGCCAGACGAAGGTGATGGCGATGAAACCAAGCAGCGAGCCGTGCGACAGCTTGCGCATGCCGAACCGGCCGACCAGCCTTGCATTGACGAAGGACGAGAAGGCCATGAACAGCGCCACGCCCGCAAAGGCTGCCGCAAACCATGCGCCGAGCCCGTAAATGCCCTTATAGACCTGTTCGACCGAGTTGATGAAGCCGAACAGCGCCCCGAAGATGAAGGTGCTGGAGAGCGTATAGCAGAGCGCGATACGGTTGGTGAGCACGATCTTGAAACCGCCGAGGATCGAGCTTGCGGTCAGGGGGCGGATATCGTCCGGATGCAGGGTTTCCGGCAGGCGGAAATACATCCAGGCCGTCACCACGGCGGCAATGGCCGCCATGAAAGCGAAGATCAGGTGCCAGTCACCGAAAAACAGCACGATCTGGCCTGTGCCGGGTGCAATGACCGGCACGACCATGAAGACCATCATGATCAGCGACATGACTTCCGCCATCTGCCGTCCGCCATAGATGTCACGCACGATGGAGACCGTGATGACACGCGTGGCCGCCGAACCGATGCCCTGAATGAAGCGCAGCATCAGAAGCCCGGAGAAGGACGGTACGAAGACCACGGCGATGGCTGAAACGATGTAGATGGCAAGCCCGACGAACATCGGCTTACGGCGTCCGAAGCGGTCCGAAATCGGTCCGTAGAGAAGCTGGGCGATGCCGAAGCCGAGAAGATAGGCGGAAATCACATATTGGCGGTGGTTTTCGTTCTCGACGCCCAGCGAAGCGCCGATTTCCTGAAGACCGGGCAGCATGATGTCGATGGCGAGCGCGTTCAGCGCCATCAGCATCGCGGCAAGCGCGATGAATTCCGTGCGCCCCATCGAGCCTGCGCGCGAAGCGGTGGATTGTGAAAGATTTGTCACAGGATTGCCCCAAAAAGAACGGCAAAGGCGTTGCATGAAGCAACGCCTGGCATAAATTTCTGACAATCAGGGTGGGCCGGATGAACCGGCCGAAATCAGGCCGCGCCGCGGACGCTGATACCCTGTTCTTGGAAGTGGTTTTGAAGTTCGCCGGACTGGAACATCTCTCTTACGATGTCACAGCCGCCGACGAATTCGCCCTTGACGTAGAGCTGCGGGATGGTCGGCCAGTTGGAGTAGTCCTTGATGCCCTGGCGGATATCTGCATCGGCAAGCACGTTGATGCCCTTGTAGTCGACGCCGAGATAATCGAGGATCTGTACCACCTGGCCGGAAAAACCGCACTGCGGAAATTGCGGGGTGCCCTTCATGAAAAGAACGATATCGTTGCTCTTCACTTCGCTGTCGATCATGTCGTGAATGCCGCTCATAGGCCTATTCCTTTCACATGCGGTTCAAGGCCGCTGCTTTCTGTTAGCCTCTAAATAACATGTCGCGGCGCGATTTCCACCCGGAAAGCGTAAAAAATACACTGATGTGGCATTGCTGATTGCAGCTCGAAGCTCGGGCTACCAGCGCGTCATCCCAGACGGATCAGAAAAGTTGAGCATGATCTTTCCAATCGGCTCCCGTCGCCTCCAGACTGACTTCACTATGGCACCTGTTTTGCCGTTGTAGAAATCAAGTTCCTTTTTGTTCTCGAATATCACGGTTTCGTGGCCGCTGTTAAACGAGCAGTCATTCTCGCACTGGATTTCGATCTCGCTATAGGAGCGACCCGCTTTAAGATCGATAATTAATTTTGGGTTTTCCTGTTCTACGAGCCGGCAAGTTTTTCCGGTTTTGCACAGCGCTGTGCCCGATATCCTCTCAGCGCTAGCAAGCGTGACGATGAAGCCGACTTTAACGTCTTTGCCGTCTTCAACCTCTGCATTGCCTTGCAGCGGTCCCGAAATCGCCAGTAGCGAAAAAATGGGGAGCAGGCGGAGACGACGCATCATTTATATCTCTGTCGGCTGCGGGCAGCGGCCGTGCGTCTTTTGCTCACCTGTTTCTTGGCTGGCTTGGGTTTGACGGCGGCGTTGATCGCGGCTTCCAGAACGGAGCCGACGATGCCGCCGGCCAGCGAGCCGGTGCTTTTCGTCCGACGCGTGCGGCGGGTCTTGCGGATGCCAGTCTTGGTGAGTATTTCAGACAGCGCGCCCTTGACGACGCCGTTGAGTACTTGATCGACGATGCCAGACAAATTTCCCTCACCGATAAATAAATCACATTTCCGTCGCGATTTTTACTATACGTGCATCGCCCGCTGTATCAAGCGATCCTTTCGGGTGTCTCTAGCGCGCATTTGCTTTCTTCCGAAACGCAAAAGCGCGCTATCTCTTTGTTTTTACGCATTGTCCTGACGTAAAAGCGATTGCGCTTTTACTGGAAATGCTCCGGCCGAAGGTTCATGCATGCCAGCCGTCAAATCACGACTTGTTCTTTATTTCCCCGGTTTCGATCCGCTCGATGCGGCCGCCCATCATCTGCGTTACCAGCGGGCGGCGGCGCTCTCCGGCAAGACATGGGATGTCGATTATGCCGTGGGGCCGCTGGAGAATGCGCCCGGGGGCGAAACATTCACGGTGGAGGCCTCGGCGGGCGACTGGCGGACGCGCTCCGACATTTTCGTTTACGACCATAATGCGGTGATATCGCAATTGCGGGATGAGCCCGTCTGGCGGCAGATCTGGCTCGGTTTCAAGGCCGGAGCCGGCATCATCGCCGAGGGCGGTGCGGCGCGTTACTTCCGCCACGCCTGGCGTTTTGGCCTGTTCTTCATCTTTCCGTTTCTGCTGATGCTTGTCGGCGGTGCGCTTGCGGCGGCTATTGCCCTGGTGCCCTTAATTTTCGCTCTACCTCTCTGGTTCTTGGCGATCAGCCTTCCCGTCGCCGCCCTGTTTTTCGTGAAGGCTTTCCTGCCATTTGCGGAGCGGTTTCATACCCTGCATCTTTATGCGGACTGGCGGTTCGCGCTCGCGGTCGGCCGCGATGAGCCGATGGCCCGTGACTGGATCGAGGAGAGGGCAGCGCTCGTTCTGACAGCGCTGGAGCAGCCCGCGGATGAGGTTCTGGTGGTGTCGCACAGCATGGGCGCCAGCCTTGCGCTCGCCGTGATTGGCCGTGTGCTGGAACTGAAGCCGGATGCGCTGGATGGCCGGAAACTGTCCTTTGCGACCTTGGGCGGCGCGGCGCTGCAATGTGCGTTCCTGTCGAGCGCGGACCGGCTTCGCGAGAGCGTCGGTTCGATTGCGCGTCACCCGGAGGTGACATGGTTCGATATCCAATGCCTGACCGATCCGATTCATCTTTACCGGTGCAATACCGTGGGCCTGACCGGTCACAGGGATGCGCCGCAGCCGAAGATCGTACCGATCCGTTTCAAGCATTCGCTCTCGCCGGATCGTTATAAGAAGAACAAGCGCAACTTCCTGCGCATGCACCGGCAATATGTGCTGGGGCCGGACCGCAGATCCGGTTACGATTTTACCCTGCTGACGGCGGGGCCTTTGCCTGCCGCCTCCTTCGCCGCTCTGGATTCGCAGACGCCGCCCGCCTTGTAAGCGGCGACGACCCATTCGGCCGGACATGAAAAAAGGCCCGCGTGAGAGTATCACGCGGGCCTTGATTTATTCCGCAGGTTTCACGCTCTGCCGCAGGCGGGACAGAGACGGTCTGTTGCCGGAACCGCTTTCACGGGCGCAATCATTCGGGAGCCGAGGTCTGCAGGGCAAGGGCATGCAGAACGCCGCCCATATTGCCCTTCAGCGCGTCATAGACCATCTGGTGCTGCTGCACGCGGGTCTTGCCCTTGAATGCTTCCGCAACGACTTCCGCCGCGTAATGATCGCCATCACCGGCCAGATCGCGGATCGTGACCTTTGCCCCGGGAATTCCCGCCTTAATCATGTCTTCAATGTCGCCGGGTTTCATGGGCATGGTGTTTCTCCTTAATTCATTCTGCGGCGAGCAAAGTTTCGCCGTCCATGAATTGAGGGAACCACGATTCATAGGCCAAGTGCAATTCTTTAATCTCGACAGCCCGCGCCGTGCCCAGCTTTACGGTGGAACCGCCGGTAACGCCGATGACCGGGCAGGAAACGCCCGCCGCCTTCGCCGCTGTCTGCACCTCGTCGAGATCGGCCTTTTTGACCGTCAGAACGTAACGGCCCTGATCTTCGCCGTAGAAGGTGAGGACCGGGTTGTGGCCTTCGACCGCGTCGATGGTCGCGCCGATGCCCGACGAAATCGCCATTTCGGCGACTGCAAGTGCCAGACCGCCCGAGGAGCAATCATGAACGGCGGTGGCAAGACCGTCGGTGATGAGGCTGCGGACGAAATCGCCGTTGTTCTTTTCAGCGGCCAGATCGACATGCGGCGCCGGACCATCGATGCGGCCATGAATGTCACGCATGTAAACCGACTGGGCGATGTGCGTGCCGAGGCCGGCAGGGGCGCCGACCAGCAGCACCACGTCGTCAGCGGCGGCGAAACGGATGCGCGCCATGCGGCCCCAGTCCTTCAGGAGGCCGACGCCGCCGATGGTGGGGGTGGGCAGGATCGCCTGACCGTTGGTCTCGTTATAGAGCGAGACGTTGCCGGAAACGATCGGGAATTCCAGCACACGGCAGGCTTCGCCGATGCCCTTGATGGCATGGACCAGCTGGCTCATGATCTCGGGCTTTTCCGGGTTGCCGAAATTGAGGTTGTCGGTTGCCGCCAGCGGCAAAGCGCCGGTTGCGGTGATGTTGCGCCAGCATTCGGCGACGGCCTGCTTACCGCCTTCGAACGGGTCGGCCTCAACATAACGCGGCGTCACGTCGGAGGAGAAGGCGAGCGCCTTCTTGTCATGGCCTTCGACGCGAACCACGCCGGCGTCGCCGCCGGGAAGCTGCAGCGAATTGCCCTGGATCAGCGTGTCATACTGTTCGTAAACCCAGCGGCGCGAGGAATTGTTGGCCGAACCGACCAGCGACACCAGCGCATCGGCGATATCGGCGGCGGGGACGTCGTTTTCCGCCAGCGGCGCGGGCACCTTGGCGGGTGTCCACGGGCGGTCATATTCCGGGGCCTGATCGCCCAGTTCCTTGATCGGCAGGTTGGCGACTTCCTCGCCATTGTGCAGCACGCGGAAACGCAGATCATCGGTGGTCTTGCCGACGATAGCGAAGTCCAGACCCCACTTGACGAAGATCGCCTTGGCGACCTCTTCCTTGGAAGGTTCGAGAACCATGAGCATGCGCTCCTGGCTTTCCGAGAGCATCATTTCGTAAGCCGTCATCCGCTCTTCGCGCACCGGTACGGCGTTCAAGTCAAGCTCGATGCCGAGATCGCCCTTGGCGCCCATTTCGACAGCCGAGCAGGTGAGGCCGGCCGCACCCATGTCCTGAATGGCGATGACCGCACCGGTCTTCATCAGCTCGAGGCAGGCTTCCAGCAGGCACTTTTCGGTGAAGGGGTCGCCGACCTGAACGGTCGGGCGCTTTTCCTCGATGGATTCGTCGAATTCGGCGGACGCCATGGTCGCACCGCCGACACCGTCGCGGCCGGTCTTTGCGCCGAGATAAACGACCGGCAGGCCGACGCCCTTGGCTTCCGAAAGGAAGATCGCGTTGGACTTGGCAAGACCGGCGGCAAAGGCGTTGACGAGGATGTTGCCGTTATAACGCGGGTCGAATTCCACCTCGCCGCCAACGGTCGGCACACCGAAGGAATTGCCGTAACCGCCGACACCGGCGACGACGCCGGCCACGAGGTGGCGGGTCTTCGGATGGTCGGGCGCGCCGAAGCGGAGCGCGTTCATGGCGGCGATGGGGCGGGCGCCCATGGTGAAGACGTCACGCAGGATGCCGCCGACACCGGTTGCCGCACCCTGATAGGGCTCGATATAGGACGGGTGGTTGTGGCTTTCCATCTTGAAGACGACGCAGTCCCCATCGTCGATATCGACCACGCCGGCGTTCTCGCCAGGGCCCTGAATGACGCGCGGACCCTTGGTCGGCAGGGTCTTCAGCCACTTCTTGGAGGACTTGTAGGAGCAGTGCTCGTTCCACATGGCCGAGAAGATGCCAAGCTCGGTAAAGCTCGGCTCCCGTCCGATCAGGTCGAGGATACGCTGGTATTCGTCGGGCTTCAGCCCGTGGGATGCAACGAGTTCCGGGGTGATCTTGATGGAGTTTGAGATAGACATAGGTCTCACGCGGTTCGAGCCGAGGAAAGTTTCCGGTTCTTTAGCGCAAGAGGCTCCATGGTGCGACAGGAAAATGCGCCGCTTTGCCGGCTAATTGGTGGTTTATGCGGTTATTCACCCGTTGCGGGCGGTGCCCGCAACGCTGCGACCCGTATCAGGCCACGCTTTCATAGCCGGCGGAGCCGTTATCCAGCAGGTGGCGGAGGATGCCGAAGGCATGGGTCAGCTCCTCGCGGGTGGAGGGCCCGGAAAAGCTGATGCGGATGCGGTGGAAAACCTTGTCCGTCCGGCCGGCCTTGAACTCGTCCTCGTCATCGATCAGCACGCCTTCCTTCATCGCTGCGCTGCGGAAGGTGCCGGAAAGCCATGGTTCGGGCAGTCTCAGCCACAGGAAGGCGATATCGGGCAGCGAATTGAAGTCCAGCCCGGTAAAGACGCGCCGGGCAATCGCCTCGCGCC
Source organism: Agrobacterium sp. 22-226-1 (assembly GCF_053522345.1). Lineage (NCBI taxonomy): Bacteria > Pseudomonadati > Pseudomonadota > Alphaproteobacteria > Hyphomicrobiales > Rhizobiaceae > Agrobacterium > Agrobacterium sp. 22-226-1. The sequence continues at coordinate 329,879 of NZ_JBNWCP010000004.1, forward strand.
CGTTCAGTTCGGCGATGCAATCCTTGCGGATATCGTGGGCGTCGCCGCTATTGACGAGGCGCGCATTCAGTTCGGCCAGCATGAAGGGCAGGCCGCCCGTCATCATCGAGTGGGAAATACGGATGCGCGAGGAATATTGCGCGGGACAGGCGACCCAGCCGCCGCGTACGCCGGCGGCGACGGATTTCGACAGGCCGCCGACGACGAAGGTAATGTCGGGCGCGAATTCGGCAATCAGCGGGATCGCATCGCGCGTCATCGCGCCATAAAGATTGTCCTCGACGATCCACACGCCGTAGCGGCGCGCGATATCGGCAATCGCGCGGCGGCGCTCTTCCGGCAGGGTGGCGCAGGTCGGGTTCTGGCCGGACGACATCAGGAAGATCATCTTGGGATGCTGCTGGGCGCAGACGCGTTCGAAATCATCCGGGACAATACCGTTCTCATCCACCTCCACCAGCGTCACCCGCCGGCCGGCAAGGGCGGCGCTGCGGCTGATGTGGGAATAGGTGACGGGTTCGAAGACGATGCGGTCGCCCGGCGCGGTCATCGCGGACATCACGCTCATCACCGCCGCATGGGCGCCAAGCGTCGAAACGATGTTTTCCGGCTTCGGCGACCAGCCGTTCTGGGAAAGCCAGCGAACGCCCGCCATACACCAGTTGTCGGGAAACGAGCGGGCATAATTGGTAATGTCGTGGGGATGCTCTCTGGTCACCGCCTCGATGTGCCGGGCGATCAGCCCGCTCTGGCCGACATCCGGCGCGGCGGTGGTGTTCAACCGGAATTCGGCGCTGGTGTCGACGGCGTGGCGCGTGCTGCCGAAGGCGGCCGTTGTCGGCTCCATGGGCAATGACGGGGCAGGGGTCTTGCGCTCATTGACATAGGTGCCGCGTCCGACCTCACCGCTGACGAGGCCACGCTCATGGATCAGCGCATAGGCCCGGCTGATTGTGCCGATTGTCACACCGAGATCGTAGGCAAGATTGCGCTGCGGCGGCAGTTTCGAACCGGCCTGCAGGATGCCGTCGGAAATCGCGCCTTCGATACTGTCGGCGAGGCGCAGGTAAATCGGGCCATCGCCCTCGGTAATGTCGGGAAGCCAATTTGTCATGGTGACAATTTATGCATTGTATCTACTCTCAAGTCAATTGTATTTATTGTCTGCATTGAATGAGGCCAAACGCACGGAGACAATAGGTGCAATATGCGCAAGATGGATCAATACCTTTCGACAGCGGATACACTCTATCCTGACGGCTACGAACGGGAACGCGTGTTCCGCGATGCTGGCGACATGGTCGCACCGGCGCCCTTTCCGGCCAGGATCGCCCACACGCTTATTGGTCGCCTGATTGCGGGCGTGTCCTCATGGCAGCGGAAACGTCAGGGACGTTTTGCCCTGCGGGAACTTTCGGACGATCTGCTGGACGATATCGGCGTTACGCGGGATGAAGCCTTGAAGGAGGCGGCGAAATCCCGGCTGTTTTCCTGGCCGCCGCGGCCGCTTTGATTTTTTGTCGGAGAGCGGCGCCTTCTTTCCCCGGCGCCAAGCAGCCATTCGGCAACCCGCCACGCCAATCCCAACCGGCGCTGGCGGGTTTTTTTATGCCGGCCGCGTTCTCACGGGGTGCCGGTGCCTGTCGATCAGCAGCCTTTGCCGCCGGTCGCCCAGCGCTTGACGTCGGTTGCGATGCGGCCGGAAAGGGCTTCGTTCATCACGGGGCCGAAAGCATCGAGCTTTGCCGGGTTGCCTTCTGCCTGAACCACCAGCATGGGGCGCGATTCCGGGCTGTTGCGCGGCACGAGCAGGATGCGCGGACGGCCGGAGAAGGAGTTGAGTTCCGGCGCCAGGCGATAGGCCTTGAACGCCGCGTCGCCCGATTTGAACCAGCAGGCATTCGCGCCAAGCGCGATCCGTTCCATGGTCGGCAGGGCCGCGCGGGAGACGGAGGAGGAAGGCTGCGGTTTCGGTTGGCAGGCTGCGAGTGCGGCGGCAGCGAGGATCAGTCCGGTGGCCTTGTAGGCATTGTGTCGAAGAAGACGGGGCATCAGGTCATCCAGAAGAGAGGCCGAAACGGCGCCGAAAGCCGGCATCAAAAAAGGCGGGCTCGAGGCCCGCCCGGTCTATCAGGCTGCGACGACGCCGAGCGCCGAAGCGAAGAGGCCGCGACCGTCATTGCCGCCATGGGCGGCTTCGATCAGGTTTTCCGGATGCGGCATCATGCCGAGGACATTGCCCCTGGCGTTGATGACGCCGGCGATGTCGTTCAGCGAACCGTTGGGGTTGGTGCCGTCGGCATAACGGAACACCACCTGGCCGTTGTCTTCCATCGCCTTCAGCTCGTCGGCTTCGACGAAGTAGTTGCCGTCGTGATGGGCGACGGGGCAGCGCAGAATCTGGCCCTTGTCGTAAGCGCGGGTGAAATCCGTGTCGTTGTTGGCGACTTCGAGCTTCACTTCGCGGCAGACGAATTTCAGCGAGGCGTTGCGCATCAGCGCGCCCGGCAGCATGCCCGCCTCGACCAGAATCTGGAAGCCGTTGCAGACGCCGAGAACCTTGACGCCCTTTTCGGCCTTTTCGCGAATGGCCTGCATGACCGGCATGCGGGCGGCGATGGCGCCGCAACGCAGATAGTCACCATAGGAGAAGCCGCCCGGGATGACGATCAGGTCGACGTCGGGAATATCCGTTTCCGTCTGCCAGATGGTGACGGGCGCGCTTCCGGAGATTTTCGTCAGCGCCGCGATCATGTCGCGGTCGCGGTTGAGGCCGGGAAGTTGGACGACAGCGGATTTCATCGGAGCGGCTCCTGGGCTTCAGAGGATGGCGATGGCGTAGTTTTCGATGACCGTATTGGCCAGAAGCTTTTCGCACATTGCCTTCAGGTCGGTCTCGGCCTTGGCCTTGTCGGCGCCTTCCAGCTCCAGGTCGAAGACCTTGCCCTGACGGACATGGCCAACGCCACCGAAACCGAGGCTGCCGAGCGCGCCTTCGATTGCCTTGCCCTGCGGATCGAGAACGCCGTTCTTCAGCGTAACAGTCACCCGTGCCTTGATCACCTGATCTTCTCCTGATTTTACCTTGTTAGGCCAATATTACTTCACGAGGCCGATATTACTTTACCAGGACTGGACCGGTGCCGCGGATCGGTTCGTTTTCATTGATGATGCCGAGACGGCGCGCGACTTCGGAATAGGCTTCGAGAAGCCCGCCCATGTCGCGGCGGAACAGGTCCTTGTCCATCTTTTTCTGGGTCTCGATGTCCCACAGGCGGCAGCTATCGGGCGAAATCTCGTCGGCGAGGATGATGCGCATCATGTCGCCTTCGAAAAGACGGCCGCATTCGATCTTGAAATCGACAAGCTGGATGCCGACGCCGAGGAACAGGCCGGAGAGGAAGTCGTTGACGCGGATGGCGAGCGCCATGATGTCATCGAGCTCGGCGGGGTTGGCCCAGCCGAAAGCCGTGATGTGCTCTTCGGAGACCATCGGGTCTTCGAGCTCATCGGACTTATAGTAGAATTCGATGATGGAGCGCGGCAGAACCACGCCTTCCTCGATGCCGAGGCGCTTCGACAGCGAGCCGGCAGCGACATTGCGCACGACGACTTCGAGCGGGATCATCTCCACTTCCTTGATCAACTGCTCGCGCATGTTGAGGCGGCGGATGAAGTGCGTGGGAATGCCGATCTTGTTCAGATGCGTGAAGACGTATTCGCAGATACGGTTGTTCAGCACGCCCTTGCCGTCAATGACTTCATGCTTCTTCTTGTTGAAGGCGGTCGCATCGTCCTTGAAGAACTGGATAAGCGTGCCTGGCTCCGGACCCTCGTAGAGGATCTTGGCCTTGCCTTCGTAAATACGGCGGCGACGGTTCATAATTGCAGGTCTCTTGGTTGACGCCGATTCTGGTGGCGTTGCGTTTGGTCTTTGAAGCGGTCCCATAAAGGAAAAGAGTGCATTCTACAATGCGGCTCGCATATTTCCCTTCAATTCTTGTGACAGGCCGGGGAAACCGCTGCGCCCTGAAATTAGGCTTCCGGGGCTGATCGAAGGGGAGGCAGTCCGCAGTGCCGGCGCCGTCAGGGCTCGACAGCCTTCAGCCGGCTCAAAAACTGCGCGAAGACCATACCCCCTTCCGGCCACGGACCATGGCCCGACTCGGTGTTGATATGGCCGGACATGCCGGCGTCGATCAAAAGCGAGCCCCAGGCGGCGGCAATGTCATCGGCATGTTCATAGGAGCCGAAAGGATCGTTGCGGCTGGCGATGGTGATCGCCGGGAAAGGCAGCGGGTCGCGCGGGTAAGGCCCGAAGGTCATCAGGTGCTTCGGCCGGATATCGGGATTGGCGACATCGGGCGGCGCGACGAACAGCGCGCCGGACACCTTCTTGCCGATTTCCGGCAGGGCGTGGATGACGGTTGGCACGCCAAGCGAATGGGCGACGAGGACGATGGGTCTGGTGGAGGCATTGACCTCTTCCACCAGCCGGGCGACCCAGTCTTCCTTCACGGGTTTGGACCATTCGGCCTGCTCGACGCGGCGTGCGGTGGAAAGCTTGCGCTCCCAGCGGCTCTGCCAGTGGTCGGGGCCGGAATTGGTATAACCGGGGACGATCAGGATATCTGCTTCTGAAACTTTCATGCGCCCATATCTGTGTTGTGATGCCGCCGCGATCAAGGTCGCGGCGGCATTAACTTCAAGGTCTCAAACTCAGTTCAAGTCTCAGGCGTTTCCGAAGACGCGGGTGAAGATCGTGTCGACATGCTTGGTGTGGTAGCCGAGGTCGAACTTTTCGCGGATCACCTCTTCGGGAAGTGCGGCGCGCACTTCCTCGTCACCCAGCAGTTCCTCAAGGAAATCGGCGCCCTGTTCCCAGACCTTCATGGCGTTGCGCTGTACCAGACGGTAGGCGTCTTCACGCGATACGCCAGCCTGCGTCAGCGCCAGGAGAACGCGCTGCGAATGCACGAGGCCGCGGAACTTGTTCATGTTCTTCAGCATGTTGTCCGGGTAGATCACCAGCTTTTCGATGACGCCGGCCAGACGGTTCAGCGCGAAATCGAGAGTGACAGTGGTGTCGGGGCCGATGGCGCGCTCAACGGAGGAGTGGCTGATATCGCGCTCGTGCCAGAGCGCAACGTTTTCCATGGCCGGGACGACAGACATGCGCACCAGACGGGCAAGGCCGGTCAGGTTTTCGGTCAGAACCGGGTTGCGCTTGTGCGGCATGGCGGACGAGCCCTTCTGGCCCGGCGAGAAGAATTCTTCCGCTTCCAGAACCTCGGTGCGCTGCATGTGGCGGATTTCGATAGCGACGTTTTCAATCGACGAGGCGATGACGCCGAGCGTGGCGAAGAACATGGCGTGGCGGTCACGCGGGATGACCTGCGTGGAGACCGGCTCGGGGATGAGGCCGAGCTTGGCACAGACATGTTCTTCAACGCGCGGGTCGATATTGGCGAAGGTGCCGACGGCGCCGGAGATCGCGCCCGTGGCGATTTCCGCACGGGCATTAACGAGGCGTTCGCGGTTGCGGTGCATCTCGGCATAGAAGCGGGCGAAGGTCAGGCCCATGGTGGTCGGCTCGGCATGGATGCCGTGGCTGCGGCCGATGCGCACCGTGTTCTTGTGTTCGAAGGCGCGGGTCTTCAGCGCGGTGAGCACCCGGTCCATATCGGCGAGCAGCAGGTCGGCGGCGCGCACGAGCTGGATGTTGAGCGTGGTATCGAGCACGTCCGATGAGGTCATGCCCTGATGCACGAAACGGCTGTCGGGACCGACAAATTCGGCGAGATGGGTAAGAAAGGCGATGACGTCATGCTTGGTGACGGCCTCGATCTCATCGATGCGGGCGACGTCGAATGTGGCGCTGCCGCCCTTTTCCCAGATGGTCTGGGCAGCGGACTTCGGGATGACGCCGAGTTCGGCAAGTGCGTCACAGGCATATGCCTCGATCTCGAACCAGATGCGGAACTTTGTTTCCGGCGACCAGATGGCGACCATTTCCGGCCGGGAGTAACGAGGGATCATGGCAATGACTTTCTTTGTGGAGGAATTTTGCTGCCCGTTTAGCAAAGTGTTCCGGTAATCTCAATCTATCAAGCTACATGCCTCTGTTGCTCGTTGCGCACGTCGGCAGAGGATTGCGCCCGCAGGCAGGAGCGGAACGATGGCAAAGGGAAAATATAAGCCAAGGCCGAGAATGCAGAACTGGTAAATCGCGCCGAGCGATGTGAAGAGCTGCTGGAAAAACCAGATGCGGGAGAATGCCGGCGCGTGCCATTGCGCATAGAAAATACGGTACTCGAAAGCGAAAAACGCCGCCGCAACTGCCAGCGTGAAAAAAGCGATGGCAAGACAGGCCGCCGCAAAACGCAGCGGCAGGGCGGCGGAAGCAAGGAGAAGGTGCAGCGCCGCCATGGCCAGCAGCCAGCCGAAGAGGCCGCCCGCGAAGAAAAGCATGATGATGTCGGCGGCATGGTCGGTTTCCAGCCGGTTCCTGACATAGAGGCCGATAGCGGCGGCGGCGCTGGAACAGACGGCCCAGACAAGCGCGCCGAGCAGCGGAAACAGCGCTGCCGAAGCCGTGTCACGGAAACCCCGCCTGTCGCTCTCCATGCCGATCCCCCAACGCCTTGCCGTGCCCCTTCGGCGGCGGCGATTATGTCCGCGCGGCTTCCGCTGCGTGGCGCAGTTGCGCGACCGTCTTGCGGTAGTCGGCAACGCCGTCGCCCTTGAATATGGCCGAGCCGGCCACCAGCGCATTCGCACCGGCGGCAACGATCGCGCCTGCGGTTTCCGCCGTCACGCCGCCATCCACTTCGAGTTCGATCGGCCGGTCGCCGATCATGGCCTTTGCCGCGCGGATTTTGTCCAGCATGGCCGGAATGAACTTCTGCCCGCCGAAACCGGGATTGACGCTCATGATCAGGACGAGGTCGACATCATCAAGCACGTTTTCGATGACCGAAAGCGGTGTTGCGGGGTTTAGCGTCACGCCGGCCTTTCTGCCGAGCCCGCGGATCGTCTGCAGCGAGCGGTGCAGGTGAGGCCCGGCTTCGGCATGCACGGTGATGCTGTCGCAGCCCGCCTTGGCGAAGGCTTCGAGGTACGGGTCGACGGGTGCGATCATCAGATGGCAGTCGAAGAAGGCCATGCTGTGCGGCCGCAGCGCCTTGATGACATCCGGCCCGAAGGAGATGTTGGGGACGAAATGGCCATCCATCACATCGAGATGAATCCAGTCCGCGCCCGCTTCCGTGACATCGGCGACTTCCTGTCCGAGCTTGGCGAAATCGGCAGCCAGAATGGACGGGGCTATGCGGATGGGCAGGGACATGGGGCAAACTCCTCTCGACGCGTTGCGTAAGCTGCCTTTAACACCAAGTATCGGGGTTTGAAACGGCTGGCGGCGCGGTTGCCGGCGGTTTTCAGCTGCGTTTCCTCGAATTTTCGGCGGTGCGGGTTTCGCCTATTGTCTTTCAGCCTTATCCGCCGGTTCGAAGCGCTGGCCGTTCCATCGCTGCAGGCGATAGGGATTGTCCAAAAGGTCATGCGACGGGTTGAAGCCGAGATCGCCGAGAACGGTTTTGAAAAGGGTGCCGCCCGCCAGTATCTCCGGCGCGGGTTTCGACTGCGCCTGCGTGGCTTCCGCAACGGCGGCGGTGAGTTCCGCTGCCGCATAGGCCGGCAGGACGTAACCTTCCGGCTCGATGCCGGCGCCGCGCAGTTCGCCGGCAACCGCCTGGGCCGATGGCAGGGTATCATAGGCCGGGCGGGTGACCGCCAGCACATTCGCGGCCAAAGGGACCGGATTGTTGGCCGCATTCATGGCATCGCCGCCCATGACGGTGAGGGGAATGTTCTCCGACCCGGCGTCTCTGGCAATGATGGCGACGTCGTTGCGTTCCGCGCCGACGAAGACATGGGAAATGCCGGTGCGCGCCAGCCGGCGCACCAGCGCCACCTGCTGTTCCTGGTTGGGACGCATCGTATCGGCAAGGGTGGGCTTCAGACCGTTTTCCTCGAGCGACGAGCGGATGCGGTCGACCAGCTCGCGACTGTAGATCGTGCCGTCATCCACAAGTCCGATGGAGTGTCCCTTCCAGTCGCGCAGGATGATCTCCGCGATCCTGTCCGATTCGGCCCTGTCTGACGGGGCGAGGCGAAAGAGTGGCCAGCCGTATTTCAGGGCGTCTTCCATCAGGATCGGCGCGCGGCTGGAAAGCGTGATGGCGGGAATGGCGGCCGCTTTCAGCGGCGGCAGGACATCCTGAAGCGTTTCGGTGCACAAGAAACCGATTGCGGCGCTGACCTTGGCGGCCACGAGGCCATCGGCAATGGCGCCGCCGCTGCCATCTTCGCAGCTTTCATGGATTTCGACGACATCCAGCCCGAGCTTTGCCGCCGCCGCCTTCGCACCCTGCCGCACCTGCTGCCCCAGAAGTTCGTAAGGACCGCTCTGTGGCGCAACAATGCCAATCGATGCCGCGCTTGCTGAGCCCGCAAGGGCAAAACCGGCGATGATCGTTAGCAGGCGAAGTGAAAGCATGACGTGATAGAAATCCTGTTGTCCCGGCTTGATGTTTATCGGCAACAACCGGTTTTCCAAAGGAAAAATCGCCGATGTTCCATCATATTCGCATATCGCCATCCGCGGGACGGCGGATTTGCTCTGAAGTTGTCCGATTCGAGAGCGCGGGTCGTCGTCGCAGCTTGTAGTTGTTGCTGTCCGATATAATTGCGCACCATGTCTTTATTGAAGGATTATTTTTGCCGACCAGCAATTCGCTCCTGCGCCGGATGGGTGGAGAAGTATTTCACATCATTGTCGCGGCGGGCGTTACTTCATAAATCCATTACATGTGGCGCGTATAAGCACAGTTTAGAAAAAGTCGGTCCGCGTTTCTGCTTTTTAAAGTGCAGCACAAAAAGATGCACATTTTATTTTCATATTTGTAATTTATTGATATATAACGTAAATATATAAACCTTCCCATCGTTCACCTCTTTTCCGCCATGTTTTTTTCGCATTTGCGAGAAGATTTGCTTGACGGAAAGTAAATGATTGGCTTAGATATAACTGTTTCAGGGGACGACTGAAATTGGCCATAACAGGCCTCGGAAAGTGTTCCGATTATAAGCACTGCCAGACTATATTGAATTTCATATTCTATTTTTTTTTATTACGTATAAACCGCTTCGGGAAACTGGGGCGGTTTTTTACATGTAGCTAATTTAAGCAATTTAAAATTGAATTAGAAAAGTCCCGCGCAAAGACGTTCTTTCATTTTCGAATTTATGGAAAAGATATCGCGCGGAGGGGGCGAAGCCGGCTCCGACGTACAGATCAATATGACTGCTTGAAAATGCCCGTTGACGGCAATTGTCGCCCGCAAGCGAGTTCGACCGGCTGCCTGTGCGGCTTTATTTCAGGGCGGCCAGGGCGTCCCTGGCAAAGGCGGAGATGGGTTCGGGAAGCTTATCCGGATCGAACCAGCCGATGGCGGAAAGCTTGTCGGGTTCGGTCAGTGCCGGCTCACCCTGCGCATCGCGGGTGACGAAGATCAGCGAAACCCAGTGGTGGCGATCTTCCGTATCGATGAATTCGCTATGGCAGAGAAATTCCACGGTGCCGATCTTGAGCCCGGTTTCTTCTTCGGCCTCGCGGCGTGCCGCGGCAAGCGAAGTTTCAAGGTGATCGACCTTGCCGCCCGGAATGCTCCAGTATCCGGCTTCCGGCGCCTTCAGGCGCCGGCATAAAAGCACGCGGCCGTCACGCATGATGGCGAGGCCGACGCCGACACCCGGAAAATCGAGACCTGGCCTGGCGGTCGGCGTCATGCTGTCCATTCCCGCGGTCAGGCCTTGGCGTTGGCCACGATCAGCATGAAGGCGGGGATGTCGTCGCCGAAACCAACCGGTGTCGGGCCATCGTCATGGTCGCGATAATGGCGGCGGCGGTCGCGGTTGTCGTCATTGGCGTGCAGCGGATTGCGGCTGTTGCGGTCGGAATTGCGCGGGGTCTTTTCCTGCTTGCGTTCTGCTTTCACCTTGTCGTCTCCATGAGCCGCGATGTCCGTGTCCGCAGCGGATTGTGCACCCTGATTGATGTTTTCGACCGGCGCTGCGTCGCGACGGTTGCGGTCGCGGCCCCTGCCGCCCCGTTCCTTGCCCCGGCGGCCGGAATTGCTTTCAAAGCTTTCCATCGGCGCGGGAAGGGTGGAGAGGTCACCGTTCTGCCACTCGATCTTTTCGCCGATCAGCTTTTCGATCGCGTCGAGATACTTCGTGTCGCTCCTGGTGACGATGGTGAAAGCCTTGCCGGAGCGGCCGGCACGGCCGGTACGGCCGATGCGGTGGACATAGTCTTCCGAATGAATGGGAATATCGAAGTTGAAGACGTGGCTGACATCGGGGATGTCCAGGCCGCGTGCGGCAACATCGGAGGCGACGAGCAGCTTCAGATTGCCGTCCTTGAAGTTCTGCAGCATCGTGGTGCGCGAACGCTGGTCCATATCGCCATGCAGCGCGCCGACGGAAAAACCGTGACGGTCAAGCGAGCGGAACAGGTCGGCCACATCCTTCTTGCGGTTGCAGAAGATGATGGCGTTCTTCAGTTCGGCTTCTTCGGCGCGGACGAGATCGCGCAGCACGGCGCGCTTTTCATAGTCCTTGTTGTGCGCGGCGACGATGCGCTGGGCAACGGTCTTTGCCGTGGAGGAGGGCTTGGCGACTTCGACGCGAACGGGGTTCTGCAGGAATCGATCAGCAAGCTTCTGGATTTCCGGCGGCATGGTGGCCGAGAAGAACAGCGTCTGCCGGGTGAACGGGATCATCTTGGCGATGCGCTCGATATCGGGAATGAAGCCCATATCCAGCATACGGTCGGCTTCGTCGATGACGAGGATTTCCACGCCGGTCATCAAAAGCTTGCCGCGCTCGCAATGGTCGAGAAGGCGGCCGGGGGTGCAGATCAGCACATCGGCGCCGCGCTCAAGCTTGCGGTCCTGGTCTTCGAAGGAAACGCCGCCGATGAGCAGGGCGACGTTCAGCTTGTGATTCTTGCCGTATTTCTCGAAGTTCTCCGCCACCTGCGCTGCCAGCTCACGGGTCGGCTCGAGGATCAGCGTGCGCGGCATTCTGGCGCGGGCGCGGCCCTTCTCGAGCAGGGTGAGCATCGGCAGAACGAAGGACGCGGTTTTGCCCGTGCCGGTCTGTGCGATACCGCAGATATCACGCTTTTCCAGCGCCGGCGGAATGGCGCCAGCCTGAATGGGTGTCGGCGTCGTGTAGCCGGCATCTGCAATAGCGGAAAGAACTTTTTGGCTCAGGCCAAGATCAGAGAATGTTGTCAAAGGAAGAACTTTTTCCGTTCTGGTTCGGTAAGAACACCTGCGTGCCGCGACGGCACTTGCAAAGACTTGGCGCGGGGATATGCCCAAATTGCCGGAAAGTCAAGGAAACAACGGGAAAAGCGCGCGAAACAGCGGGGTTCGGGCGGGGCTTCTGGGCCTTTGGTGCAGATTTTCGCGATTTATCGTAAAAAGCGCAAAAAAAGCATTAAAATCGGGCTGCTATTTTAAATAGGTTTTGAGTTCCGTTCCGGCGATCAGGAACCGCATGGGATCAACCGGCGTATCGTTGCGGCGCACCTCGTAATGCACATGCGGACCGGTGGAGCGGCCGGTGCTGCCGGCGCGGCCGATGACGTCGCCTGCCTCGACCCTGTCGCCGGCTTTCACCAGAATGGCGGAGAGATGGCCGAATCGCGTCGAGATGCCCTGGCCGTGATCGATCTCGACCATATTGCCGTAGCCGCCGGAATTTTCCGCCACCGTCACCTTGCCCGCGCCGGTGGATTTGACGTCAGCGCCGGTCTCGGCACGAAAATCGATGCCGGTATGCAGGGCCGGGCGGCCGAGAAACGGATCCATCCGGTTGCCGAATCGGCTGGTGATCGCCCGGCCGGGCGCCGGGTTGCCGAAGGGCAGGGTGGTCGCGGTTTCCTTGACGATGTCGAGCCGGTTCAGCGCATTGTCGAGATTGGTGAGCGACAGGTTGAAAGGATCGGTGTCACCGCGCTCGGGGTCGGCATAGGGGCCGCCTATGTCGTCATTGCCGTTCTCTTCGATTTTCAGGCCCGCCTGCCGGATGATGTCCTGCATCGCATTCGCCTTGTCCTCGGCGTCGCTGGTCAGTCTGGCGATGCGCGATATCTGCTGGCGTTCGATATCCTTCAGCGACAGGGTCACCTTGGAAAACACCCGGTCGGCCCGGTCGGATGGCGTTTCGCCGGCTTCGGGTACATAGGCGGCGCGTCTGTCCGATGCGGCGGGCTTTTCCGCCTGCGGCTTGCGGGGCGTCATCAGCTTTTCAATGGCCGAAAGGCCGCCGGAGAGGTCAGCGCGTTTTTCCGGCGCCATGGCGTTCGAAAGAGACGAGGGCGCGGCCGGGGAGGCGGCGATGCCGGAGTTCTCGGCGCGTTCCAGCAATTCGCTCATACGGCCGTGCCGCGAGGTCAGCGCCGCCTGCTGTTCCAGCAGCTTTTCCACTTTCTTTTCAACGACCTGCTGATCGAGCAACTGCCGGGAAGTGACGCGGTCCACCTGGGCTCTCAGCGCTGCGATGCGGTCTTCATAGTCGTTCTGCATGCGGGTCTGGCGGGCCATGGTCGCGCCGATCAGATCGTCGCGTAAAATGAGATAGCCTGTGGCTCCGAGATAACCGAGCGAGAAAAGGCCGATCGTGCAGCCGGCAAGCGCCGCCATCCACGGACGGATGGTCATATGCCGCACCCTGTCGCCGCGCGCGAGAATGAGCACGTGCGGCTCACGCTTTTTGCCGAATACCCGGTTTTCCGCCGTATCAGTCACAATCTCTCTCCGGACTGGCCGATTTCTTAAGGGAAATCATAATTCGTTAAGGTTAACGAAGTTTTGCCGGAGAGGCCTTTTGGCGATGTCGGCTATTGGCTGACGGATGTTAGCGAGCGATAAAAGGAGGGCGTCAGGCCGGCTTCGGCGCGGGCAATGTCGTTGAAGGGCGGTTTCAAAGGGCCGCGGAAATTCGCGCGCACCAGCTGCCTGAAGGTCGCGGCCGGGTCCTTCTTTTCACGGGCGCACAGGAACCGGAACCATTTCGCGCCGATGGCGACATGGCCCTTTTCGTCATTATAGATGACATCGAGAACGGCGGCGCTTTCGAGATCGCCCGTCTCGCGCATCTTCGCCTGCAGGGAAGGGGTGACATCCAGTCCGCGCGCTTCCAGGATGAGCGGGACGACGGCGAGCCGTGCAGTGAGATCGTTGCGGGTGGAATGCGCGGCCTGCCAGAGCCCGTCATGGGCCGGCAGATCGCCATAGTCGGCGCCGAGGCTTCTCAGCCTGTCCCGCACCAGCCGGAAATGTTTTGCCTCCTCGAAGGCGACCTGCATCCAGCCGTCGAAAAAGGAATGCGGCACCGGCTCGCTGGCATAACGCGCGACGATATCGAGCGCGAGATCGACGGCGTTGAGTTCGATATGGGCGATGGCGTGCAGCAGCGCGATGCGGCCCTTGATGCTGTGTAGGGAGCGGCGTTCCACGGCGGTCGGCGGCACGAGTTCCGGCTTCTCGGGCCTGCCCGGCCGCTCAGGCAGCGGCGGGTCGAGAGGCGAGCGCAGCGACAGGCGGCGCTCGAACCAGCGTGTCGCCGTTTCCTGCGCGAGTGCGGTCTTTCTGTCGAGATCGGCGCTCACGATGGCATCCGTCGCGCCGCCTCGCAGCGAGATGATTTTGAACGGGGGCGTCACGACGGGTTGGTCCCTCAGAGCTTCTTTACGGCCTCGAGAACGGCCTGGGCGTGGCCCGCGACCTTCACCTTGTTCCAGATTTCCGCGATTTTTCCATCCGGGGCAACGAGGACGGTCGTGCGTTCGACGCCCATGTATTTTTTCCCATACATGCTTTTTTCCTTCCAGACGCCATAGGCTTCCAGAACCTTCCTCTCCTCGTCGGAAGCGAGCATGACGGAAAGCGAATGTTTTGCCGCAAACTTGTCGTGGCTTTTGACGCTGTCGGGCGAAATGCCGATGACGACGGCATTGGCTGCCTCGAATTCGCCCCCCAGCGCGCTGAAGTCGATGGCTTCTGCGGTGCAGCCGGAAGTATCGTCCTTCGGGTAGAAATAGAGGATGACGGCCTTGCCTTGCAGTTTGGACAATGTCACCGTCCCTTCACCGTTGCGGGGCAAAGTAAAATCGGGAGCCGGGCCGCCAATCGTCAAGTCTGTCATAATCTACCTTTCTTTCGCCGGGATGTTGAGGAAAAGTCGCCACATTCGATATATAGCGAAACCGCGCGTCGTCCAGATCACTATTTAGATTTCAGGTCGAAACGATCTTAAATCTCAATCGTTATCCGGGCTAAAGAATTAAAGCGGGATTCCGGACGAAAACCGCTTACACTTTTCGCCATCCCGCTTCGGTGTTGCGGCGAAACAAAGCTATTCAAGGGCAAACACGGGCGTATGGCTGAAGTCAGGGGTGAAAAGGTCAAGTTCGGCAGACGCGATGTCATTGCGCTGCACGATCTTCCTTCGGCGCAGGCCGAAGATCCCATCATCGTGCATTGCCCGGCGCCGCGCTCCATGGTGCGTGCCTTCATCAAGATTTTCGCAGCGCTTTTCGTGCTGGCCTTCCTGTCCATCGGCGGCATCATTCTTTCCGTCGAGACCGGATCGATCGATGCGACGCTTTCCAGCCAGGCGCAGCAGGCCCTGGAAAGGGCGCTCGGCCCCCATTACAGCGCGCGGATCGGTTCTTCGGCGATCAGGTTTTCCACCGGGCTGCGCCTTGCGCTGGTGGCGGAGGACGTGGATATCATCGAGAAGGAATCCGGCCAGCATATGAGCCGGGCGCGGGCAATCGGCATGGCGCTCGATCCGCTTGCGCTTCTTACTGGACGCGTCTCGGTGGAGAGCCTCGAGGCCGACGGGATGGAGCTCGATACGGCGCTTTTGCCCAAGGGTAACGGGTTCGATCTCGCCAGCGTCAAGCTCGACGCCGTGCCGCAGCAATTGCAGGAGGCCTTCGGGCAGCTCGACAAGCTCGCTCAGGCTTTTCTGAGCAGCGGAACCGAGGAAATCGATATTTCCAGCGTTTCGGTTCACCTGCCGCCCGGAGAGTTGGGCAAGCCGCGCACCGTCGAAGTGCGTGAACTGTCGCTGACGCCAGATCAACAGGGCGGATATTCGCTCGATGGAGAAACGCTGTTTAACGGTGAAATTGCCAGCGTGTCGCTGCAGACTTCTGGATCGGGTGGCCGGATAGACGGTTTTGAAGCCCGCATCGACGGTTTCGATATCGGCCCGTTTCTTGAGAAATACGATCCCGACGGAAATCTTCACGAAGGCCTGAACGTCAAGACGGGTATCAATATTGTCGCTCGGCGCGCCATGGAAGGGCAGGAGCCACGGCTGGAGATTTCGCTCGGCCTTGGCAATGGAACGCTGATGATCGGCGGCGAGTCCCAGACCTTTACGGCTGGCAACGTCCATGCGCGTTATGACTTTGCCAAAAGCACCCTTGTCATCGATAATTCGCGGCTGGAGCTCGGGCGGACAATTCTTCCGGTCGCCGGTGAAATCAGCGATACAGAAGACGGTTTCGGCCTTTCGCTGCGGATCGACAATGCCGTTGCTTCGTCCGAAGCTTCGGGCGAGGCCCCGGTTCCTTTCAGCCTGAAGGCGGACGGGCATTTTACGGCGGCGACGAAGCAGCTCGACGTTCCCTCGCTTTATGTGACAGGCCCGCTCGGAGACATGGCGGGATCGCTGAAAATCCGGTTCGGCCAGGGGTCGCCGGAAATCAGCTTCGGCGGGCAAATTCCGAAGATGGAGGCCACGGCGGTCAAGCAGCTCTGGCCGTTCTGGATGGCGCACAAGCCGCGCGACTGGGTGGTGTCCAATCTCTACGGCGGCACCGTCACCAATGGTTCAATCGCGATCTTCATTCCGCAGGGACGGATGTGCGGCCCCGGCTGCCCGCTGGTGCTCGGCGAAAGCGAAATGCAGATCCGTTTCGATATCGACGATACGCGTCTCAATACCACCGGCGACATTCCGCCGTTGCGCGATGTCGATGCGCATTTCGATCTCGTGGGCGGCAAGATGGCCGTCGATATCAAGCGGGGGACATCCTATTTCCCGTCGAACCGGTCGCTCGCGCTGGAAAACAGCCGTTTTCTCATTTCCGCTGTTTACGACAAGCCGCTGCTCGGAAATCTCGAACTGAACGTTTCGGGCTCGGCCGATGCCGTGGCCGAGCTTGCGGCGCTCAAACCCATCAATGCGCTCAAGGATACGCAGTTCAAGCCTGAGGATTTCACCGGCGATGTCAAAGCCCATGCCAACCTGACCGTTGGCCTGCTTTCCAGCCATAACCCGCCTCCGCCGGTGTGGACGGCCGATCTCGATCTGAAGAACCTGTCGCTGACCAAGCCCTTTGCGGGCCACAAGGTGACTGCACTCGACGGTTTCATGACGCTGGACGACCGCCAGCTCAAACTGGAGGGCAGGGGCCGCGTGGACGACGTGCCGATGGACATCGTGATGACGGAGCCGGTGCGCAAGAACAGCGATATCGCGCCGACGCTGTCGTTGAAGGCAAGCCTGAACGAAACCCAGGTTGCCAAGCTCGCTCCGGAACTTTCCACGGTCCTCGGCGGCACGACGGCGATTGAAATCGACGGCGCCGACCCGAAACGCCAGGATATCCGGCTCGATCTGACCAAGGCGTCGATCATTCTGCCGGGGCTCGGCTGGAGCAAGGGCATCGGCATTCCCGCCAGCGCCACCTTCACCATGGAAATGGGAGACGGGCGCACGACGATCAGCGACTTCTCGCTCGACGGCGACGGCTTCGGCGCTGCCGGCGATATCGCCTTCAGCAAGAACGGGCTGATTTCAGCCGATCTCAGCCGCGTGCAGCTTTCGCCCTCCGATAATTACGCCGTTTCGGTCGCCGCTTCGAAGAACGGCTATATCATCAATGCATCGGGGAAATCCGCCGATGTCAGGCCTTTCCTCTCGAAGCTTCGCAGCTCTTCCGGCAGCGGCGACGGGACGTCGCGTTCGCAGCCATCCCTTGCCATCAAGACGCAATTCGACAAGGTCTACGGGTTCAACGACGAAATCCTTGCCAATGTCAGTTCCGATGTCAGCGTGCGGGACGGCAAGGTCCGCTCCATCGATTTCCGTGGCGTCACCGGCAACGGCCAGGCGGTGGTGGCGCAGACTACCAATCGCGGGGCGACGGGAACCGTGACACTGACCAGCAGCGATGCGGGGTCGCTCGCCCGTTTCGCCAATATCTACAGCCGCATTCGCGGCGGTCTTCTCAACCTTGCGCTGACGACCTCCAATGGCAGCGACTGGAGCGGATCGCTCGACCTGCGCAATTTTGCCGTCGTCAACGAAGCCAAGCTGCAGGACATCGTCGCCACGCCGACGGGTGAGGATGGCAGGAGCCTCAACAATGCGGTACGCCGCAATATCGATGTCAGTTCGGAAAAATTCCAGCGCGGTTTTGCCCGGCTGGTTTACGTAAATGGTTCGGTGGCGGTGGAAAACGGCGTCGTGCGCGGCGAGCAGATCGGCGCGACCTTCCAGGGGCTGCTGAAGGACCAGAGCGGCCGCATGGACATGACCGGCACCTTCATGCCCGCCTATGGCCTGAACCGGCTGTTCGGCGAGCTGCCCTTCATCGGCATCTTCCTCGGCAATGGCCGCGACCGGGGCTTGCTCGGCATTACCTTCAAGCTCTCCGGCCAGACGGACCAGCCGAAGCTGACGATCAATCCGCTGTCGCTGATCGCGCCGGGCGTCTTCCGGCAGATTTTCGAATTTCAGTGAATGGAACGTCGCAAAGCTTGGCGCAAGCGGCTGTTTGGCGAGAACGGGTGCACCCGCACTCCGTCACCCCGGACCTGATCCGGGGGCCAGTGCGATCAAGTCCTTGATCGCGCGAGAGCCCTTTCACGGCGCAGACGCGCCGTGGCTGGATGCCGGATCTAGTCCGGCATGACGAGTGGGGGTATCGGCGCATCGAGGACCGCTTTCGCAGTCCTCGACACGATGTTTTTGTAAGTCTTACGCCGGGCGAACCAGAACGTGCTTCTTCTTGCCGACCGACAGCTTGATGACGCCGTCGCCGGTGATTTCACCGGAACCGACCGTCTGGCGCTCATCCGAAACGCCGATGTCGTTGATCTTTACCGCACCGCCCTGAACGTGGCGGCGGGCCTCGCCGTTCGAGCCGGCGAGACCGGCACGGACGATGAGCGATAGAACGCCGAGGCCGGCATCGAGTTCGGATGTCGGAACCTCGATGGAGGGCAGGTTTTCGGCGAGCGCACCTTCTTCGAAAGTCTTGCGCGCCGTCTCGGCCGCTTCTTCGGCAGCGGCACGCCCATGCAGGATGGCCGTCACTTCGGTCGCGAGGATTTTCTTCGCTTCGTTGATTTCCGATCCGCCAAGGGCGGCAATACGGGCGATCTCATCCATCGGCAGCGTGGTGAAGAGTTTCGCAAAGCGAACCACGTCGGCATCTTCCGTGTTGCGCCAGTATTGCCAGAAATCATAGACCGGCAGCAGGTCCTTGTTCAGCCACACGGCGCCGGAAGCCGACTTGCCCATTTTCGCACCGGAGGAGGTGGTGAGCAGCGGCGAGGTCAGCGCGTAGAGCTGCGGCGTCCCCATGCGGTGACCGAGATCGATACCGTTGATGATATTGCCCCACTGGTCCGAGCCGCCCATCTGCAGGCGGCAGCCGGTGCGCTGGTTCAGCTCCACGAAATCGTAGGCCTGCAGGATCATGTAGTTGAATTCGAGGAAGGACAGCGACTGCTCGCGGTCGAGGCGCGTCTTCACGCTGTCGAAGGACAGCATGCGGTTGACCGAGAAATGGCGGCCGACATCGCGCAGGAATTCGAGGTAGTTCAGACCACGCAGCCAGTCGGCATTGTTGATCATCAGCGCCGGATTATTAGCGCGGTCGTAATCGAGGTAGTTGGCGAAGACATGCTTGAGCGAGGTGATGTTGTCCTCGATCATGTCGATCGTCATCAGCTTGCGGGCTTCTTCCTTGAAGGAGGGATCGCCGACCATGCCGGTGCCGCCGCCCATCAGCGAAATCGGCTGGTGGCCGGTCTTCTGCATCCAGTGCAGCATCATGATCTGGGTCAGGTGGCCGACATGTAAACTCGAAGCCGTCGGGTCATAGCCGATATAGGCGGTCACGGTTTCCTTGGCGAACAGTTCGTCGAGACCTGCCTCATCGGAGATCTGGTGAATGAAGCCGCGCTCATCGAGCGTGCGGAGGAAATCGGACTTGAACCTGGACATAACCTTTTACTTTCTGGTTTGATCTTTGCGGCCATCGAAAACCAATGACCGTCGCGGCTTTATCATTGTTTTTTGAAATGTGCACCCGTTTCGGCCATGAATGTCGGGATTCACTCCATGATGATTCGTGATTGCAGGGGGAGCGGCAGGTGGGCGAGGTCAAAACGGCAATCGGGCTGATGAGCGGCACATCGATGGACGGCATCGATATCGCCCTTTTGCGCACGGATGGCGAAAGCGTGGTGCGGCATGGGCCGAGTGGGTATTTCCCCTATGATCCGGGCCTGCGCGCCATCTGGCAGAAGGCATTGGTCACGGCCAAAGCCATTCGTGAACGGCGCGAACGTCCCGGCGACCTAGTGGAGGCTGAGCGCAAGCTGACGCTTGCCCATGCGGCGGCGGTGAAATCCTTCCTCCATCGTCACCGGCTCCAGCAAGGCGATATCGACGTAATCGGCTTTCACGGTCAGACGGTGCTGCACCGGCCGGATGAGGCGCTGACCGTGCAGATCGGCGATGGCGCGCTTTTGGCCTCCGAAACCGGCATCGATGTGGTTTACGACATGCGGGCCAACGATATGGTGCATGGCGGGCAGGGTGCGCCGCTGATCCCGGCCTATCACATGGCGCTTTCCGCCAATCTGCCCGATGGGTTCGAAACGCCGGCCGTCTTCGTCAATATCGGAGGCATCTCCAATCTCACCTATATCGGTGAGGCGGGGCGGCTTGCCGCTTTCGACAGTGGCCCCGGCAATATGCTGATCGACCAGTGGATCGAGGCGCATACGGGGAAAGCCTTCGACAAGGGCGGGAAGACGGCGGCGGGCGGCAGTGTCGTCGCGTCGCTGGTGGCGCGTTATATGAAAAGCCCGTTTTTTTCAGCCAATATCCGTCGGTCGCTGGACCGCAGCGATTTCGTGCCGCCGAAAAAAGGGGAAGTCTCGCTGGCGGACGGGGCGCGGACGCTGGCGCATCTGACGGGGGCCGCCATTCTGAAATCGGCGAGCTATCTGCCCGAAGCTGCGAAAACCTATGTGGTCTGTGGCGGCGGGCGGCTCAATCCGGTGATCATGGCGGAGTTTGCAGACCTTGCCGCGAAGTCCGGAGCGCGGGTGATTGCTGCGGAAGAGGCGGGTTTCGATGGCGGGGCGATGGAGGCGGAGGCCTGGGCCTATCTGGCCGTGCGCTCGCTGAAGGGGCTGCCGCTGACCTATCCCGGTACGACGGGGGTGAAGGAGCCGGTGACGGGTGGGGTTTTGGTGCGTGGGTAGTTGAGGACGGTGGGCTGGGTTTACCCCCCTCTGCCCTGTCGGGCATCTCCCCCTCAAGGGGGGAGATCGAATCGCGGCGAGCTTCTTGCCATTTTCAACGTAGAAACTTGGGCGAAGAGCAGGCGTCTAGCTGATCTCCCCCCTTGAGGGGGAGATGCCTGGCAGGGCAGAGGGGGTAAACCCAGCCCGCCGGGGATCATGATAGGTCGATCAAGGCCTGCTTTAAATACGCTCAAAATCACCGAATGCGCTTGGCCGCCGGTTCCGGCACCAGTTCGCCGTTGAGGCGGCGGTCGAGATAGTCCTCGCATTCGCCCATCAGGTCGTCCACCTTGCCGTTGAAGAAGTGGTTGGCGCCGGGAACGGTGCGGTGGGTGATGAGGATGCCCTTCTGGGTCTTCAGCTTCTCCACCAGGCCGTTCACATCCTTCTCAGGCGCGACCTTGTCGGAATCGCCGTTGATGATGAGGCCCGACGACGGGCACGGCGCGAGGAAGGAGAAATCGTAGGTGTTGGGCTGAGGCGCAATCGACATGAAACCTTCGATTTCCGGGCGGCGCATAAGGAGCTGCATGCCGATCCAGGCGCCGAAGGAATAACCGGCGACCCAGCAGCTTTTCGAATCGGGATGCAGGCTCTGCACCCAGTCGAGCGCGGAGGCGGCATCGGAAAGCTCGCCCGCGCCGTGGTCGAATTCACCCTGGCTGCGGCCGATGGAGCGGAAGTTGAACCGGAGCGTGGTGAAGCCGCGCTTCTGGAAAAGATAGAAGAGCTGGTAGACGATCTGGTTGTTCATCGTGCCGCCAAACTGCGGGTGTGGATGAAGGATGATCGCTATCGGCGCGCTCTTTTCCTTGGAGGGTTGATAACGGCCTTCGAGGCGACCCGCAGGGCCGTTAAAGATGACTTCGGGCATTGGTACTCCGGTCGTGTTTTTTCATTCCCGAACCGCATTCTTCCGATGAGAAGACTTGACGAACTGTGTCATCTTTTCTAGAACGCAGTTTAGAATAATTCGAAACTTTGCGTGTGCTTAAGCACTCGGGTGGTGTCATAAGACAAGCGCAACTGTAATTTCAAGAAAAATGCGTTTTTGCGCATTGAAGATTGGATAAAGCCTCATCGCCATGACGGGTTTGACGCGCACATATATGGACTGGAACGCGACGGCGCCGCTTTTGCCCGCCGTGCGCGATGTTCTCGTCTCCGCGCTCGATCTTGCCGGCAATCCTTCTTCCGTGCACCGGGAAGGGCGTGCCGCCCGCGCCGCCGTTGAGGGCGCCCGCCGCGAGGTTGCGGCACTTGTTGGCGCTGAGGCTGCTCATGTCACCTTCACCAGCGGCGCGACGGAAGCCGCCAATCTGGCGCTGACGCCTGAATTCAAGATGGGGCGCGCTCCCGTGCGCTATGGCCGTCTTTACGTCTCCGCTATCGAGCACCCCGCTTTCCGCGAAGGTGGCCGGTTCGGCAAGGCTGACGTTACGGAAATTCCCGTTACGTCAATGGGCGTCATCGATCTTGCGGCACTTCAGACGCTGCTGTCTTCGCATGATGCTTCCGTCGGCCTGCCGATGGTTGCCTGCATGCTGGTGAACAATGAGACCGGCATCCTCCAGCCGGTGGCGGAAGCGGCGCGGCTGGTGCATGCGGCGGGTGGATTGATGGTGGTCGACGCCGTGCAGGCGGCAGGCCGGGTTCCGCTCGATATCAATGCGCTCGATGCCGATTTCATTGTCATCTCGTCTCACAAGCTCGGTGGCCCCAAGGGTGCTGGCGCGCTGGTCTCGCGCGGCGAGGTGATGATGCCGAAGCCGCTGATCCACGGCGGCGGGCAGGAAAAGGGGCATCGTTCCGGCACGGAAAATACCCTGTCGGTTATCGGTTTCGGTGCTGCTGCCGCTGTTGCTGCCCGGAATTTCGAGATTGAAGCGGCGCGTCTTGCCGCTCTGCGGGCGCGGCTGGAAGACGGCATGCGGGCGAGCGCCCCGGATGTGATCATTCACGGCGAGGACGTTGCCCGCGTCGGTAATACCACGTTTTTCACCCTGCCGGGCCTGAAGGCGGAAACGGGGCAGATCGCTTTCGATATCGAAGGCATTGCGCTGTCGGCCGGTTCGGCCTGTTCATCCGGCAAGGTGGGGGAAAGCCATGTGCTGACGGCGATGGGGCGCGATCCCAAGCTTGGCGCACTCAGGATTTCCCTTGGTCATGCGACTGATGAGGCCGATATAGAACGGACGCTTGCGGCGTTTGCGAAAATTGCCGGGCGGCGCAGGCTTTCCGGTCAGGCCGCTTAAAATGCGGCAAAGAATTGCGGAATAGCAATTTTCCGCTTGCCGGGATGTGTGAAAAGCGCCATCCCGCACTTACATGGGTATAAGCTCCGCCCCGCTTAACGGCGCGGTGACATTGCCCGAAGATGGATAAGGCGGCTTTCCGCCTTGATACGTTGACAAGCCACCGGACCTTGGCTCCGGCGAGATTGGAGAACGACATGGCAGCGGTTCAGGAAACGATCGATCAGGTCCGCCAGATCGATGTGGACCAGTATAAATACGGCTTCGAAACCAATATCGAAGTCGACAAGGCCCCGAAGGGCCTTTCGGAAGAGGTGATCCGTTTCATCTCGGCCAAGAAGCAGGAGCCGGAATGGATGCTGGAATGGCGTCTTGAGGCTTACAAGCGCTGGCTGACGATGGAGGAGCCGACCTGGGCGCGCGTCAGCTACCCCAAGATCGATTTCAACGACCTTTATTATTATGCCGCGCCGAAGACCGCGCCCGGCCCGAAGTCGCTCGATGAAGTCGACCCGGAGCTTTTGAAGGTCTATGAGAAGCTCGGCATTCCGCTGAAGGAACAGGAAATCCTCGCCGGCGTCGAAAAGCGTCCGGTCGCCGTGGATGCCGTGTTCGACAGCGTCTCGGTCGTCACCACCTTCAAGGCGGAACTGGCGAAAGCCGGCGTCATCTTCATGTCGATTTCGGAAGCCGTGCGCGAGCATCCGGAACTGGTGAAGAAATATCTCGGCTCGGTCGTTCCGACGACGGACAATTTCTACGCGACGCTGAACTCGGCCGTCTTTACCGATGGTTCCTTCGTGTTCGTGCCGAAGGGCGTTCGTTGCCCGATGGAACTTTCCACCTATTTCCGCATCAACGAAAAGAACACCGGCCAGTTCGAGCGCACGCTGATCATTGCCGAAGAAGGCGCTTACGTCTCCTATCTGGAAGGCTGCACGGCACCTCAGCGTGACGAGAACCAGCTTCACGCCGCCGTGGTTGAACTGGTGGCGCTCGATGACGCCGAAATCAAATATTCCACCGTCCAGAACTGGTATCCGGGCGATAAGGAAGGCAAGGGCGGTATCTACAACTTCGTGACCAAGCGTGGCGATTGCCGCGGCAACCGTTCGAAGATTTCGTGGACGCAGGTGGAAACCGGCTCGGCCATCACCTGGAAATACCCGTCCTGCATCCTGCGCGGCGATGACAGCCGTGGCGAATTCTATTCGATCGCGGTCTCCAATGGCCATCAGCAGATCGATAGCGGCACCAAGATGATCCATCTCGGCAAGAACACGTCGAGCCGCATCATCGCCAAGGGCATTGCAGCCGGTTTCTCGGAAAACGTCTATCGCGGCCAGGTCTCGGCCCACCGCAAGGCGACCAATACGCGTAACTTCACGCAGTGCGACTCGCTCCTGATCGGCGACAAGTGCGGCGCGCATACCGTGCCCTATATCGAGGCGAAGAATTCCTCCGCACACTTCGAGCACGAGGCGACGACGTCTAAGATTTCCGAAGACCAGCTATTCTATTGCCTGCAGCGCGGCATTCCCGAGGAAGCGGCCATCGCGCTCATCGTCAACGGCTTCGTGAAGGAAGTCATTCAGGAACTGCCGATGGAATTTGCCGTTGAAGCGCAGAAGCTGATCGGCATTTCGCTGGAAGGAAGCGTGGGCTGATGGAGACATCCCGACTCGGCGGCCCTGCGCTCCTCATATTACTTTGCATATTCGTATCGATGTGCGGAGTTTTTGTGGGAGTTGGCGGGCTGCTGGCGGGGTGGACATTCGCCAAGCCTCTTCTGATAGGCAGCGGTCTGGCGTTGGCAGCGATATTCTGGCTGACCGATGCACTGAGACCAGAGATATTTGAACGTTTCTCTTCCAGAAAGAGAAAACAAGATCGAGAGAATTGAACATGCTTGAAATCATCGACCTGCACGCAAAGATCGCCGATACCGAAACCGAGATCATCAAGGGCCTCAACCTGAAGGTTGCCGCTGGTGAAGTTGCCGCCATCATGGGCCCGAACGGTTCCGGCAAGTCGACGCTGTCCTACATCCTGTCGGGCCGTGAGGACTACGAAGTCACCTCCGGTGACATTCTCTACAACGGCGAAAGCATTCTGGAACTGGATGCCGCCGAGCGCGCCGCCAAGGGCATTTTCCTTGCCTTCCAGTATCCGGTCGAAATTCCCGGTGTCGCCACCATGCAGTTCCTGAAGGTTGCGATGAACGAGCAGCGCAAGGCGCGCGGCGAGTCCGAACTGACGACGCCGGACTTCATCCGCCGCGTCAAGGAAGCCGCCGGCGATCTGAAGATCGACATGGAAATGCTGAAGCGTCCGCTCAACGTCGGCTTCTCCGGCGGTGAGAAGAAGCGCGCCGAGATCCTGCAGATGGCGCTCTTGGAACCGAAGCTCTGCGTTCTCGACGAAACCGATAGCGGCCTCGACATCGACGCGCTGAAGATCGTGGCTGACGGCGTCAATGCGCTGAAGTCGCCGGATCGCGCTACCGTCGTCATCACCCACTATCAGCGCCTGCTTGATTACATCGTGCCTGACAGCGTTCACGTTCTCTACAAGGGCAAGATCATCCGCTCGGGTGACAAGGCTCTGGCGCTGGAACTGGAAAACAACGGTTACGCCGACATCATCGGTGAAGCGGCCTAAGTCGGGCCAGGAGGTGATGTCCATGAACATTCAAGCTACCAACCGGCTGACGCCAGCGGAAACCGCGCTGGTCGACGCTTACACCGCCAAGTTTAGCGAATTGCCCGGCGACGGCGCTGTTGTCGCCGCGCGTGACGTGCTGTTCGACGATCTGAAGACCGGCGGTCTTCCGACGCGACGCATCGAGGCGTGGCACTATACCGATCTGAAAAGCCTGCTGCGCGCCGTTCCGGAAGACCGGCCCGCGCCCGTTATCGAGAAGCAGGCACCGACGGTTGCCGGCTCGCTGGTTGCCTATGTGCAGCACGGCACGGCCGATATCGGCAAGATTGAAGACATCCGCGTGTCGCGCTTTGCCGAAAGCCTGCTCGATGGTTCCGCTGCCGCCGGTCTTGCGGAAGCCAGCAAGGATGACGCGATTGGCCGCATCAATGGCAGCTTCGTGCGCGATGGCCTGGTGCTCGAGATCCCGGCCGATGCCGAGATCGAGAAGCCGATCGAATTGCAGGCGATCCATGGCGCAGGCCAGGTTCACAGCCGCTTCCCGGTCCGTTTCGGCAAGGGTTCCAAGGCAACCGTCATCGAGCGTCACCTTTCGGTGACTTCGGACGCGGCCTTTGTTTCCTCCGTCAGCGACATCGTTGTCGAGGATGGCGCGGAAGTGACCTGGATCATCCTGCAGCAACAGGGTGCGGCCGATATCCATCTTGGCCAGCTGCGCATGAAAATCGGCGCGGACGCCAAGATTCGCCTGTTCATTGTCAATGCCGGCGGCAAGCTGGTGCGGCAGGAACTGCGCATCGATGTGGAAGGCGAGGGCACTGATCTCATCGTTCGCGGCGTCAACCTTCTGGGTGGCGAAACCCATACCGACGTGACGATGGTTCTCGGCCACAACGTGCCGAACACGACCTCGACGGAAGTGTTCCGCAACGTGGTGTTCGACCGTGCAAAGGGCATTTTCCAGGGCATGATCCGGGTGGCGCCCGATGCCCAGAAGACCGATGCGAAGATGGCGTGCAATACGCTGCTGATGTCTGACGATGGCGAGTTCTCGGCAAAGCCTGAACTGGAAATCTTTGCCGATGACGTTCAGTGCGGCCATGGTGCGACGGTTGCCGATATCAGCGACAACCATCTCTATTACCTGATGGCGCGCGGCGTGCCGCGGGCAAAGGCGCGGGCGATGCTCGTCAACGCCTTCGTCGCCGAGATCGTCGAGGAACTGGAAGAAGAAAATCTGGTAGAGGCGCTGGAGACGATCATCTCCGGCTGGCTGGAACATCATGCCTGAGAGCGAACGCGCCGCATTGGCGGCCCCTTATGACATCGAAGCCGTGCGGAAGGATTTCCCGATCCTGTCGCGCGAGGTCTATGGCAAGCCGCTGGTCTATCTCGACAACGGCGCGTCCGCTCAAAAACCGCAGGTGGTGATCGACGCCGTTTCGCATGCCTATGCCAATGAGTATGCGAATGTGCATCGCGGCCTGCATTTCCTCTCCAATGCCGCAACCGACGCCTATGAGGCGGCGCGCGAAAAGGTGCGCCGTTTCCTGAACGCCGGTTCGGTGGACGAGATCGTCTTCACCAAATCCTCAACGGAAGCGATCAATACGGTCGCTTATGGTTATGGCATGCCGAAGATCGGTGAGGGCGACGAGATCGTCATTTCGATCATGGAGCATCATTCCAACATCGTGCCGTGGCATTTTATCCGCGAACGGCAGGGTGCGAAGCTCGTCTGGGTGCCGGTGGACGATGACGGCGCGTTTCATATCGAGGCTTTCGAAAAGAGCCTGACGGAGCGCACCAAGCTTGTTGCCATCACCCATATGTCGAATGCGCTCGGCACCATCGTGCCGGTGAAGGAAATCTGCCGTATCGCGCATGAGCGCGGCATTCCGGTGTTGATCGATGGTTCGCAGGGCGCGGTTCACATGCCGGTCGATGTGCGCGATATCGATTGCGACTGGTATGTGATGACCGGCCACAAGCTCTACGGTCCCTCGGGCATCGGCGTGCTTTATGGCAAGGCTGACCGCTTGCGCGAGATGCGGCCGTTCCAGGGCGGCGGCGAGATGATCCTCGACGTTACCGAAGACAATGTGACCTATAACGAGCCTCCGCACCGTTTCGAAGCCGGCACGCCGCCCATCGTGCAGGCCATTGGCCTCGGTTACGCGCTTGATTACATGGACAATCTCGGCCGTGCCGCGATTGCCGCGCATGAGGCCGATCTTGCCGCTTATGCCGCGGAGCGCCTGCGCGAAATCAATTCGCTGCGCATCATCGGCAATGCGCCTGACAAGGGCGGCATCTTCTCCTTCGAGCTTGAGGGCATTCACGCCCATGATGTCTCGATGGTGATCGACCGGCGCGGCGTTGCCGTGCGGGCCGGCACCCATTGCGCCATGCCGCTCTTGAAACGCTTTGGCGTCACCTCCACATGCCGGGCATCGTTCGGCCTTTACAATACCCGCGCCGAAGTAGACTCTCTTGTCGAGGCGCTGGAATATGCGCGCAAATTTTTCGCCTGATATCGGAATAAGAGATCAGGATTGAGGTTTAAGACCATGACTGCCGAAGCCACTGCAAAGACCAAGGATGCGACCGAAGCTCAGGAAAAGGTTTCGACCATTCCGCCGGATGAGCTGGCACGCCTCAGCGACGACGTGATTGCGGCGCTGAAGACCGTCTACGATCCGGAAATTCCGGCCGATATCTTCGAACTCGGTCTCGTCTACAAGATCGACATCGAAGACGACCGGATGGTCAAGATCGTCATGACGCTGACGGCCCCCGGCTGCCCGGTGGCCGGTGAAATGCCGGGCTGGGTGGAAAATGCCGTGGGCGCCGTCGAGGGTGTTTCCGGTGTCGTGGTCGAAATGACCTTCGATCCGCCATGGACGCCGGACCGCATGTCGGAAGAGGCACAGGTCGCCGTCGGCTGGTATTGACGTGATTTGACTGATGTCATCCCTTGATGACACTCTCAGGCGCACTTAAATTGAAATCCATAAGCATCGAGCCTTGAACTCGGTTGTCGAAGGAGAATTAAGCCCATGGGCTTTGCGATCATGACCATGACCGGGGCTGCTGCCTCGCGCGTTAAAGCAATCGTCGAAAATTCCGGACCGGATGCCAGAGGCGTGCGCGTCGGCATCAAGAAGGGCGGCTGCGCGGGCATGGAATATACCATCGACCTCGTGACCGAACCGGATGCGAAGGACGATCTGGTCGAATTCGAAGGGGCGAAGGTCTGGGTTCAGCCTTCCGCTGTGCTTTATCTGCTCGGCACCCAGATGGATTTCGAAGTGACCAAGATGCGCTCCGGTTTCACCTTCAACAATCCGAACCAGACATCCGCCTGCGGCTGCGGTGAATCGGTTGAGCTGAAGCCGGCCGATCTGGCGGCGCTGGCAAAGCAGCGTGAGGCTGAAGCTAGCGTTTGATTGGTTACGCTATCTCCGCGATGGAGAGGCAGATTTTTCTTATGCACACAGCGCTCCCACAAACGCGACGTCATCCTCGGGCTTGATCCGAGGATCCATCCCCGTCAAATCCCTTGAGACGTTTGTAGATCCTCGGGTCAAGCCCGAGGATGACGGATGAGAGGTTTCAGATTCTTTTTCCGCAGACTGCGCCCCGCGCAAATCAGCTTTCGAAGGATCATGACTGCTGTTTCAGCGTATCGATAAAATCCGCCAGGGGATGAATCGATGGTGTCGTTATCAGCAGCGGCTTGAGAGCCGCAGCGATCTTCCCGCAATCCTCCCCGGCAAGCGGCCTAAGGCTCGAGCTGACTCTGTTGTAGTCGGGCGTTCCGCGTGACGCGAGGGAGCGATTGATCACAAACAGCTCCGTCTGTCCGTCAATCCGTTCGACGAAGAGGGCGAGCGAACCGCCGTCTGCGGCAGCGGCGCTATCCGATACCGATTTGAACATCCAAACTCCATCCGGTAAACTTGAGGGCGAGCCTATCCGATTGACGCCCTGACGCAAGATCAGCAAGGATATCGGATATTCCGCGAGGTTTGGCGGGAGGGGCGGAACCGCCTATCGTCCATGCTGGAAGGCGTTTTGGACCGCGGGCGGGATTGATCGTGGGGAGTGAACCGGGATGGACATCAGCAGCGCCTCGATTGATATCTGGACGATAGGGTTGATCGTCGCCAGCGTCGTGGCTGGCCTAACGCTGATTGCCGGTATTGTTTGCCTTGCGTTTTACTGGGAGGAGATAAAGGGATCTGCGGCATCCAAGGGTGACGCGTTGAATAGTCCCGCGCTCGAACGGACCGAGGGTGGAGACTGGCCCACAGTACATGGTGACGGGAGTGGGGGAGCCCATCATTGAACAGGCAGGCGATTTGATGAGGTCGCAACCCGATAATATCGCGAATGCGAAAGCCGCGGTGCGAGAGGCATTTGCGGGTGTCACACTGGGCGGTGGCGTCGGTCTCTCCGAGGCGCAGGCGCTTGACGATTATGCGAGCAATGAGGTTCGCGCCGCATGTCGTGCTGGCGATGAGAAGAGTGATTGGGCCGCAATCCCGCTGAAGGACCTCAACAGACATTCCGGCAGCCCCGCCTTCCTTGATGCTGAGGGAATGCGATTTCATCTGCCCGCCTATATGATCGCCGATCTCGATGGCGACTACAGGCATGAATTCGCACCCTATTTGCGCGGATGCCAGGAGAAATTTTCCTTACTGACCCCTTTGCAACGGAATGCCGTGGAAATGTATCTCCGCGCCATCAGTGAGAAGGAGAACCTGCCGTCCTATCAGGACGACATAGAGCGCGCGCTCGAAGAGTGGGTGGATAGTGCACGCTCCCCGGCGAGCGACTGAAGCGGATCGGGTCAATTGCAGGGAAGAGACAAAGCCGGTTGCGGTTTGAACGCCGGCTTTCATTCATGCCGCAAGGCTTCTATCGGGCTCAGGCTTGCCGCCCGTCGTGCCGGGAAATAGCCGAAAATCACCCCGATGGCCGCCGAAAAGGCGAAGGCGAGGAAGATGATCGACGGGCTGGTGACGAAGGGCACGTTGAGATAACCGACGACGGCATAGGCAAGGCCAAGGCCGGTGAGGATGCCGACAAGGCCGCCAAAGGCCGACAGCATGACGGCTTCCACCAGAAACTGGGTCAGCACCTGTTTTTCCAGTGCGCCGATGGCGAGACGAATGCCGATCTCGCGGGTGCGTTCCGTTACTGAAACCAGCATGATATTCATGATGCCGATGCCGCCGACCAGAAGGCTGACGGCGGCGACGGCACCCAGAAGACCGGTGAGCAACGTCGTCGTGCCGGTCATGGCCGAGGCGATCTGCGTCATGTCGTTGACGGTGAAATCATCCTCGCGGCCGATGCCGATGCGGCGGCGTTCGCGCAGCAGGTTCTGCAGGTCACTTTGCACCTTGGCTGTCGAAACCCCGTCCTGCGCAGAAACCATGATCGAGGAAATGGTGGTGGTACCGCCGATGCGTCGCTGATGGATTTTCAGCGGCATGATGACCGTGTCGTCCTGATCGTCGCCGAGGCCTGACTGGCCTTTCCTGCCCAGCACACCGATGACGGGGCAGGAGATGTTGCTGACGCGGATCGTCTGCCCCACCGGGTTTTCCGCGCCGAACAGTTCCTGCCGCACCGTTTCGCCGACGATGCAGCCGATCTGGCCGCCGCGATCTTCGGCGGGCTGGAAATCGCGGCCGAGCGCGATGGTCCAGTCCTGCGCGATCAGATAGTCGTTGGTGGTGCCGATCACGCTTGTCTGGTGGTTCTTGCCGCCGAAAATGACGGTTGCGGCGGAGCTGCGGTTCTGCGGTGCGACGGCGCGGATGCCCGATATCTGGTTGCGGATCGCCTCGACATCACGGTCGTCGAAACGTTTCGCCTCGGTGCTGGCGCGGCCGGGGCCGAACTGGCCGGGGCGCACGAACAGCATGTTGGTGCCGAGCCGCGACAGTTCCGATTTCACCTGTTCCGTGGTGCCGTTGCCGATGGTGACCATGGCGATGACGGCGGCGACGCCAATGACGACGCCGAGCACGGTGAGGAAGGAGCGCAGGAGGTTGCGGCTGATGGCGCGTAGCGCCAGACGCGACGTTTCAAAGAACATCGGAGCTCTCCTTTTTTTCCGCGGCGCTATCGGAGGCAAGATGCCCGTCAACGAAGCGCAGCAGACGCCCCGCATGGGCGGCGATATCCTCTTCATGCGTGACCATGACGACCGTGATGCCCCGGTCGCGATTGAGCGCGGTTATGAGGTCCATGATCTCGTTGCTGGTCTTCGTGTCGAGGTTGCCGGTCGGCTCGTCGGCCAGCAACAGGGCAGGGCGGGTGACGATGGCCCGTGCAATGGCCACACGCTGCTGCTGGCCGCCGGAAAGCTCCTGCGTGGTGTGATCCTCGCGGCCCTTCAAACCCACCTGAGCCAGCGCCTCCATGGCGCGGGCTCGCCGTTCAGACGCCTTCATGCCGCGATAGACGAGTGGCAGCTCAACATTTTCCACCGCCGAGGTGCGTGACAGAAGGTTGAAGCCCTGAAACACGAAACCCAGCATGTGGCGGCGCAGCAGCGTCAGGTGCTCATTGTCGAAGCCGCTGGTCGGCACGCCCTGAAACAGATATTCGCCAGCCGTTGGCACATCCAGACAGCCGATGATATTCATTGAGGTGGATTTGCCGGAACCCGACGGCCCCATGATGGCGACGAATTCCTTCTCATGAATGGAGAGGCTGACGCCATCGAGCGCGCGGATGGTCGCTTCGCCGCGGCCATATTGCTTGACGACATCGCGGAATTCGATGAGCGGCGGCTGTTCCATGGGCTTGTCCTCCGTCAGCCGGCGTTGCGGGCCGTGGCGTCGGTAATCACCTGATCGTCGGCTTTCAACTCGCCCGATTTTACCACGGTATGCTGGCCGTCGGTGGAGCCGGTTTCGATGGCGACGGAGACTGGCGCGTTGTTGCGCAGCACCCAGACCGTCCTTTTGGCCTGCGCGGCTTGGCCGGCATCGCGGTTCTGCGAGCGGCCCATGCGCGGCGGGCGAAACAGGCTCATCAGCCCGCCACCACGCGAGGCGGATTCGCGCGGCGGCGTATAACGAAGCGCGGAATTCGGCACCAGCAGCGTATCCTTGATCTCTTCGACGATGATATTGGCGGTCGCCGTCATGCCGGGGCGCAGCAGCAGCTCTTCATTGTCCACGGTCAATATGCCCTTGTAGGTGACCACATTCGACACGGTCTCGGAAGCGAAACGCACGGTCTCGATCTCGGCCGGGAAACTGCGGTCGGGATAGGCATCGACATTAAACGTGGCCTTCTGCCCTGTCTCGACCTTGCCGACATCGGCCTCATCCACGGACACCTGCAATTCCATATGGCGCAGATCGCCGGCGATGGTGAACAGCACCGGCGCATTGAGCGAGGAGGCGACGGTGGCGCCGGGATCGACGCTGCGGGTGAGGATGACGCCATCGATGGGCGAGACGATCTTGGCCTTGCCGAGATTGACTTCGGCGAGCCTCAGATCCGCTTCCGCCGAAAGCACAGTCGCCTCATTGACTTCAAGCGTCGCGGCAGCCGCATCATGGGTGAACTGCGCGGCGTCCAGATCCTGCTGGCTGGAGACCCGGTTCTGCACCAGCGATTTCAGGCGCTCCATGGAGGTTTTAGCCGAACCGAGATCGGCGCGCGCCTTCAGCACATTGGCCTTGGCGGAGGCAAGCTTGGCGCGGGCGCTCTGCACGTCGGCTTCGAGCTTGTTTGTATCCAGTTCCGCCAATACGTCTCCCGCCTTGACCGGGCTGTTATAGGTGACGTTGACCTTGCGCACGGTGCCGGAGAGTTCGCTCGATATATCGACCTGATCCGTCGGCTGAACCGAGCCGGTGGAGGTGACGATGACCGAGAGATCGCCCTGACGCGCCGCTTCCGTGGTGTAGCTATAAGCGACACCTGCCGCGCGTGACTGATAATAATAACCAAGGCCGCCGCCAATCAGCACAATGGCTGCTGCGGCATAGAGATAGCGACGCGACTTTTTCTTGCGGCCGTTTCTGTTCGTTCCCAGAATCTCGCGCAGATCGGGCTGGCTGTTTTGTGTATCGCGACCACTCGTATTGGCGTCATTCATTCTCGTCACCCGCAAAGTTCAAAATACCACAGAGGGTTGTCGCCGCTCTCCGGTTTGTCCGTCCATCTGTCGCCGTTGTATTCCTCTGATTGTGGGAAGTGACATAGCTTGCCTCAAGGGTGAAGTGAAAACTTGGTAATATTTATGATAGTTCTGGTCTGCTAGAGATAGGAATTGGAAAGACCGATGCCACCGATGCGGCAGAGGTTTCAGCAGCGACATTCAGGACGATGATGAAATGAACGACAACGTGGTGAAGTTCCGCAAACCGGTGCCGCCGAAAAAACCACGCGAACCGCTAGGGCCGAAAGCGAAGAAGGCGCTGACGATTGTGGCTGTCATTGCGTTTTTTGTGGCGGCGTGGGGGTATTTCACGTTGATGGGGCAGGGGTGAGCGCGTCTTTCGAGAGCGCATGAACCGCGAATCTGCACGACCGGAAGCGCAGTCACCTCCTGCATCTGGGCGCTTTGCGACAATTGATGCCGCCAGTTATCTTCGGTCATTGAATAGAGCCGCCTCAGCACGGTCATTTAATCTTGATCGATTCCACGGTATTGTTCGGCATAGCAGTAGCGCCACGGTCGGGGGGACAAAATGGGGCGGGCGGTTTGGGCTATCACAGTGGGAGTTTTGGTAAGTCTCGGCGCGTTTATGGTGCTTAGCCTGTTAGGTGTTGGGGTCGGCTGGTGGTTCTTAGACGCAATTGCCCCAACCGTATCCGGTGTGACCAAAAACACGAATACGGGAGAATGGGGGCGAGTGCTTCTCTTGCCGTTGTCCGTGACCGTAGGCATCGTCTGCGGAGCTCTCGTCTTTGACCCAGGCATGTCCAGCAAGACAGAGGCGATCGTGGTTTCGATCGTGTTTTTTCTTCTCGTATCTGTCTCCGGAATAAACTTCTGGACGAATGACAGCCTGATAAACGTGAACGCTCAGTTGGTGATCGACGTTTTCTTGAGCATTTCTGCTCTGGCCGTCATCATCCTGCTGCTTCGGTGGGAACCAACGCGTCAGACGACGCTGGCTGTCCAGAGAGTTGCGTTATTCCTGATAACTGTCTTTGGGTTCGTCTTGCCCCTATTTTACGGAACAAGCCTATTGCTGCAGGGGATGGGTTTCGAAGGTGAGTTGAAAACGATCTCCGACTTTATCGGCTTCATCTCCGCCGCATTGGGACTGGCTGTGGCAGCCGCGCCAAATCTGTTAGCGAAGCGTAGCTGATCCTCACCCTTGCGACGGGTGCCGGACCCCCTCATAAGGGGCTGATTGCAAACCGAATGAGTCCAGAGGCGCCAGACGCTAAGTTTTGGAGTCCTTGAGATAATCCGGACGTATCTGGCGTTGCAGAAAAGATGGCGACCCCTGCAGGACTCGAACCTGCGACCTACTGCTTAGAAGGCAGTTGCTCTATCCAGTTGAGCTAAGGGGCCGTCATGCCGGGCAATCGATACTCCGGCAAAAACTTTCATCGTCGTGTTTCAGTGCGTCCAGGGCTGGGTGCGGTTGAAACGGAAATTGTCGGTGTAGGAAACCACCTTGCGGGTCGCTTCCTTCGGCTGGATGACGCGGTATTCGATGCCCTTGCGCTGGGCATAGGCTTCGGCCTGTTCCTGCGTCTCGAATGTCAGCTTGAGCTGCTGCTTCATGTCGGAACTGGAGGTGTAGCCCATGATCGGATCGATCTTGCGCGGAACCTCGGCGTCGAATTCCAGAACCCAGACATTGGTCTTCGCCTTGCCGGATTGCATGGCGGTTTTTGCAGGGCGGTAAATCTTCGCAGACATGTCGAAACTGCTCCGGTTGGACAGCGGGGCGCAACACCCCGAATTATTCATCACGTACCTGAATAGAATAACCAAATCGTGTCAGGAACGTTGAATTTGAAATGGACTGACTTCAGGTGAGAGTCAAGACGATTATCCCCTTGCCGTCCGATCCTGCGCCGCCGTTTCGAGGTTACGTTTTGCTCATCGGGGCCGTGGCTGAACAAAGATGAATTTCCCTGTTGCGGACTGCGGGTGAACCGTGTATTCCCCAGCCATCGCCTCGGCGGAGTGTAGCGCAGTCTGGTAGCGCATCTGGTTTGGGACCAGAGGGTCGGGAGTTCGAATCTCTCCACTCCGACCATTTTAAAGCAAAACATCAGCTTTCCGGCGTAACTTCTTCCAAATAGCTGTGATTTATTCCGCGGACGGACCGGCCAGAGTGCTCTCCGCCGTGCCGATCGTCATGACATTGCCGCGCCATGCCACCGCGCTGCCGATCCAGCTTCGCGCCCAGACGATGGGCATGATCATGTCCCGGGTGATCATTGCCGGCAGCGTATGGAGCGATATCGGCCAGCGGTTGAGGGCCGCGAGCGCAAGTTCCGGCACATACATGAGGGCAAGGACGGCAAAGGCGGTAGCGGCGAGGTTTACATCCATCATGGCGGCGGCGGCGAGCGCGAAGAGGAGCGGGGGAAGCGCGCCGGTGAGGATTTCCGGCGCGAAATATTGCGGGAAGGTCACGCGTCGCAGCCGCGCCCAGCGGGTCTGGCGCGACCAGATCTCGCCGGCATGGCGCTGGCCGAGAGGCTGTTCGAAGGGGGCGCAGACCAGATGCACCTTGCGGCCGGCGCTTCGCACCAGCTTCGTCGAAGCGGCGTCTTCGGCGATTTCAGCGGCCAGCGCGCGAATGCCGCCATTGTCCTCCAGAAACGGCTTGTTCCACAACATCGACTTGCCCTGTGCGAAACCCATGCCGATCGCTTCCGCCGCATATTGCCAGCGGCCCTGCGAGCCGTTGAGGAAGGCGCATTCGACATGCGCCCAGAAACCCGCAGGCCTTGACCCGAGCGGCGGCGAGCAGACGAGCCCGCTATCCTGCCGCCAGGCTGACATCATGGTCGCAATATAGGATTTCGGCATCAGCACGTTCGAATCGGCCAGAATTACCCACTCATGCCGGGCGGCCCGCCAGCCCTTGACGCAATTGTTCAGTTTCGGATTGGCGCTGATGCGGTCATCGCCAATGAGCAATTGCATGGAAACCGAGGGGAAGGCGGCTTGCGCTTTGCGAACTTCTTCGATCACCGGATCGAACTCATCGGCGACGCAGAACAGCAGCTCATAATCGGGCCAGTTGAGTTCAAAGGCGCGCGACAGCGTCAGGGGCGTGAAGTTCTCCACGCCACGCAGCGGCACCACGAGCGAGACAGGCGGCTTTTGCCGGACGAGATCGTTTTCCGTGTCCCGCCTCGTCAGTCGCCAGCCGGCCAGAACGATGCCGAGAAGATTGAAGCCGAGGAGCAGAATTGCGCAAAGGGCAAAGACAGTTTCCATGCTGGCCAGTTCCACTCCCAAGCTTTTGGCGGTCTGCGCGCCAATCGATTCCATGGAATTCGTCTCTGCCGATTATAACGTTTGCGTGACAGTTACATGTCATCATCGGCCGGTGTGCAGGCTGCGCCGTGCATGGAAACGTCGCAGAAGCCACGCGCAAAAGAAAAGCCCTCCGCATGGAAGGGCCCAATCGTCATGACCGTCGATGAATTTTAGTGGACGTTCAGGATATGGGCATGACTGCTTGCGATGAGAAACGATTCCCGTGCTTTCTCGATGTCGCACCTGCCGGCGATGGCATCGAGGCAGTTCCTGCGCGCCTCTTCATATTCCGGCCCATGTTCCTCGGGCCAACGGTACATCAGCATGTCCAGCGCCACCAGCGGGCTGTAGATTTCAACGGCGACGCACAGCGGCAGGTGGATCGCCACCGGCTTCATCCACGAGGCGTGGTGACACGGCTCCGTTCTGTTAATCAGCATGTCATTTTCCTCCCTGTTTTACCTGCCTTGAAGGCCTTTCACACTCCCATGCGCGAAATGCCCGCCTCACGAAATGGTTCCCGATCACCTAAAATGTGATCGATCAGGGGGTTCCAATTTTCCAAGATGAATGGAAGATGAACAAATAGATGAACCGGAGATGAACAAAACCGCCCTCAGGGCGTTGTTATGTCCATAAGAAGGAGAACGAATATGTTCAATTTGTCAGGCATTCAGGAAAGCTTCTTCGGAGACCGCATGGCCGGCGTATGCCAGGCAATCACGTCGGCTCTGGCTTTCGAATCGGGTCTCGAGAAGTCGCGCATTTCGGCAACTGTCGAAAATGATGTGATCTATCTGGAAGGCACGGCCGATTCGGTCGAAGCGATCGACATTGCCATCAACCTTGCCGCTTCCATTTCCAATTGCCGGATTCTGAGCCATATCGAGCCGGTCTACTGAATATTGCGCCAGCCGGGCGAAACCTCGTCCGGCTCATTCAGACGCAATAACGCGGCAACGTTATTTCCGGTTGCCGATTTGCGCGCTGCGAACCATATCGCCCGGCTTGATGCCATAGCGCTTCGCAGTGCCGCCATTCAGTTCAAGCACAAATTTTACTGGCCCGCGGGAGCTGATGATCGCTTCCGAATGCGGAACCGCGTTTTCGTGAATATGGGTAATACGGCCGTCACGGCCAATGAAAAGCATGTCGAGCGGAATAAGCGTGTTCCGCATCCACATGGCGACGTCACGCGGTTCACCGAAGTCGAACAGCATGCCGTTTTCAAGCGGCATGTTCTTGCGGAACATCAGGCCCTGTTCGCGCTGGGCGTTGTTCAGCGCCAGTTCCGCAGTGAAATCGTGGTTCTTTCCCCCGGCGGTTTCAATCTGCAGCGGTTCGGAGGTGAAAGTCTGCTGTTGCTGAGCCTGGGCGACGGCGGCGAGCGTGAAAAAAAGAAGCGCCATAACGGCGCTTTTCACCATATGGGGCAGGGCGGACATCAATGCGACATCCCGACGGAGACCGGGTTGTCGGGGTGGATTTCCGCCGCCATCAGGCCCTTGTCGCCATCGCCGTAACGCACCAGCACCACCTGGCCGGGGCGAAGCTCCGTCAGGCCGAAACGGCGCAGCGTTTCCATATGCACGAAAATATCTTCCGTTCCTTCGCCGCGCGTCAGGAAGCCGAAACCCTTGGTGCGGTTGAACCACTTGACGATGGCACGCTCAAGCCCGCTCGAAGGCGTTACCTGCACATGGGTGCGCACCGGCGGCAACTGCGAGGGGTGAACGGCGGTCGACTGGTCCATGGACAGGATGCGGAACGCCTGGAAACCGCGGTCGCGCCGCTGGATGAGGGCGACGATGCGCGTGCCTTCAAGGATGGTCTGGTAACCGTCGCGGCGCAGGCAGGAGACGTGCAGCAGCACATCCTGCGTGCCGTTGTCGGGCACGATGAAGCCGAAACCCTTGGCGACATCGAACCACTTCACGACGCCGGTAATTTCGGTCAGGTCCACGGCATCGCCCGAAAGGTCCTCGACATCGACTATCGTTTTCGATGACATCCTATCAGCCATATCCTGCCAACCCCTCGATTACGCGCCATACACCGGTCAACTGATTCCTGTGCGCCAGATTAACATCTTGGTAACGGTTTCACGCAAGCCCTAGTTTTTGATTTACGCAGCTGCTTTTATGTCGCCGTCCTTGTCCGGGGCTTGCCATCATGCGTTTAACGGCTCCGGACCCGTGTAATGGAGAGGAAGAAAATGCGGTATCTGCACACAATGGTTCGCGTCAAAGACCTTGGCGAATCACTGAAATTCTATGGCGACCTGCTGGGTCTTGAGGAAATACGCCGAATCGAGAACGAAAAAGGCCGATTCACTCTGGTGTTTCTTGCGGCGCGCGACGACATTGCTGCGGCGAAGGAAAACAAGGCGCCGTGCCTCGAACTCACCTATAACTGGGATACCGAGGATTATACCGGCGGCCGCAACTTCGGCCATCTGGCTTACGAGGTCGACAATATCTACGATTTCTGCGCCCGGCTTCAGCAGAACGGCATCGTCATCAACCGGCCGCCGCGTGACGGGCACATGGCCTTCGTGCGCTCGCCGGATGGTATTTCCTTCGAAATTCTGCAGAAGGGCGAAAGCCTCGCACCAGCCGAACCGTGGATATCTATGCAGAATACCGGTTCCTGGTAGGGATTTTCCGGTGAGCAGCGGCGTTTTCGGGTGCTCTTGCCTTGTCCCGAGGGGATGAGGCATAGTCCGCGAATCGAAACGGCCAGTCCCGTTTTGGGGAAGCACACGCGCCCGTTCCCGTGCTGCTGTTGGAAATGCAAGATACGGAGGCCACCCATGAAAACTGTCGAGAGCGCGAAAGGACGTCTGGTCCGTCAGCGTCTCGTCATCGCGGTTTCGCTGCTCGGGCTTTCCGGATGCGTTTCGGCGGTGACCGACGATGAGATGGCGGCGGCGACCAAAAAGCCGGAGATTTCCGCACAACAGAAGCCGCAGACCGCCGCTTCAACTGCTGCGGGCGGCGCGCAACAGGGACATTATGTGGATCCGGCCGTGGCATCGGCGGCCGGAGCGGCCACGCCAGCCCAGCCGCAGGCATCGGGTGGCCCGGCGCAGGCCTATGGCGCCGCCCCCGATATCGGCGGATTGACGACGCAGCCAACGGCGATCTCCGCAGGGACGACAAGCATTTATTCCACCGCATCCGCAGCAGCAGCGCCCGCCGGTGTCGCAGGGGCGCCGGGCACGGCCACTGCTGCGGGCGCTCCTGCCCAGAGAATCGTTCCCGCCGTCAGCAGCGTCTATTCGGCGCCGGTGCAGGCGGCGCAGCCGCAACCGGTGGCAGCGCCGGCTCAGGTCCCGCCAGCCGCACAGGCGCCGGCGGAACAGCACAGCGAAAATCGTCAGCCGGTTCCCGTACCCGTGCCGCAGTCGGCATCGGAACAGCTTGCGGCCGTTGCCGCGCAGCCAGCCGTGGACGCCAGGGCGACCGGCGAGAGGCAGGGGACCGAGGGGCAGGGCGTGACGCTTGCGGCATTTTTCGCCGGTGCGGCCAAAAAGCGCCTGCCGAAAATGATTGAAAGCGGCACGGCCGGCAATACGCAGGTCGCGGCATTGCCCGGAGTTTCGGACGGGACGATGGGCATCGCCCTTTCCGGCCGCTCCATGATGTCCGACGAATTCGACGACGCCCATCTCGATGAGGAGGATGACCAGCCGACCGGCCTGATGAAGCTCGCTTCGCTCTCCGGTCTCACCCGCGTCGCCCCGAACGGGCTTTTCCTGCAGACGGACCGTGTCGAAGTCGGCTGTTTCAAGCCGGAACTGGTGCGGATGATCAAGGATGTGGAGCGCCACTACAACAGCCCGGCGATCGTTACCTCGGGCTATCGTCCGCCGAAGGGCATAAGGCAGGGTTCCAAGCACTATACCTGCGATGCCGCCGACATCCAGATCAAAGGCGTCTCCAAATGGGAGCTTGCCACCTATCTGCGTTCCCTGCCGGAACGCGGTGGCGTCGGCACCTATTGTCACACCGAATCGGTCCATATGGACACGGGTGAGCCAAGAGACTGGAACTGGCGCTGCCGCCGTACTGCCGCGCGCAAATGATTTTCTGATTGGATTTGCGGGAATATTAAATCCCATGATTTTCGGGGCTGAGACTTCGGCCTGAGGAACTATCCCGAGCGATTGAAACGACTGCCCGGTCATGCCGGGACGCTGGCACGTGAGCCGGTGATCCTTATCGCGGCGGCTGTTCTGAAACCCGGGCTTGCGGTGGATATCGTTATTTTACGCCCGAAGACTACGGGCGAATCTTTTCAATTCCCGCCGGAGTTCGGTCACCTTCGGCGCTAACTCTTTGTGAAATATCAGAAAATTGTATTTGAAGGTGGTGAGAGCGCAGGGATTCGAACCCTGGACCTACTGATTAAAAGTCAGTTGCTCTACCGGCTGAGCTACGCTCTCCCGTGTCGGGGCTTGGCTGCCCTTCGGAAGTGCGCGGAACATATGTAGAGCGATCCGTTCGGTCAACCCAAAAAAAGCGGTTTCGACAATCAATCCGGTTTTTTTTGTCGCACCCCCGAAAAGGTGATTGGAGAGAGGGGGCGGCTGGGGATAAAACCGGCTTCAGACATGTCGGCCGGACGGGTGAAATCCTTTTGCAGCAATGACATGCACGAAAATGAAGCGTGAAGTGCCGGCGAAGCTCGAGAATCGCGGCGGCTTTACGGAATGCGGAGTTCTTTCTTGTCGATTGCCGATATTTCCCTGTTCAGCGCGCTTCTGGCCGGCGCTCTTTCGTTTCTGTCGCCCTGCGTTCTGCCGCTGGTGCCGCCTTATCTCTGTTATATGGCGGGTGTTTCGGTCGAGCAGTTCAGGACGGAAGATACCGCGCCGCGGCCGGAGATTCGCAGGGCCGTGCTGTTTTCGGCCTTCTTCTTCACGCTCGGTTTCGCAACGGTCTTCGTGGCGCTGGGGGCCGGCGCTTCGACGATCGGCACGCTTCTGCGCCAGAATCTCGATATTCTCGCCAAGATCGGCGGTTTCATCATCATTCTGATGGGTCTGAATTTCCTCGGCGTGTTCCGCATCGGCCTGTTTTCGCGCGAGGCGCGGTTTCAGGGGGCGGGCAAGCCGGCGACGCTTTCCGGGGCCTATGTCATGGGTCTTGCTTTCGCCTTCGGCTGGACGCCCTGCATTGGCCCGGTTCTGGGGGCTATTCTCGGCGTCGCCGCCGCGCGCGATACGGTCGGCGACGGTGCGGCGCTGCTTGCGGTCTATTCTCTTGGCCTTGCGGTGCCGTTCTGGATCGCGGCGGCGTTTTCCGGCTCCTTCATGCGTTTCCTCGTCCGCTTCCGCCGCCATCTCGGCCTCGTGGAAAAGCTGCTCGGCGTATTGCTGGTGCTGACCGGTCTCGCTTTCATGTCCGGTTTTATCACCAATGTGGCGATCTGGTTCCAGGAGACCTTTCCGATCCTGATGCAAATCGGCTAAGCCTCCCGCTGGAGTTGCTTGCGGGGG
Organism: Agrobacterium sp. 22-226-1; assembly: GCF_053522345.1. Taxonomy (NCBI): domain Bacteria; kingdom Pseudomonadati; phylum Pseudomonadota; class Alphaproteobacteria; order Hyphomicrobiales; family Rhizobiaceae; genus Agrobacterium; species Agrobacterium sp. 22-226-1. The sequence goes on from NZ_JBNWCP010000004.1 coordinate 372,509, forward strand.
AAACATAGTGACGGATATCGTCGGATTGCTGTTGCCGTTTTTCGGCCTGATCTTCATCGGCTACGGCGCGGCGCGCATCACGAAGCAGCCGGTCGAGGCGATGGGCTGGCTGAACACCTTCATTATCTATGCGGCGCTTCCGGCGCTGTTTTTCAAGCTGGTGTCGAAAACGCCGGTGGAAGAACTGGCGCGGATGGATTTCGTCGCGGCCAGTCTCGCCTGCACCTATGGCATTTTCTTGGCTGTGTTCCTGATCGGCCGGTTCGTGCGGAAAAACAGCCTTGCCGAAACCACGATCCAGAGTTTCGCGGCAAGCTACGGCAATATCGGCTATATGGGACCGGGGCTTGCGCTTCTGGCGCTTGGCGAAAAGGCGGCGGTGCCGGTGGCGCTGATCGTCTGTCTGGAAAACGCCGCGCATTTCATCGTCGCGCCGGCGATGATGGCGGTTGCGGGCGGTGACAAGCGCTCTCCGGCAAGACTTGCGCTGGACGTGGCGCGCAAGGTCATCATCCACCCCTTCATCGTCTCCGTCATCGCCGGCTTTCTCGCCGCCTCGCTGTCATGGCAACCGCCGGAGGCGGTGCAGCGGCTGGTGGATTATCTGGCGCAATCGGCGGCGCCCTGCGCATTGTTTGCCATGGGCGTGACGCTGGCGCTTCGGCCGATGAAACGGGTGCCGGTGGAAATCAGCTATATCGTGCCGGCAAAGCTGATCCTGCATCCGCTCGCCGCTTATCTCGTGCTCTCGTCGCTCGGGCGGTTCGAGCCGGTGTGGATCTATTCGGCTGTGCTTTTGGCCGCGCTGCCGACCGCGACGAATGTTTTCGTCATCGGCCAGCAATATCACGTCTGGCAGGAGCGGGCGTCGGCAACTATCCTGATCTCGACGGTGCTTTCGGTCCTCACGCTGACGGGCGTGGTGTATTTCATCCAGCCTTTTTGAAGCTGCCGAACAGCAGCGAGGGCAGGGCCTTCAGCCCACGGCCCGGTTCGATGCCCTCGCGCATGACCATGCTTCTAAGGGTGCCGATGCCGGAAAGCACGTGCAGGCCCGCCGCGCGCGCCATCTGCACCGGCAGGAGATCGGAAAGCAGGGAGCGGTTCAGGAGATCGACGCTCAGCGTGCGGCTATAGACATCCGCCCGCCGCCTGCGGTCGAAGCTGCTGCCGGCATCGGCCGCAATCGGCCGGTCGGAGACGGCGCTCAGCAATTCCGTCAGCGCGATGATGTCGCGCAGGCTGAGGTTCAGCCCCTGCGCGCCGATGGGCGGAAAACCATGTGCGGCCTCGCCGATCAGGGCGACGCGGCCCTTGCCGAAGCGATGCGCCGTCATGGAAGAGAGCGGCCATGCCTGCACACTGTCCTCGACGGTGACGGCTCCCAGCATGGACTGCATGCGCTCCTCGATCCGCAGGCTGAGCGCCTCCAGCGGCAGCGCGGTCAATTCCTCCGCCTGTTGCGGGGTGACGACCCAGACGAGGCTGGAGCGGTTGCCGGGCAGGGGAACCTGCGTGAAAGGGCCGGTGGGTGTGTGGAATTCCGTCGAGACATTGCCATGCGACCGGCTATGGCCGAAGTTCAAAACAATGGCCGTCTGCGGATAGGACCAGGATTTGACGCCGATGCCGGCAGCATCCCGCACAATGGATTTGCGGCCATCCGCACCGATGAGGAAATCGGCGGAGAGCGTTTCGCCGTCGCCAAGCGTCACCGATACACGGTCGTTGCCGATGTCGATCGTCTCGGCTGTGGCATCGAGGCGGGTAATATTGTGTTCCTGCTCGACCGCTTCGCTCAGAACGCCGAGCAAAGCCTCGTTGGGGATGTTCCAGCCAAAGGCGTCCAGCCCGATTTCGGACGAACGGAACTGCACGGTGGGCGCACGCAGCAGGCGGTCGGTGCTGTCGATGATCTGCATGGTGGAAAGGCGTGCGGCCGAAGGCGCGATGCGCGACCACAGGCCGAGACGGTCCATGAAGCGGATGGACTGATCCATCAGCGCCGTGGTGCGCTGGTCCTTCCTGTCGCTGGAAGGTGCAATGAGCGCCACGTGGCGGCCCGCCCGCGCCAGCGCGATGGCCGCGATCTGGCCCGCAAGTCCCGCACCGGTGATGGCGATATCGAAGTGTCTCATGGTCCTGATCCGTTGTTATTTCCAAAGCATCATAAAGGCTTTGGTCGGGTAAATCCACTTCGGTCCCGGAACATCCGGTTGTGAAGATTCGTTGGTTGTGCCGCGATATTAGTCTTAGGATAAGCGGATTGAGCCGGTTGCAAAGCGTGGTGAATGGCCGCATACCGGAATGAACAGGCGGATGAAAAAACGGGGCACAGACGCTGACTATGAAAATTTTCAACTATAAGCGTGTTCCCTACGCGGAAATCCGCGCCTTTTCCGTCCATATGCTCACGGCCTCCGGCTCGTTCCTGGCTTTTCTCGGCGTGGTCGCCGCAGCCGAACACCGTTTCGTCGACATGTTCTGGTGGCTGGGGCTTGCGCTTCTGGTGGATGGCATCGACGGTCCCATCGCCCGCAAGGTCAGGGTGAAGGAAGTGCTGCCCAACTGGTCTGGCGATACGCTCGATAATATCATCGACTATGTTACCTATGTGCTGCTGCCCGCCTTTGCGCTTTATCAGAAGGGCATGATCGGCGAGCCGTTGTCCTTCGTGGCCGCCGGCATGATCGTGGTGTCGAGCGCGATTTATTACGCCGACATGGGCATGAAGACGGACGAATATTTCTTCTCCGGCTTTCCGGTGGTGTGGAACATGGTGGTGTTCACCCTGTTCGTCATGGACGCCAGCGCCACCACGGCGATGATCGTCGTTACCGTTTCGGTGTTTTTGACATTCCTGCCGATCAACTTCCTGCATCCGGTGCGGGTGAAGCGATTGCGGCCGCTCAATCTCGCCGTGGTCTTCATCTGGTGCGCGCTTGGCGGTTATTCGCTGCTGATGCATTTCGAAACCCCGTCCTGGGCCGTGATCGGCTTTGTGGCGAGCGGCATCTATCTTTATTGCATCGGCGGAATATTGCAGTTTTTCCCCTCGCTCGGCGCGAAATAAGAAAAGGGTAAAGCCGTTTATTGTTTGTGCAAATTGCATTTAAGCGGCTTCTTTTTCAGTTGTGCGCAGCAGCAAAACCGTTATCAATAAGTTCTGATCGCGTATCATTGCATACTTTTTGGTGCGGGATTGGGAACAATTACCGCGACCGTTTGAAACGCCTCGAAGAAGGCATGACGGTTGGTGAGAGAGGGAACTCGTGACTGGAACTTTGGCGCCGGAGGCCGTGCCTCTCCTGTCCGTTCGCAAGCTGACCAAGCTGTTCGGCAATTTCGCCGCCTGCAACGGCATCGATCTCGATATTGCGCCGGGCGAAATCCACGCGCTTCTGGGGGAAAACGGCGCGGGCAAATCCACGCTCGTCAAGATGCTGTTCGGCGTTCTCGCACCGACCGAGGGCGATATTATCTGGCAGGGCCAGCCGGTTTCCGTAGGCTCACCCCGCGAGGCCCGCAGGCTCGGCATCGGCATGGTCTTCCAGCATTTCTCGCTGTTCGAGGCGCTGACGGTCGCTGAAAACATCGCCCTGTCGCTCGATCCGAAAATTTCATTGAAGGAAATCGCCGGGCAAGCGGAAACGCTGTCGCGCGCCTACGGTCTGCCGCTCGATCCCAATGCGCATGTGGCCGATCTTTCGGTCGGCGAGCGCCAGCGCATCGAAATCGTCCGCGCTTTGCTACAGAATCCGCGCCTCATCATTCTCGACGAGCCGACCTCGGTGCTGACGCCGCAGGAGGCCGACAAGCTGTTCGAGACGCTGGAGAAGCTGAAGGCCGAAGGCCGTTCCGTGCTTTATATCAGCCATCGTCTCGAAGAGGTGCAGCGCATCTGCGACCGCGCCACCGTTCTGCGTCACGGCAAGGTGACGGGCGCCTGCGATCCGCGCAGGGAAACGCCGGCATCGCTGGCGCGCATGATGGTGGGCAGCGATGTCGCAAGCGTTTCGCGGGCCACGGGCGAGGCGCTGGGTGCGCCGCAGATCGAGGTCATGGGGCTTTCGGTCGCGCCACGCACGCCTTTTGCCGTGGCGCTGAAATCGATTTCCATGACCGTACGCGCCGGCGAGGTGCTGGCGATTGCCGGCGTTGCCGGAAACGGGCAGGGCGAGCTGTTCGATGCGCTTTCGGGCGAATATCCGGTCTATAATAACGATGCGATCCATCTGCGCGGCAAGCCGGTCGGCCGTATTGGCATCAATGGCCGCCGGCTGATGGGCGCGGGTTTTGTGCCGGAAGAGCGCCATGGCCACGCCGCCGTTCCCGGCATGAGCCTTTCCGACAATCTGTTGCTGGCGCGGGCGCGTTCCGACCGCAAGGCGTTTCTGACCGGCGGTTTCCTGCGCATCGTGCGTGGCTCAGTCATTAAGGCGGCGGCGCGGCGTATTTCGGAAACCATGGATGTGCGCAAAAGCGGGGCAGACCCGCTGGCCGGGTCGCTGTCCGGCGGCAACCTGCAGAAATTCATCGTCGGGCGCGAGCTTGATCGCCAGCCTGCCGTGCTGGTGGTCAATCAGCCGACCTGGGGCGTGGATGCGGGAGCGGCGAGCCGCATTCGCCAAGCGCTTGTCGATCTTGCCAAAGCGGGCTCGGCCGTCATCGTCATCAGCCAGGATCTCGATGAAATCTTCGAAGTCGCCACCAATATCGCTGTCATTTCCGACGGCAAGCTGTCAGAGACCCATCCCGTGGAAGACATGACGCTTGAAAAGATCGGCCTGCTGATGGGCGGCATCCACACACATTCGGGAGCCGCCCAGCATGCGCATTGAGCTTGAAAAACGGGCAGGGGTCTCGAGGCTTTTCACGCTGCTTTCGCCGCTTCTGGCGCTCACGCTGACGCTGCTCGTCGGCGCCATCATGTTCGCCATGCTCGGCAAGAACCCGCTCGACGCGCTCTACGCCTTTTTCGTCGAGCCGCTGCTGGAAGTCTGGTCGCTGCACGAGCTGGCGATCAAGGCCGCACCGCTGATCCTGATCGGTGTCGGCCTGTCGATCTGTTATCGCTCCAATAACTGGAACATCGGCGCGGAGGGGCAATTCACCATCGGTGCGATCACCGGTTCCATCCTGCCGGTGCTTTATCCCGACTGGCATTCGCCGCTGCTTTTGCCTTTGATGCTGGTGATGGGTGCCGTGGGCGGCGCGCTTTATGCGGGTATTCCCGCACTTTTGAAGACGAAGTTCAACACCAATGAAATCCTAGTCAGCCTGATGCTGGTCTATGTCGCGCAGCTTTTCCTCGACTGGCTGACGCGCGGCATCTGGCGCGATCCGGGCGGCTACAATTTCCCGCAGACCAAGCCCTTCAACGACAGCGCCGTTCTGCCGGAAATGCTGGCCTCGGGCCGCGCGCATTGGGGTTTCGTTTTCGCCATCATCGCGGCCATCGCGCTGTGGTTCATGATGCGCTACATGCTGAAGGGATTCGAGGTCACCGTGCTCGGCCAATCGGCGCGGGCAGGGCGCTTCGCCGGTTTTTCCTCCAGCCGCATGGTGTGGTTTTCGCTGCTGCTTTCCGGCGCGCTGGCGGGGCTTGCTGGCATATCGGAGGCCTCCGGTTCCATCGGCCATCTCCAGCCCAGCATTTCGCCGGGTTACGGCTTTACCGCCATCATCGTCGCCTTTCTCGGTCGTCTCAATCCGCTCGGCATCATCCTTTCCGGGCTGGTGCTGGCGCTGACCTATCTCGGCGGCGAGGCGGCGCAGCTTTCCATCGGCGTCTCGGACAAGGTGACGCGCGTGTTTCAGGGGTTGATGCTGTTCTTCGTGCTCTCCTGCGATACGCTGATCTTCTATCGCATCAGGGTGGTCTTTTCCGGCAAGGCGCATCGTAAAGAAGGAGCGGCATGATGGATATGCTTCAGGCCATTCTCCTCACCGTCATCACCGCCGCCACGCCGCTCGTCATCGCCGCTTCCGGCGAGCTGGTGACGGAGCGCTCCGGCGTCCTCAACCTCGGCGTCGAGGGCATGATGATCATGGGTGCGGTCTGCGCTTTCGCGGCCGCGCATATGACCGGGTCTCCCTATCTCGGCATTCTGGCCGGCATTGCCTCGGGTGCGGTTTTCTCGCTGCTCTTCGGTTTCCTGACGCTGACGCTCGTTGCCAATCAGGTGGCGACGGGTCTTGCGCTCACCATTCTCGGCCTCGGCGTCTCGGGCATGCTGGGTGAAAGTTTCGTCGGCCTGCCGGGTGTGAAACTGCAGCCCATCGTCTTTCCGCTGCTGTCGGACATTCCCTTCTTCGGTCCGCTGCTGTTCCGGCAGGATTTGATCTTCTACCTCTCCATCGCGCTTGTCGCCGGCATTGGCTGGTTTCTGTTCAAGAGCCGCACGGGCCTCAAAATCCGCGCCATCGGCGACAGTCACGCTTCGGCCCATGCGCTCGGCATCAATGTCATCCGCACCCGTTATCTCGCCGTCATGTTCGGCGGCGCCTGCGCGGGGCTTGCCGGTGCGCAGCTGTCGCTGGTCTATACGCCGCAATGGGTGGAAAACATGTCGGCCGGGCGCGGGTGGATTGCGCTGGCGCTCGTCGTCTTCGCTTCGTGGCGCCCATGGCGGGTGCTGGCGGGCGGTTACCTGTTCGGCGCCGTCACCATCGGCCAATTGCACGCGCAGGCCTTCGGCATCGGGGTGCCGTCGCAATTGCTTTCGGCGTTGCCTTATCTCGCAACTATTGTCGTGCTGGTCATCATCTCGCATAATCGCCGCACGACCTTGATCAATACACCGGCCTCGCTTGGCAAATCCTTCGTGCCGGACAGGTGAAGAAGTCTCAAGTCTCCAAACCAACAGGGGTAAAAATGAAAAAACTGGTCATCGCACTCGCCGCTTCGGTTGCGGCTCTCGGCGGCGTCGTTTCCTCGGCGAAAGCCGCCGACGCCAAGAAGGTCTGCTTCATCTATGTCGGTTCAAAGACCGATGGCGGCTGGACGCAGGCGCATGATATCGGTCGTCAGGAACTGCAGGCGCATTTCGGCGACAAGATCGAAACGCCTTTCCTCGAAAGCGTTCCGGAAGGTCCGGATGCCGAACGCGCCATTGAGCGCATGGCCCGTTCGGGCTGCGAACTGGTGTTCACCACCTCCTTCGGCTTTATGGATGCGACCGTGAAGGTGGCCCAGAAATTCCCCAAGGTGAAGTTCGAACACGCCACCGGCTTCAAGACCGCCGAAAATGTCGCGACCTACAATTCGCGCTTCTATGAAGGCCGCTACATTCAGGGCCAGATCGCCGCGAAGATGTCGCAGAAGGGTCTCGCAGGCTACATCGCGTCCTTCCCGATCCCGGAAGTGGTGATGGGCATCGACGCCTTCGTGCTCGGCGCGCAGTCCGTCAATCCCGACTTCAAGGTGAAGGTCGTCTGGGCCAACACCTGGTTCGACCCCGGCAAGGAAGCCGATGCCGCCAAGGCGCTGATCGACCAGGGCGTCGACATTCTGACCCAGCACACCGACACTACCGCGCCGATGCAGGTTGCGGCAGAACGCGGCATCAAGGCCTTCGGTCAGGCTTCCGACATGATCGCGGCCGGTCCGAAGACGCAGCTTACCGCCATCAAGGACACCTGGGGCGCCTATTACATCAAGCGCACGCAGGCTCTTCTCGATGGCACCTGGAAGTCCGAATCCGTCTGGGACGGCCTGAAGGACGGCATCCTGACCATGGCGCCCTATACCAACATGCCTGATGACGTGAAGAAGATGGCCGAGGACACCGAAGCCAAGATCAAGTCGGGCGAGCTGCACCCCTTCACCGGCCCGGTGAAGAAGCAGGACGGTTCGGAATGGCTGAAGGCGGGTGAAAAGGCCGAGGACGGCGTTCTGCTCGGCCTCAACTTCTACGTCGCCGGCGTGGACGACAAGCTGCCGCAATAACGGGACTTTCCATTCCCGCTGATAACAGGCCGCGCATGAAATTCATGTGCGGCCTTTGTTATTTTCATATGTTTTACGCCGTGGACGAAGTTTGCCTTTGCTTTTCAGGCGACTTGATGTTTTTCACTATATTCTGACTTGAGATATACACGTCTGGCGCGATTTTTAAGATCGCCAACCGAACGGAAGGACATGGCACTTGCAGCGCGGAATGCTCGATGCGGCTATCGGTTTTCGAAAGCTGCGGACAAATCATGCACAGGTCGTTCACAAGCTCGGCCTCGATATCGTGTCCGGCACCTTCAAGACGGGTGATATCCTGCCGGGCGATGCCGAGCTGATGGAGCGGCTGAAAGTATCGCGCACAGTGCTGCGCGAAGCGATGAAGACGCTGACCGCCAAGGGCATGATTTCCCCCAAGGCGCGTATCGGCACCCGGGTGACGGAGCGCGAAAGCTGGAACATGTTCGACAGCGAAGTGCTGCTCTGGCATTTCGAGGCGGGCGTCAGCGACGAATTTCTGCTGCATCTTTACGATATCCGTCAGGCTTTCGAGCCTTATGGCGCGGGGCTTGCCGCCATCAGGGCAAAGGACGCCGATATCGCCAAGCTCGCCGCTTATGCCAACGAGATGGGCAATACGGCCTATTCCAAGGAAAAGCGCGCGCTTGCGGATATGAATTTCCATGTCCTCATCACTGAAATGTCCGGCAATCCGTTCATGCGCACCGTCGGTTCGCTGATAAAGGCGGCTCTGGTGGGCATTTTCCGGATGAGCAACCCGGAAACCGATCCCAATGAGATTTCCGACGTCTCCGCCTCCCACCTGCGGCTCGTGGAGGCGTTTCGCCTGCGCGATGAGGCCGCAGCGCGCCGCGAGATGGAAAGGCTGATCGAAAACGGCCGCCAGCAGGTGCTGGAATTCACCGCCCGCAACCCCCGGCGATAAATCACACCGCGGGAGCGGGATGCGATCCCGTTCCAATCACGTTTGATGAAAATCGGTGCGGAAATTTGGTGCAGATTTGCATGGTTTCTTAAGTGGGCCGCCGTTATAGCAATTCCGGAATGAAATTACCGATGCGCCCGTTCGTTTTGCCGGACGGCGTGAAGTCAAACATATGCCGCCGTCCTGGCCGCGCCGCGGCCGGTGACCGGGTGTTGGAGGTCTTATGGAGCGCAGCTCTCTAGCCGTTATTCTCGCAGCGGGCGACAGCACGCGCATGAAATCGTCGAAATCCAAGGTGCTGCATCCGGTCGCCGGGCGTCCGATGATCAGCCATGTGGTTGAGGCGGTGGCTGGATCTGGCGTCGGCACGGTGGCGCTGGTGGTCGGGCGCGATGCCGACAATGTCGCTGCTGCCGCAAGCATGAAGGGTCTTCAGGTCGAAGCTTTCCTGCAGACGGAACGCAAGGGCACCGGCCATGCGGTTCTTGCCGCACGCGCAGCCATCGAACGCGGTTTCGACGATCTCATCGTTGCCTATGGCGATGTACCGCTCATCACGTCTGCAACGCTCGACCGGGCGCGTGAGGCGATTGCCGCCGGCGCGGATGTTGCCGTCATCGGTTTCCATACCGACCGCCCGACCGGTTACGGCCGGCTTCTGGTCAAGGATGGAGAACTTGTCGCTATCCGCGAGGAGAAGGACGCGACCGATGCGGAGCGTAAGGTCACCTGGTGCAATAGCGGATTGATGGCCATCAACGGCCGCAACGCGCTGGACCTGCTCGACCGGATCGGCAACAGCAATGTGAAAGGCGAATATTATCTGACCGATGTGGTCGAAATCGCCCGTTCCCTCGGCCGCCGCGCCGTCGCCATCGATGCGCCCGAAACGGAACTGGTCGGCTGCAACAACCGCGCCGAACTGGCCTTTATCGAGAAGCTCTGGCAGGAACGCCGTCGCCACGAACTGATGGTGGATGGCGTTTCGATGATTGCGCCCGAAACCGTCTTCCTCTCCTATGACACCAAGATCGGTCAGGACGTTTTGATCGAACCGAATGTCGTCATCGGTCCCGGCGTCACCATCGAGCCGGGCGCCATCATCCATGCGTTTTCGCATCTGGAAGGGGCGCATGTCGCCGAAGGCGCAGCCGTCGGCCCCTATGCGCGGCTGCGTCCGGGCGCGAACCTGCACGCTAACGCCAAGGTGGGCAATTTCTGCGAGGTCAAGAAGGCGGAGATCGGTGAGGGCGCCAAGGTCAACCATCTGACCTATATCGGCGATGCATTCATCGGCGCTGGCAGCAATATCGGTGCGGGCACCATCACCTGCAATTACGACGGCTACAACAAGGCTGAGACGCACATTGGCGCCAACAGCTTCATTGGCTCGAACTCGTCGCTGGTTGCACCTGTCACCATTGGCGAAGGTGCCTATATCGCTTCCGGCAGCGTCATTACTGATGACGTGCCTGAAGATGCGCTGGCTTTCGGGCGCGCACGGCAGGAGGTGAAACCCGGTCGCGCGACGGTGGTGCGCGAGCGGGCAAAAGCACTGAAGGAAGCGATTAAAAAGAAGTCCTGACGGACGTTACCAAACGATACCGAAAGTGACCGGCGCCATAATTGCGGATTGTTCGGGAACGGTTAGTAGTTTCGGCGAAGAGATCGCCGTCTGGAGAAATATATGTGCGGAATTGTCGGAATTGTCGGAACCCAGCCCGTTGCTGAACGGCTTGTCGATGCGCTGAAGCGTCTCGAATATCGTGGCTACGATTCAGCCGGAGTTGCAACGATCGACAATGGCGCGATGGACCGTCGCCGGGCGGAAGGAAAGCTGTTCAATCTGGAGAAAAGGCTTTCGGAAGAGCCACTGCCGGGCGTGGTCGGCATCGCTCACACCCGCTGGGCGACCCATGGCGTTCCGAACGAAACCAATGCCCATCCGCATTTCGTCGACGGCGTCGCCGTCGTCCATAATGGCATCATCGAAAACTTCGCGGAACTACGTGAAGAACTGACCGCCGGAGGCGCGAGCTTCACCACCCAGACCGATACCGAAGTGGTGGCGCAGCTTCTGGCGAAATATACCCGCGAGGGTCTCGGCCATCGCGAGGCGATGCTGAAGATGCTGAACCGCGTGACGGGCGCCTATGCGCTGGTGGTGATGTTCAAGGACGATCCCGGCACGCTTCTCTCGGCGCGCTCCGGCCCGCCGCTTGCCGTTGGTTACGGTCGGGGCGAAATGTTCCTTGGTTCCGACGCCATCGCGCTGTCACCCTTCACCAACGAGATCACCTATCTGGTGGATGGCGACTGCGCCATCGTGACCCGGCAGGGTGCGGAAATCATCGATTTCTCCGGCAAGTCGGTGAAGCGCGAGCGTCAGATTTCGCAGGCGACCGCCTATGTGGTCGACAAGGGCAACCATCGCCACTTCATGGAAAAGGAAATCTACGAGCAGCCGGAAGTCATTTCCCATGCGCTCAGCCATTACGTGGATTTTGCCTCGAAAACCGTGAAGCGGGCCGACACGGCCATCGATTTCGCCAAGCTTTCCGGTCTTGCCATTTCCGCCTGCGGCACCGCCTATCTGTCCGGCCTGATCGGCAAATACTGGTTCGAGCGTTATGCCCGTCTGCCGGTGGAAATCGATGTCGCCTCGGAATTCCGTTACCGCGAAATCCCGCTCGTTCCCACGCAGGCTGCGCTGTTCATTTCGCAATCCGGCGAAACCGCCGATACGCTGGCGGCCCTGCGTTATTGCCAGCAGGAAGGGCTGAAGATCGGCGCGGTGGTCAACACGCGTGAATCCACCATGGCGCGCGAATCCGATGCGATCTTCCCGATCCTTGCCGGTCCGGAAATCGGCGTCGCCTCCACCAAGGCCTTCACCTGCCAGCTTGCCGTGCTCGCTTCGCTTGCCGTTGCCGCCGGAAAAGCGCGCGGTACGGTCACGCTCCAGCAGGAAACCGAACTGGTTCGCCATCTCACCGAGATGCCGCGTATCATGAGCAAGGTTCTCAACAGCATCCAGCCGCAGATCGAAGCGCTGTCGCGCGATCTGTCGCGTTTCAAGGATGTGCTTTATCTCGGCCGCGGCACCAGCTTCCCGCTGGCGCTGGAAGGCGCGCTGAAGCTCAAGGAAATCTCCTATATCCACGCCGAGGGTTATGCCGCCGGCGAGCTGAAGCATGGGCCTATCGCGCTGATCGACGAGAACATGCCGGTCATCGTCATCGCGCCGCATGATCGTTTCTTCGAAAAGACCGTTTCGAACATGCAGGAGGTCGCCGCGCGCGGCGGCCGCATCATCTTCATCACCGATGAGAAGGGGGCTGCCGCTTCCAGGCTCGACACCATGGCGACGATCACGCTGCCCAATGTCGACGAGCTTATTGCGCCGATGGTCTTCTCGCTGCCGATCCAGCTGCTCGCCTATCACACCGCCGTCTTCATGGGCACGGATGTGGACCAGCCGCGCAATCTGGCGAAATCGGTGACCGTCGAATGATCCTCAGGCCGGAGCGGCAGGGCGATGAAGAGGCGATCGGAGCGCTGACGGAAGCGGCGTTCCGGGATATGCCATTTAGCGACCAGACCGAACACCTGATCGTCGGCAGACTGCGCAATGCGGATGCGCTCACCGTTTCTCTGGTGGCGGAGGATGGCGGGCAGATCGTCGGTCATATCGCTTTTTCGCCGGTCACCATCTCGGATTCGGAAGGCCGCTGGTTTGCTCTCGGCCCGATTTCGGTCTTTCCGGAGAGGCAAGGTCAAGGCATTGGATCGCGCCTCGTGCATGAGGGGCTTTCAACGCTGGACCGGCTCGAAGCGGCCGGATGCATTCTGGCGGGTAGTCCTGCCTATTACGGCCGATTTGGATTTGAGCGTTTCGACGGCCTGCACAGCAAAGGCATTCCTGACAAATATTTGTTGGCCCTGCGCTTGCATGGTGGAACTCCATCCGGCATTGTCGGTTTTCATCCGGGTTTCGATGGCGACAACGCTTAATTCCGAACGGTAAATGACCGATATTCCAGTCAAAATTTCATTCGCAGCCCGCCTGCGCAATAGTTTCCTCACGGGCGTTCTGATCCTCGCGCCCGTCACCATCACCATGTGGCTGGTGTGGAGCTTCCTGCAATGGGCCGATAGCTGGGTGAAGCCCTATATTCCGGCCCGTTACGATCCCGAGCAATATTTCGATGTGGCTATTCCTGGTTTTGGCCTGCTGATCGCCGTCATCGGCATCACCCTCATCGGCTTTCTCGGTAATAACCTCATCGGCAAATGGATTTTCGGCGTTGGCGAATCCATCCTCAACCGCATGCCGCTGGTGCGGCCGATCTACAAGAGCATCAAGCAGCTGTTCGAATCCGTCCTCAAGGAGCATTCGAACTCCTTCAAGAAGGTCGGCCTGATCGAATTTCCGTCATCCGGCACCTGGGCGATGGTGTTCGTCGCCTCCGAGGCCAAGGGCGAGCTTGCCCATCGTTTCAATGAAATGGGCCAGCAGATGGTCGCCGTCTTCCTGCCGCCGACACCGGTGCCGACGGCTGGCTTCCTGCTGTTCGTGCCGAAAGACAAGATCGTCATGCTGGACATGACGCCGGAGGATGCAGCGAAACTGCTGATATCCGGCGGTCTGGTGGCCCCGGATTTCAAGCCGCCGAAGATGATCGCGCCGGTTTGAGCTAGATAACGCCGAGAATGTCCGTCTGAGAAAAGTCGTTGCCGACATAAAGCAAAGGGCAACCCTCGGTTTTCGCCAACTCGTAGGCAAAGCAGTCGCCGAAATTCAGTCCGGCGGGATGAATGCCCTTGCCCCAGATGCGGTAAGCTTCGGAAACGCCACGCGCCGATTTGGGGGTAACTGGTCTGATTTCGGCGCTCAGACCTTCGATCAGCATCTCCAGTTCCCGGCTGCGGTCGCGCCGCTGCGCCACGATCACGGCCTCCGCAAGCGTACCGGCGGAAATGAGCAGAGGTTCATCCGTTTCGAGAGCTGCGGCGCAGGCATCCGCTTTGGGTTCATCAAGCAGGATCGCCATCAGAGCCGACGTATCGATAACGATCATTTCGGAAGGCCGTGCTCGTCATAGAGAAAATCCTGACTATGCGCGGCATCCGGTCCATCATCGGCTTTGTTGACGACAGTCGCGCGCACTTTTTCGAGCGCGGCCCTGCGGGATGTTTTATCCGCCACGGCAGTGACCGGAACCAGCCGCACGGCGGCGTGGCCATGACGGGTGAGAATGACCTCATCACCGGCTTCGGCGCGGCGCACCAGTTCGGTAAGCTGACTTTTTGCATCCGTCACGGATATCTGCACGGCTAACCTCGGGCGTTAAAGTTAGTATTATATTAGTCCATTCAATGGACCATATCAATCCTCGTCGTCCAGATCCTCCACTTCCGTGCCAGTGCTCGTGGCGTGGAACACGGGAACGAAAAGCCGCATATAGACAAGGCGCACGCTCCAGCCCTGTTCCAGTGCCTCCGCCCAAGCCTTTTTGCGACCGGGCTTTTTGAAAGCCTTGCCAATCGCCTTTTTCGCGCTCTTCGCAAATGTCTCGGGTTGCAGGATGTTCTGCGGCGAGCACAGCGCGTATCCCTTGCGGAAGGCGGGTGGCGGGCGGCGCGGGTCGATCATGTTCATGGGCGTTCACTTTCAGCCAGCGTGCAGGAAACGAATCGCTTCGTCGCGGCGGTGCAGATAGAGCAGGGTGCGCAGGCTCTCGCCGCGCGGGCCGGTCAGTTCCGGGTCGCGCTCGATGACGTAGGCTGCGTCTTTGCGGGCGATTTCCAGAAGATCGGCATGGGCCTCGAGGCTGGCGATGCGGAAGCCCGGCGTGCCGGACTGGCGGGTGCCGAGGAGTTCGCCTTCACCGCGCAGCTTCAAATCCTCCTCGGCGATCAGGAAGCCATCCTCGCTGTCGCGCAGGATGGAAAGCCGGGCGCGGCCGTTTTCGCTGAGTGGGCCTTTATAGAGCAGGATGCAGGTGGAGGCCTCGTCGCCGCGGCCCACACGGCCGCGCAGCTGGTGAAGCTGGGCGAGGCCGAAACGCTCGGCGTGTTCGATGACCATGATGGTTGCATCCGGCACGTCGACCCCGACTTCCACCACGGTCGTCGCCACCAGCAGCCGGGTTTCGCCGTTCTTGAAGGCAAGCATGGCCGCATCCTTCTCCGGGCCGCTCATGCGGCCGTGGATGAGGCCGATATTGGCGCCGAGCATCTGCGAGAGAACCGCATGCCGCTCCTCCGCCGACATCAGGTCGGATTCTTCCGTTTCCTCCACCAGCGGGCAGATCCAGTAGGCTTTCTTGCCTTCCTTCAGCGCCGCGCGCAGTCGTTCCACGATGTCGCCGATCCGCTCAGTGGGGATCGTCACGGTCTGGATGGGCTTGCGGCCGGCCGGTTTTTCGGTGAGCTTGGAGACATCCATATCGCCGAAAGCGGCCAGAACCAGCGTGCGCGGAATAGGCGTGGCGGTCATGACCAGCATATGCGGCGTGATGCCCTTGGCGGTGAGGCGCAGGCGCTGGTGCACACCGAAGCGATGCTGCTCGTCCACCACTGCCAGCACGAGGTTCCTGTAACTCACGCTGTCCTGAAACAGCGCATGGGTGCCAATGACGATCTGCGCTTCGCCGGAAGCGACGCGCTCCTCGATCTCGCGGCGCTCCTTGCCCTTGGTGCGGCCGGTCAGCACTTCGACGGTGATGCCTGCTGCCTGAGCGAGTTTGGAGATGGTGGCGTAATGCTGCCGGGCAAGGATTTCGGTCGGTGCCATCAGCACCGCCTGTCCGCCGGCCTCCACCGCTGTTGCCATGGCCATCAGCGCCACCAGAGTCTTGCCCGCACCGACATCGCCCTGCAGCAGGCGTAACATGCGGTCTTCGCCGGCCATGTCGGTCAGGATATCTTTCACCGCAGCGCTCTGGCTCGCCGTCAGCGAGAATGGCAGTTGCGACAGGATTTTTGCGGTGACATCACCCTTGGCGCGGATCGGCTGGCCCGCCACCTTGCGCAGCCGCTGGCGCACCAGCGCCAGTGACAGCTGCCCGGCGAGGAATTCGTCATAGGCAAGCCGCCTGCGCGCCGGGGCCTGCGGTTCGATATCGGCGCTGTCGCGTGGGTCGTGCAATTCGCGGAAGCTTGAGGCGACATCGCCGAAACCCTGCCTCGTCTTCAGTGTCTCGTCGATCCATTCGGGAAAGACCGGCAGCTTTGAAAGCCCGCCTTCGATCGCCTTGCGCAGCACCTTGGCAGACAGCCCGGCGGTCATGGGATAAACGGCTTCCACCAAAGGCAGGTTTTCCGCCTCGGAAAGCTTCACCATGAAATCCGGATGCACCATGGAGGCGCGGCCGTTGAACCAGTCCACCTTGCCGCTGACGAGAACCTCTTCATCAACGGGCAGGGCCTTGGACAGCCAGTCGCCCTTGGCGCGGAAGAAGGTCAGCGCCAGTTCGCCGGTCTCGTCATGCAGGAAGACGCGATAGGGCGCATTACGGTTTCCCGGCGGTGGCGGCTGGTGGCGGTCGACACGTCCCTGAATGGTGACAATGGCGCCGGGTGCTGCCAGCGCAATGCCGGGGCGGTTGCGGCGGTCGATGACGTTGGATGGCGCGTGGAAGAGGAGATCGATGACGCGGGTGTCGTCGGCACTTTCCCGACTGAGGAGCTTAGCCAGAAGATCGGCAAGTTTCGGCCCCACACCGGCAAGGGTGGAGACGGAGGCAAACAGCGGATCGAGAATGGCCGGGCGCATGGGTCAGCAAAATCGGGGAAGGGGGCGGCTTATGCAAGACTTCGGTGGCCACAAAGGCGGGTTATCACCGGCAGATTTTCACCGCCGTGGCATTATTTCGATAAAAACCGGTTCCCAAGCGTTCGCCTCCTGTTCTATAGGAGGTCGTAATGGACGGCACAAAGATTGAGCAGCAGGTTGCAAGTTCGAAGCCTGCTGTTTTCCGTGACGCTCACCTCTCCCTCATCCCTGTGCTTGTCACAGGGATCCAGCCAGCCCAAGTCCTTGGGCTGAAAGGAGTCTCTCCGCCGCGCCGACGCGCGTCGGCTGGATTCCTGTGACGAGCACAGGAATGAGGGGGGTGGATGGCGTGTCAGGTGAAATCATGCGCTGCAAACCGATACGGGAAGGAAAATGCGATGACTGGACTGGTGCGCACGAGTGCCGACCTCGATCCGAGACGCCGGCGGATTCTTTACCGCTGCTGGCATCGGGGCATTCGCGAGATGGATCTGGTGCTCGGGCAATTCGCGGAAGACAATATTGCCGGGCTTTCCGACGATCAGCTCGACGAGTTGGAAGTCATCATGGCGGAAGAGGATAACGACCTCGTCAAGATGGTGACCGGCGCCCTTGCCATACCGGAAAAATTCCAGACCCCGCTGTTCGAGAAGATCGCCTCCTACCGTCCCGATTTCGATCTCGTCACCACTGACACCCTGAAAGCGTGAGAATATGATAGCCGGATTCGATGCAAAGCTGGTGTCGTCGGCCGATACGCCGCTGACCATCGGAAACGTGCCTTCCGGCATGGAAGCCCTTTTGCTTGCCGATATGGCGCGGGCCGGCACGTCGGTCGCCTATGTGATGTCGGATGGCCAGCGGGTCGCCGATCTCGAACAGATTCTCGGTTTCGTCGCGCCGGATATTCCGGTGATGACGCTGCCCGCCTGGGACTGCCTTCCCTATGACCGCGTGTCACCGAGCGCTGACACCTCGGCGCGCCGGCTGGCGGCGCTCTCCGGTCTCATCGCCCACGCGAAGAAACCGCATCCGGCCATCGTGCTGGTCACCGTCAACGCCATGCTGCAGAAGATGGCGCCGCGCGACATTATCGAGAGTCTCGGCTTTTCTGCCAAACCCGGCAACCAGATCCGCATGGAGGAGATTGCCGCGCGGCTGGAGCGCAACGGTTTCGACCGGGTGGCGACGGTGCGCGAAGTGGGCGAATTCGCCGTGCGCGGCGGCATTCTCGACGTCTTCGTGCCGGGCACCGAAGAGCCGGTGCGGCTCGATTTCTTCGGCGATACGCTGGAAAGCATCCGCACCTTCGATCCGGCCAGCCAGCGCACCATCGGTCAGGCGCGCTCGCTCGATCTGAACCCGATGAGCGAAGTGACGTTGACGCCGGATACGATCAGCCGGTTCCGCAAGAACTACCTGTCGCTGTTCGGTGCGGCGACCCGCGACGACGCGCTTTATCAGGCCGTCTCCGAAGGCCGCCGTTATGCCGGCATGGAGCATTGGCTGCCGCTGTTTTACGAGCAGCTGGAGACCGCCTTCGATTATCTGAAGGATTTCCGCATCGTCACCGACCATACGGCGCGGGAGGCGGCGAAAGAGCGCTCCAAGCTGGTGCTCGATTATTACGATGCGCGCCGCAGCTCCGGCGAAACCAAGGGCTCAACGCAGGGCGCGCCCTATAAGCCGGTTTCGCCCGGCCAGCTTTATCTCGACGGCAAGAGCTTCGATGCCGCACTGGCTGCCGTCAATGCGGTACGTCTGACGCCCTTCAACGAGCAGGACAGCGAAGGCCGCCCGGTCGCGACGCTCGATGCCCATGTCGGTCCGCGCTGGGCGCGCCCGCCAACCGAGGGCGAGAGCGATGAGCGGGTCAATGTTTTCGATCTGGCGGTAAAGCACATTGCCGAACGCCGCGCCAGGGGCTGGAAGGTGCTGATCACCGGCTGGTCGGAAGGTTCGCTCGACCGCTTGTTGCAGGTGCTGAACGAGCACGGGCTTGAAAAGATCAAGCCGGTTACCTCGCTGAAAGAGGTGGAGAAGCTTGGCAAGGGCGAGGCGGCCTCGGCGGTTCTGAGCCTTGAGGCCGGGTTCGAGACCGGAACGCTGGCCGTTATCGGCGAGCAGGATATTCTCGGCGACCGCATGGTGCGCCGCTCCAAGCGCCGCAAGCGCGGCGCGGATTTCATCTCGGAAGTGGCGGGGCTGGATGAGGGCTCACTGGTCGTCCATGCCGAACATGGCATCGGCCGCTTCGTCGGCCTGCGGACAATCGAGGCGGCGGGTGCGCCGCGGGCCTGTCTGGAACTGCATTATGCCGATGACGCCAAGCTGTTCCTGCCGGTTGAAAACATCGATCTTCTGTCGCGTTACGGTTCGGATGCGGCGGAAGCGCAGCTGGACAAGCTTGGCGGCGGCGCATGGCAGATGCGCAAGGCCAAGCTCAAGAAACGCCTGCTGGATATGGCCGACGAGCTTATCCGCATTGCGGCGGCGCGCCTGGTGCGCCATGCGCCGGTGCTGACGGCGCCGGATGGGCTTTACGACGAATTCGCCGCCCGTTTCCCCTATGACGAGACGGAAGACCAGTTGAACGCGATTGAGTCCATCCGCGAGGATCTGGGGGCCGGCCGGCCGATGGATCGCCTGATCTGCGGCGATGTCGGTTTCGGCAAGACCGAAGTGGCGCTTCGCGCCGCGTTCCTCGCCGCCATGAATGGCGTGCAGGTGGCGGTGGTGGTGCCGACCACGCTGCTTTCCCGCCAGCATTTCCGCACCTTCTCGGAACGTTTCCGTGGGTTGCCGATCCGGGTGCAGCAGGCTTCGCGCCTCGTGGGCTCCAAGGAACTGACGCTGACGAAAAAGGAAGTGGCGGACGGAAAGACGGATATCGTCGTCGGCACCCATGCGCTGCTCGGCGCGGGCATCAGCTTCGCCAATCTCGGCCTGCTCATCATCGACGAAGAGCAGCATTTCGGCGTGAAGCACAAGGAGCGGCTGAAGGAGCTGAAGAGTGACGTGCATGTGCTGACGCTCTCCGCGACGCCTATTCCGCGCACCTTGCAGCTTGCCATGACCGGTGTTCGCGAATTGTCGCTCATCACCACGCCGCCGGTGGACCGCATGGCGGTGCGCACCTTCATTTCGCCCTTCGATCCGCTGGTGATCCGCGAAACGTTGATGCGCGAACATTATCGCGGCGGCCAGAGTTTTTACGTCTGCCCGCGCCTTGCCGATCTTGCCGATATTCACGCTTTCCTGCAATCGGATGTGCCGGAACTGAAGGTGGCGGTGGCGCATGGGCAGATGCCGGCCGGCGAACTGGAAGACATCATGAACGCCTTTTATGACGGCAAATATGATGTGCTGCTGTCGACCACCATCGTCGAATCCGGCCTCGATGTGCCGACCGCCAATACGCTGATCGTGCACCGCGCCGACATGTTCGGCCTCGCCCAGCTTTACCAGCTGCGCGGCCGTGTCGGACGCTCCAAGGTGCGCGCCTTTGCGCTCTTCACCCTGCCGGTCAACAAGGTGCTGACGACCATGGCGGAGCGGCGGCTGAAGGTGCTGCAATCGCTCGATACGCTGGGCGCCGGCTTCCAGCTGGCGAGCCACGACCTCGATATTCGCGGTGCGGGCAATCTGCTCGGCGAGGAACAGTCCGGCCATATCAAGGAAGTCGGTTTCGAGCTTTACCAGCAGATGCTGGAAGAGGCGGTTGCCGAAGTGAAGGGTGACGAGCAGGTGCAGGATAGCGGCTGGTCGCCGCAAATCTCGGTCGGCACCTCTGTCATGATCCCGGAGGATTATGTTCCGGATCTGCATCTGCGCATGGGTCTTTACCGCCGTCTCGGCGAGCTTGCGGATATCAGCGAGATCGATGGTTTCGGTGCGGAAATGATCGACCGTTTCGGCCCGTTGCCGAAAGAGGTGCAGCATCTCCTCAAGATCGTCTACATCAAGTCGCTCTGCCGCACCGCCAATGTCGAGAAGGTGGATGCCGGGCCGAAGGGCGTGGTCGTGCAGTTCCGCAACAAGGAATTCCCGAACCCGGCAGCGCTTGTCGCCTATATCGGCAAGCAGGGCACGATGGCGAAGATCCGCCCCGATCACAGCCTGTTCCTGACCCGCGACCTGCCGACGCCGGAAAAGCGGCTGGCGGGTGCGGCGATGGTCATGACACAGCTGGCGGAGCTGGCGCGTTCCTGACACTTTCGAGAGGTTGCCGATCCATAGCGGACCGATGCGCGTGGGGCTTTACCCCCCTCTGCCCTGCCGGGCATCTCCCCCTCAAGGGGGGAGATCGGCAAGAGGCGCTACCATCGTTTCACGCGTAAGCTTCAAGGTGGGCGAGACCTTGCCGCAGATCGATCTCCCCCTTGAGGGGGAGATGCCCGGCAGGGCAGAGGGGGGTAAAGCCCTATGCGCATCGGTCCGCTGTCAATGGACAACCTCCCCAAAGCCAACACCGACGCGGAAAGCAAAACGCAGCTTCCGGCCTTTGGCCGGTCGCTCGCGGCGCTCTGTTCAATGTCAGTGCATCCCTCGCCACTGGGCTGGTGTCACGCCTTCCCAGGTTCGAAACGCCCGATAGAACGAGCCTGTGTCCTGGAAACCCAGCAGGAAGGCAATCTCTTCAATTCCATTGCGTTTGTCTGAAAGCAGGTCGCGGCCGAGTTCCTGCCGCGCCTGCTCAATGAGCGCTCGATAGTTCGATCCCTGTTCGGTGATACGACGCTGCAGGGTTCTTTCGCTCATGCCGAGTTCGCGCGCCACCTCGGAAATCTCCGGCTTGCCGCTTGCGATGCGGCGTTTGATCAGAATCTTGACCTGCTCCGGCAGCGAGGATTGCGCCTCGATCTCGCCAAGGGAGGTCGCAAGCGCGGGCTCCAGTATAGCCAGCAGTTCGGGATTATGCCCGGCGAATGGAAGATCGAGATCGTCGCGTTTCAGCACCATGGCATTCTGCGGGCAGCCGGTGCGGATGGGTGCGTCGAAATAACTCCGATGGACGTCGGAAACAGGTCCATGGCGAATCATCTCCACCCGAACCGGGGTGACATGTCTGCCGGTGCCCCGCCGCCCCAGTTCCAGAAGGGCGGCGAAAGTGACGTCGGCCGCAGCGTCCGGCTCGGCCTCGTCAGTGTGCAACCATCTTACGGCGATCCGGGCCTCGCCGCCGCTTTCCGTTACCGAAAGCTCTTCCGGGGTGCACAGTCGCTTGAAGCGGGCCAGCCGGTGCAGCCCGTCGCGATAGTCGCGGGCGAAGAAGGCTGACATGGTGGCGGGTGGATGCATCGCCGTGTCTGTCTCGACCGTCATCCGGAGGCCGATGGCCGAATCCTGCGACAGGGCCTCGACCGCCCGCCACAGGTCGAAATATTGCGCCGTGGTCAACCATGCATCCGGAGCGATGTGCAGCGTTGCGGGAAGCTTCGCCTGCCGCAGCAGGGCCGGAGCGGGCAGCCCCATACGCTCCGCCGCCCGCCAGAAAGCCTGGGGCAGCCTGCACCTGTCGCTCAAATCCCTGCTCATGATCCGACCTCCGGCCTTCTTTCTACATCTGGCTTCTGATCAGCCTGTCGAAGGCCCGGTCGCCGAACCATTTGCGCACGCCGATCATCAGCCGGGCGTATTTGCCGGCCGCATAACGTGTCTTCGGGCGGGCGGACCTGACCGCCTTGCTCACCACGTCGGCAATGACCTCGGGATCGGTGCCCATACCCTTACCGTAGCTTCGGTCCATGGAAGCCGCAACGCTCTGCGCCATCTTCGCATAAGGGCCGGTTGCCGAGCGTTCGAGGAGACCCTGCGCTGCGGCAGCGCCGAAACCGGTCTCGATCAGGCCCGGCTCGACCACCACGACGCGGATGCCGAATGGCTCGGCTTCCAGCCGCAGACTGTCCGACCAGCCTTCCAGCGCGTGTTTGGTCGCGTGATACCAGGCACCCAGAACGGTGTAGATTTTGCCGCCCATCGAGGTGATGTTGACGATGGTGCCTTTGCCCCTTGCGCGCATGGCCGGCATAAGGAGCTGTGTCAGACGCGCAGTGCCGAAGACGTTGACCTCGAACTGGTAGCGCGCCTCGTCGAGCGGAATCTCCTCGACGGGGCCGTAGAGCCCGTAGCCGGCATTGTTCACCAGCACATCGACGCCACCGGATCGTGCGGTAATCGCGGCAACAGCGGCGACGATGTCCTCGTCGCTTGAGATGTCCATGCGCAGCGCAATCGCGCCAAGCTTTTCCAGGTCCGTCATCCTGTCGATGCTGCGCGCGGCGACATAGACGAGATAGCCATCGGCGATCAGGCGTTTGGCGATGCTTTTGCCCATGCCGGATGACGCGCCGGTAACGAGGGCGGTCGGTTGGGTTCGTATGTTCATGTCGGCACCTCTTGCTCTTGAATAGGGCCAACATAAGTCGCGCATCGTGCCATCGCAGTGGCGGAACACGCCATATTTATGGTGCAAGCCGCCAGGTCTCGTCTTTCAAACTTATGAGGGGCACACTTATGAGGGGTTTTCCGGCGTGATGCCAACGGCCACGTTCTGGTCAGTGGCGGCGATCGAAGCGGGCAGCGGCACCTTTCTCTGTTTCTCGCGGATCAGCGTCAACAGGCCGGAGCCGACGATGAGAGCGATGCCGACCAGCATCCATCCGTCGATACGGTCGCCGAAAATCAGGTAACCGAACAGGATAGCCCAGAGCATCTGGCTATATTGCGTCGGTCCGATCATGGCGGCGGGCGCATATTGGGCGGCATACATGACCAGCACGTTGCCAAGCGCGCCGAGCAGGCCATATCCCGCCAGCAGCAGCCATTGCTCGCCGGCTGGCATGACAAAAGTCGGCACCATGGCGATGCCGCTTATGGTGAGACAGCCGAGCACACCGGCACCATAAAGCGAGACATTCTTTTCCGACGGGCCCATGGCGCGGAAGATGACGATGCTGAGTGCACCGCTGAAGCCGCCGATGATGGCGCCGAGATGGCCGACGCCGAGTTCGCGGAAGCCCGGACGCAGGATGACCAGCACGCCGAGGAAACCGATGATGACGGCCGACCAGCGCTTGATGCCCACCTGTTCCTTCAGGAACACCACCGACATGATGGTGACGAAGGAAGGGAGCAGGAAGATCAGCGCGAAGGCTTCCGCCATGGAAAGATGGGTGAAGGCGGTCACGCTGCCCACTGCGCCGGTCCCGGCTGCAAAAAAGCGGATGATCCACAAAGGGCGGTTCGTCGTTCTGACGATATCCACCCAGCGGTCGTTGCGCTTACGGATGAAGGGCAGGGCGGCAAAGCCGAAAAGGGCGCCGAAGAAGGCCGATTCGATCGGCGAGATCTGGCCTTCTATGAGTTTAACGCTTGCATCGCTCCAGGCGTAGGCAGCGAAGGCGGCAAAGGCGAGCAGAATGCCTTTCAGGGTCTGGTCGGACACGGAAACACCGGCGAAAAATCGAGTTGATGAAAACCGCCGGTGGTTTGACCGTCAGTTCATCGATCTATGCTCGTCCGCCTTGATTTTTGCAATATCCCGCAGTGCAGCAATCAATACATCCGGCGTTTGTGCACCGCTTATGGCGTATTTCTGGTCGATGATGAAGAAGGGCACGCCGGCGACGCCCATTTGCTGCGCCGCATCAATTTCGGCGATGACGGTGTCCTTGTCGGCGTCCGAGGCCAGAAGCCGGGCTACGACCTTGGCGTCCATGCCGGATTTTTCGGCCACATCGGTCAGCACCGCGTGATCGCCGATGTTGCGCCCTTCCTCGAAATTGGCCTTGAACAGGGCGGTGACGACCTTTTCCTGAACGTCGCGGCCTTCGGAATGCGCCCAGAGCGACAGCCGATGGGCGTCGAGCGTGTTCGGCCCGATCTTGATCGCATCGAAATCGTAATTGATGCCGACTTCCCTGCCGAGCTGTACCAGCGTGGCATGCGCCTGTTCGAGGCGTTCCTTGCCGAGCTTTTCCTCGAGAGCGGCTTTCTGGTCGACGCCTTCAGGCGGATAATCCGGGTTGAGGCGGTAAGGACGCCAGTTCACGTCGACGCTGATTTCGTCCTGCACCTCGGCAATGGCGAGATCGAGCCTTGCCTTGCCGAGATAACACCACGGGCAGACCATATCCGATACGACGTCGATAACGATGCGTTCCATGGTTTTATCTTCCCTTTTCTCTGCCGGGGATGGGTGCGGTGCGGTTTATTGCGCCCGCGCATCCCACCAGGTCTGTTTCTGATTGCCGGATATCGGCGTCATATCCGGGCGGTCGATATATTTCCAGCGGGCCACCCATTGCGCGCCGATATAATAGAGCGGAATGACATAGTGGCCGGCAACGAGAAGGCGGTCGTAACCGCGCACCGCCGCCTGAAAATCCTCCGTCGACCTTGCCTGCAGCAGGGCCTCGATCATGCGGTCTATATCGGGATTTGCAGCACCCGCATAGTTGAAGCTGCCCTGCGCATCCCGCGAGAGCGAACTCCAGCGGTTGAGCTGTTCCATGCCCGGTGAGAGCGAGGAGGGCAGGGAGCGGATGATCATATCATAGTCGAAGCTGTTCGAGCGGGCCTGATATTGCCCGTCATCGACCGAGCGGATGCCCATGGCGACGCCGATCAGGTTGAGCGAACGCTGATAGGCAAGCGCAATGCGCTCCTGCGCCGGGTTCTGCGTCATGATTTCGAAGGCAAGCTGACGGCCATTGGCATCGGACATCCTGCCGTTCTTGATGCTGTAGCCAGCCTCTTTCAGCTTGTCGACGGCCATTTTCAGAACTTTGCGGTCCGCGCCGGTGCTATCGGTGGTCGGCATGGCATAGGTTCCCGCCAGCAGTTCCGGCGGCATGGTTTTCGCCGCGTCGCCAAGCAGGGCAAGCTCGCGCTCGTCTGCGGCATTGCCATAGGCGCCGAGCGGGGAGTTCTGCCAGTAACTCTGCGTGCGCTTGAAGGAGCCGCCGAGGATGTTCTTGTTCATCCATTCGAAATCGAGCGCATAGGACAGGCCCTCGCGCACCTTTTCGTCGGCGAAGACGGCGCGGCGGGTGTTGAAAACGAGGCCGAACATGCCGGTGGGCAGGCGCGGCTGGAAGACGTCCTTGACGATATCGCCGCGATGGACGGCCGGGAAATTGTAAGCCTGTCCCCAGTGGGAGGTATCGGAAGTGCCGTTGATGGCGTCGCCTTCAGGATAAATGTCGATATCGCCCTTCTTGAAGGCCTCGAACATGGTGGTGACCTGCAGGAAATAGGTGACGCTGATCTCGTCGTAATTGTCGAAGCCGACTTTGCCGGGAATATCCTTGCCCCAATAATCCGGGTTCCGCTCCCAGATGATTCGTTCGCCCGGCCGCAGGGTTTTGATTCGGTATGGACCCGAACCGACGACCGGACCGAGGCCCGCCTGCTCGAATTTTTCCGGATCGATCGCATGTTTCGGCAGGATCGGGGTGGAGGAGGCGAGAATGAGCGGCGTTTCGCGGTTCGCCTTGTCATTGAAGGTGAAACGCACGCTGCGATCGCCGATTTTTTCCAGCTTCGCCACGCCGTCCAGACGGGTGTTGAAGGGTGGGCGGCCTTTTTCCTTCAGGAGGTTGAAGGTGAAGATCACGTCATCTGCGGTCACCGGCTCGCCATCGGACCATTTTGCCTTCGGGTTGAGGTTGAACTGGACGAAGCTGCGCTCCTCATCCCACTCCGCGGTTTCGGCGAGCAGGCCGTAAAGGCTGAAAGGCTCGTCGCTGGAGCGCAGCATCAGCGGTTCGTAGAGAAGATTGCCGAATTCCGGGTCCCAGACGCCGCGTGCGGTGGTGCGCATTCCCTTGAGAACGAAGGGATTGAGGCTGTCGAAGGTGCCGACGACGCCATAGGAGATGCGGCCGCCTTTCTTTACGTCCGGATTGACGTAAGGGAGGTGGCGGAAATCTGCCGGCAGGGCGGGTGTGCCGTGCATGGAAATGCCGTGAAGCGGCTGTGCCAGGGCGGTTCCGGCGGGAAGCAGGGATGATCCCAGAAGGAACAATGCGGGGATGAGGGCCGCAAGGTTGCGCATGTCACTATCCTGTCTCAACGGTCAGTCCGATATGTGGACCTGACCGGTTTATCGTCATGATTCTGGCAGATATGTAGCACACGGACATTGCATGACCCATGCAACGGCGGGAAATCTTGGGTCAGCTCAAGAAAAAGTTAAAGAAGTGCTGGATATCGCCGCGATCGGCATGTAACAGGGGGACCGGAAGAGACGGGTCACGCATTTGCCTCATTTAAACGACAGTTGAACGGGCAGAAGGATACCGCCATCGGCGAACAGGACCTCGCGGTTCTGTTCTGGCAGACATTCAGGAGACGGAACTCTTATGATGCACAAGGCAAACACATTCACCCGGACGGCTCTGTCCGCTCTGGTCCTTTCTCTCGGCGCAATGTCCGCTCCGGCCATCTCGCAGGCGCAGGATGCTGCTCCCGCCGCTCAGGGCGCTGGCGCTCCGCCGCTCGGCTGGTTCAAGACCTGCTCCAAGCAGGAAGACAACGATGTCTGCGTCGTGCAGAACGTGGTTCTTGCCCAGAACGGTCAGATGATCACCGCCGTCGGCCTCATCACCGTTGAAGGCAAGGTCAACCGCAAGCTGCTGCAGGTCTCCGTTCCGACCGCGCGTCTCGTTCCTCCGGGCGTGATGATGCAGATCGACGGCGGCAAGGGCCAGAAGCTCGATTACGCCGTTTGCCTTCCCGACAAGTGCACGGCCGAAGTTCCGCTGACGGACGCGATGATCGCTTCCCTGAAGAAGGGTAGCGAGGTGGTCTTCACCTCCATCAACTTCCGCCGCGCTCCGAACCCCATCAAGATCGCGCTCTCCGGCTTCACCGGCGCCTATGACGGCCCGGCGATCACCCAGTCGCAGCTTGCCGAAAGCCAGCGCAGCCTGCAGGAAGGCATGCAGAAGAAGGCTGAAGAGGCCCGCAAGAAGCTGGAAGCCGCACAGGACGCTGCCAAGGGCGCGCCGAAGCCCTGATCGCAGCGTAAGCTCCAAAAACAGGAAAACCGGTCTGGCGACAGACCGGTTTTTTTATGCCCCTGGGAGGGAGGGGAGAAATTTGGCGGGCGTCAATGCGCCGTCGACATTTTCGGGCGCCATTCACCGTTCGGCGCCTTGTCGAAGATGCGGCCGATATTGGGGTTTCGGAGCGGCGTCTCGTTTTCGTCGTGGACGAGGTTCTGTTCGGAAACATAGGCGACATATTCCGTCTCCTCGTTTTCGGCCAGAAGATGATAGAAGGGCTGGTCGCGATCCGGCCTGATTTCCGCAGGGATGGCGTTCCACCATTCCTCGGTATTGGCATATTCCGGGTCCACGTCGATCACCACACCGCGGAACGGAAACACCTTGTGGCGGACGATTTCGCCAAGCGTGAATTTTGCGTTTCTTTGTTTCATGGCATGTACTTCCTTTCCCAATACTAGTTGGTATCGGAATGCGAAATATCAAGACCTAGCGGTTTTGGCGCCGGTCTGCCGTCCGCATTCAGCGCCTTCTGCCGATGGGCGCGGTGGCGATGATGACGCCACCGGTGACCAGCACGATGCCGATGGCGTGATAGGTCTCGAAAGTCTCCCCAAGGAACAGCGTGGCCATGAGGATCGAGACCGGCGGCATCATGTAAAGCGTGATGCCAGCCGTGGCGGGACCGAAGACGCGCACCGTATGGGTGAAGCAATAAAAGGCCAATAGTGAGGCGAACAGGATGATGCCGCCGATCTTGGCCCAGGCCATTGGCGTGGCGGGCAACATGCCGCCCTGCGCCAGTTCCAGAGCCGCCGGCGGCAGAAGCACGAGCGCGCCGGAAAAGGCGATCAGGCCGAAAAGGCTGAAAGAGGC
The DNA here is from genome assembly GCF_053522345.1 of Agrobacterium sp. 22-226-1. Taxonomy (NCBI): domain Bacteria; kingdom Pseudomonadati; phylum Pseudomonadota; class Alphaproteobacteria; order Hyphomicrobiales; family Rhizobiaceae; genus Agrobacterium; species Agrobacterium sp. 22-226-1. Next base: position 401,077 of record NZ_JBNWCP010000004.1, read on the forward strand.
CATCTGCCGTGCGGCGGGATCGCGCAGCAGCAGCGAATAGATCGCAAAGGCGATGGCCGCCGTCAGGATCGCGAAATCGCCAATGTTGAAATTCAGGTGCCAGAGGGCGGACATATCGCCCTTGAGCACGATGGCCGCCACGCCGGCAAAGGCGATGACCATGCCCGCCACTTCCAGCTTCCGGATCGGGCGGCCCTGAAAGACGCGCTGGAACAGGATGATGAACAGCGAGGACGTGGTGTAGATCAGCGTGCCGTTGGCGGCCGTCGTCATGGTCAGCCCCCAATAGACCACGCCGCCGCAGATGCCCATGCCGAGAATGCCGAGGACGAGCCAGAGCAGCGTTTTGCGCCGCACGAAAGTCAGGCAATTGCGCCAGTCGGCGATCATGAAGGGGGCGATGATGAGGGTCGAGCCGATCCAGCGGATGAAGGCGGCGACGAAAGGCGAGACTTCGCCGACGACGCCACGGCCGAAAATGACATTGCTGGAAAAAAAGAACGGCACCGCCAGAAAGATGAGCCAGTCCGTGAGGCGCGTTTGCTGAGAGGCTGGCTTGTTCGACATTGTTCGCGATATGGCTAGGCTTCAAAAGAAAACGGCGGCTTTCCAGGGAAAACCGCCGGAATGGATGGAGCGCCCCGATGGGAGCGCTCCAAAGGCCGATCAGGCCGAGTAGTACATGTCGAATTCGACCGGATGCGGGGTCATTTCGAAACGCATGACTTCCTGCATCTTCAGCTCGATGAACGAGTCGATCTGGTCATCATCGAACACGCCGCCAGCGGTCAGGAACTTGCGGTCCTTGTCGAGGCTTTCCAGCGCTTCGCGCAGCGAACCGCAGACGGTCGGAATCTTCTTCAGTTCCTTGGCAGGAAGATCGTAAAGGTCCTTGTCCATCGGCTTGCCGGGGTGGATCTTGTTCTTGATGCCGTCAAGGCCGGCCATCAGCATGGCCGCAAAACCGAGATAGGGGTTCTGGGTCGGGTCCGGGAAGCGGACTTCGACGCGCTTTGCCTTCGGGTTGGAGCCGAAGGGAATACGGCACGAGGCGGAACGGTTGCGCGCGGAGTAGGCGAGCAGAACCGGCGCTTCATAGCCCGGGACCAGACGCTTGTAGGAGTTGGTCGTCGGGTTGGTGAAGGCGTTGATGGCCTTGGCGTGCTTGATGATGCCGCCGATGTAGAACAGGCAGTTCTCGGAGAGGCCGGCATATTCGTCGCCAGCGAAGGTCGGCTTGCCGCCCTTCCAGATCGACTGGTGCACGTGCATGCCCGAGCCGTTGTCGCCGAAGATCGGCTTCGGCATGAAGGTTGCCGTCTTGCCGTAGGCGTTGGCCACCTGGTGCACGACGTACTTGTAAATCTGCATCTTGTCGGCGCTGGAAACCAGCGTGTCGAACTTCACGCCCAGCTCGTGCTGTGCGGCAGCCACTTCGTGGTGGTGCTTTTCGACGACCACGCCCATTTCGGCCAGAACCGTCAGCATTTCGGAGCGCATGTCCTGCAGGCTGTCGATCGGCGGAACCGGGAAATAGCCGCCCTTGACGCGCGGACGGTGGCCGAGGTTGCCGGTTTCGTAATCCGTGTCGTCGTTGGACGGCAATTCGGACGAATCCAGCTTGAAGCCGGTGTTGTAGGGATCGGCCTTGTACTTCACGTCGTCGAAGACGAAGAATTCGGGCTCCGGGCCAACGAAAACGGTGTCGCCGATACCCGACGCCTTGAGGTAGGCTTCAGCCTTCTTGGCAGTGCCACGCGGGTCGCGGTTATAGGCTTCGCCAGAGACCGGGTCGAGGATGTCGCAAAGGACGACCAGGGTGGACTGGGCGAAGAACGGGTCGATATGGGCGGTGGCCGGATCGGGCATCAGCACCATGTCGGACTCGTTGATGGCCTTCCAGCCGGCGATCGAGGAGCCGTCGAACATGACGCCATCGGCGAACATGTCTTCGTCCACACAGACAACATCCATGGTGACGTGCTGCAGCTTGCCCTTGGGGTCGGTAAAGCGCAGGTCCACGAACTTGATGTCGTTATCCTTGATCTGCTTCAAGATATCGTTTGCGGTCGTCATTTAAACGTTTTCCTTGAGTGTGATGATGACGAGGTGAAAACCCAAGCCTCCCCGGCTCGGGACGTTTTTGATTATATGGCGTCCACGCCTGTTTCACCGGTACGGATGCGGATGACTTCCTCGACATTGGAAACGAAAATCTTTCCGTCGCCGATACGTCCTGTCTGCGCCGCATTGCGGATCGCCTCGATGACGGCTTCCGCATTCTCATCCGCCAATACGACTTCGACTTTCACTTTCGGCAAAAAGTCCACGACGTACTCTGCTCCGCGGTAGAGTTCCGTGTGGCCCTTCTGACGACCAAAGCCTTTTGCTTCCGTGACCGTGATTCCCTGAAGTCCGACTTCCTGAAGGGCTTCCTTCACTTCATCGAGCTTGAAAGGCTTAATGATCGCTTCGATCTTTTTCATGAGAAAATATCTCTCCGCTTCTCCCGTTAAAGCAGGTAACTCCCGCTCTGCCACAAGAATGCACGTATTGTGCCAGATCGGAAGCGGGCTTGAAGAAAAAACTTCGATCCCCCGGCTTTCCGACACAAAATGCATTCGCTTTTTGCGCTTTTCCAGCCAATTTCTCGCCGAAACCCGAAAAATCCATCTGCATTTCTGTGAAATTGTATTATTTTAGGTTTTTTGAATATTTGGAAAAACGCGAGAACCGGAACGGTCGTCTGTTTATATTTTATGCATTTGTCTATTATTTGGACATGGCTAGTTGCTCATTTTTGTATCGATTGCCTTTCCGACGTTTTGAAGGGATGATCGGGACATGAAATCCCTCTCGCATCTCTTTCTCATCGACCCTGTTGTCATGGCCCGCATCGATGCGGCGGCCGGGCAATCCGGTATTCCTCTTTATGACCTTATGGAGCGGGCGGGGCAGGCGGCTGCCGCCTCGGCGTTGCGTCACTACCCGCAGGCGCAGCGTTTCATCGTGCTCTGCGGCGGCGGCAATAATGGCGGCGATGGTTATGTGACGGCGCGGGCGCTCTTGCAGAGCGGAGCGGTCGTCGCGGTTCATCATCTCGGCGATGTCGGCGCGCTCAGGGGTGATGCTCGGACGGCATTCGAGCGAAGCGGCGTAACGCCGCTGCCGCTCGGCGATTATAGGCCGCTCTCGGGTGACGTGGTGATCGATGCGGTATTCGGGGCTGGATTGTCCCGCGATGTTCCGGAGGAACTTGTCCGCGTGATCGAGGCGGTCACGCAGGCGAAGGTGCCGGTTCTCGCCGTCGATCTGCCCTCGGGTCTCTGCGGCAGGCGGGGCGTGCCTCTCGGCGCCTCGTTCAGGGCCGAGCGGACCATCACCTTCATGGCGCGCAAGCCGGGCCATCTGCTCATGCCTGGACGGGAGCTTTGCGGGACGCTCGAGGTATTTGATATCGGCATTCCGTCCCGCATCCTTGAAGCCCATTCTGGCTCGATTGCGGAAAACTATCCGCTTGTCTGGCGTTCTGCCTTGCCTGCGGACGATCTCGAGACGCATAAATTCCGCCGCGGGCATCTCACCGTTTTTTCCGGCCCGGCTCATGCGACGGGTGCATGCCGCATGACGGCGCTTGCGGCTCTGAAGGCGGGGGCGGGGATCGTCACCGTTGCCGCGCCGCGCCAGGCGCTCGACGTGCTGTCCACGACGTTGACGGCCGTGATGAACGCGCCGATGGACGATGCCGACGATCTGCGGTCGTGGCTGGACGATGGGCGTCATGGCACTTTTGTTATCGGCCCCGGTTTCGGCGACCTCGACAAGGCGCGGCAATTCGTGTCCCTGCTTGGAGACAGGGCGGTGGTGCTGGATGCCGATGCGATCACGGCTTTCAGGGATCATAAGGAGGCCCTGTTTGCGCGTGTCACGTCGGGAACGGGCAAATTCGTGCTGACGCCGCATGAGGGCGAGTTTGCACGACTGTTTCCCGATCTTGCCGCCGACAAGATGCTGAGCAAGATCGAGAAGGCGCAGGTCGCCTCAGTCCGTAGCGGCGCCGTACTGGTCTACAAGGGCGCGGATACGGTGATTGCCGCGCCGGATGGCCGGGCGCTGGTCAACACCAATGCTCCCGCGAGCCTTGCGACGGCTGGGTCAGGCGATGTGCTGGCCGGTATCATCGGTGCGCTGCTGGCGCAGGGAGCTCCCGCCTTCGAGGCGGCTGCGGCCGGGGTCTGGCTGCATGGCGAGGCCGGCCATAGAGCAGGCGACGGCATGACGGCGGAGGACCTTGCTCATGCGGTTCGGCCGTTTGGGTGAATTGGTCTCATTGTGTTGGGGCAGGACTGTGAACCGGGTCTTTGCTGGCCGCTCGCTGAACCTGCGATCTTACCACAGTTCCATCATCTGCACTTCGTCACCCCGGACTGGATCCGGGGTCCAGTGCGATCAAGTCCTTGATCGCAGGAGACTCTTCTCACGGCGCAGACGCGCCTTGACTGGATGCCGGATCACGTCCGGCATGACGAAGGAGAGGCTTATCCCTGAAGCAGGTCCGTCGCGTTTGCGGCATTCAGCCCGCATTCAATGCGCAGCCTTGCCTGCCTGGCTCGCCATCGCCATTCGCGATGCGCTGATAAGGAGTTTGCGTTCGGCGCGCTCCTGCTGCGGCGTGCGATTGTAGATTTCGCGATAACACTTGGAAAAATGCGAGGCGGAGACGAAACCGCAGGCGACGGCGACTTCGACCACCGGCATGGCCGATTGCACCAGCAGGTGGCGGGCGCGGTCGAGGCGGATTTCGAGATAATAGCGGGCGGGCGAGCGGCCCATTTCCTGGCGGAAGAGACGCTCCACCTGCCGGCGCGACAGATCGGCGGCGTCGGCGATATCGAGCAGCGACAGAGGTTCGGCAAGATTGCCTTCCATCAATTCGATGATCGACAGAACCTTGCTGTTCTGCACGCCGAGGCGGGCGCGCAGCGGCAGGCGCTGGCGGTCATTGGGGCTGCGCACCCGGTCGGTCAATTGCTGTTCGCAGACGCGGTTGACGAGGTTTTCGCCGAAATCCTGGCCGATCAGGCTCAGCATCATGTCGAGCGAGGCCGTGCCGCCGGCGCAGGTATAGATGTTGCTGTCGACTTCGAAGAGGTCGGCATAGACTTCCACCTGCGGGAATGCTTCGGAAAAACCGGGCAGGTTTTCCCAGTGGATCGCGCAGCGCTTGCCGTTCAAAAGGCCCGCCTGTGCGAGAATATGGGCGGCGGTACAGAGGCTGCCGATGGCGATGCCGCGATTATAGGCTTCGCGCAGCCAGGCATTGACGGATTTGTTGATGTGTTGATCCACATCGATGCCCGAACAGATGATCGCCATTTCCGGGCGGTTTTCGCCGCTGACGTAGCGCCGCTCGTCGGCAAGACAGGTATCGGGCTCAAGACAGATGCCGCTTGACGACATGACCTTCTGGCCATCGAGCGAGGAGAGGCGCCACTCATAGGCCTGATAGCCCAACATTCGGTTGGCGATGCGAAGCGTTTCAACCGCTGCGGCGAATGGCAGCATGGTAAATTGCGGAATGAGAAAAAAGACGATTGAGCGCTTCTTCTGGGAGTTTCTGCTCATTTGCCCGTGCTCCGTTGCGAATACGCAATTCCTCCCTTGGAATTGGTCTTCTGGATGTCCTGTTTACGACATCTTTAACGAAAAATACGCCGTGGAATCGGGGCTGTCAAAAAATCGCTTTTGAAATATGCAAATTTTGCGACAAGCCTTTAAAAAAGGCGGTGTGTCGCATGTAAAACAGGCAGGCTATTTTGCGCCCTTGTCCTTCCATTCGAGGACGGGCAGGGATGGCTCGCACGTCTGGAAACGTTGCGAGCCACCGGTTGAATGTCATCTGCGGATGACGTTTATGCGGCTGTTGTCCGTCGTCGGCCATCCGATATCCTTCAATGTTTCAGGCGGCAATGCCTCCAGTGCGCGAAGCATTTTTTCGCGACGCCATGCGGCGTAACGGGCGGCAACATGGTCGGACAGGCGATGAAGCCAGCCGGTGGATGACGGACGGTTCGAGGAACGGTTCGCCACGGGGAGATAATGTATCATGGTCATGTCTTGATCCTTTCCTGAACCACGATCCTGTTTGCGACTTCGGTATGCGCTTGCCGACGAGGCTAAATCCGCCCCGTCAATCGATGTCCCGGATGGTGCGCGCTTGTTGACATTCAATCAAACGAAATGATATCCATCTATAAATCAAAATATTTGAAGGTGCGTGCCATGACCGTGACTTTCCGCCAACCGCTGCCGTTGCTGGATAACGACATATTGAGAACCTTCGTCGCCATCGCGGAAACGGGAAATTTCTCCACCGCCGCGGAAGTGGTGTTCAGAACACCGTCTGCCGTTTCCATGCAGATCAAGAAGCTCGAAGAGCAGTTGAAAACGACGCTTTTCCTGCGCGATGCCCGCTCGGTGACATTGACGGCGCATGGGGAGACGCTTTTGACCTATGCGCGGCGCATGATTGCGCTGTCCAACGAGGCCGTGTCGCGTTTCGTCATGCCCGAGCTTTCCGGCGTCGTCCGTCTCGGCGCGCCGGAGGATATTGGCGAGCGTGGCCTGCTGCCGGGCATTCTCAAGCGTTTTGCCGAGGCTTTCCCCGGCATCATGATCGACGTCACCATCGATTCCAGCTCCAATCTCTATAAGCGCATGGATGAGCAGAGGCTTGATCTCGCCCTGGTCAACTGTGCCTCCCATCCCCTTCGGGATACGGGCGAGGTGCTGATGCGCGAGCGTCTGGTCTGGGCGGGTGCAAAGTGTGGCACGGCCTATCTGCGCGATCCGCTGCCAATCTCCATCTGGGAAGAGGGTTGCATCTGGCGCTCGGAAGCGATCCATTCGCTGGAAAAGCGCGGCCGCAATTTCCGCGTGGCCTATCTCAGCGGCCATACCATGGCGCAGCGCGCGGCGATTGCCGCCGATCTCGCCATCGCGCCGCTGCCGCGATCCTATGTGCAGAACGACATGGTCATTCTGGGCGATAAGGAAGGCCTGCCGGAACTCGGCTGTTTCGATATCCGCCTGATCATGGGTGACAAGGCGTCCCGCCCTGTTCTTGCCGTGGCTGAAAGCATTCGAAACGCTTTTGTCGAAGTCGCCAAGGCGGCGTGAGATATTGGCAGTGCGCGGCGGCCGTGGCCCGTCGCGCCGCCAGAACGGCGGTTTTCAGAGTTTTTTCGCTTTTCTTCGAATCGCGAAAACACTCTGACTCTTTGTTTTGGCGCATTTCCGGACGGAAAACCGGGTTCCACTTTTCCTGGAAATGCTCTAGCCCGCCATCGAATCCGGCGATGCCGAACGGTCCACCGCGCCGGTTTGCCAGCTTCCGCGTTTGACCAGCCAGTCGGCCGAATTCTGCAATCCGCCGAAGGGGAAGACGTGAATTTGCCGTATCGGCCCTTGCGGATTGGCCTGCCAGTGCCGCTCGATCGGCCCGACGATGCTTTCCGGCGAATGGCCCTTGGCAAGCGTCGTCAGCGAAAGCGCGTTCTTCTTGAGATAGGCGATGGAATTGCCGACGCCGCAAAGCGCGGCATATTTCAAGAGCGTCGTGATCTTGGCCGGGCCGGAAACGCCGATATGCACCGGAAGCTCGATGCCTGACGCCGCTAACCCTTCCGCCCAGGCGATGAAACGCGCGGGATCGAAACCGAACTGGGTGACGATGCGCATTGCGGCATCGCTTCTTTCGGCAAAATCGCGTTTCAGCCTGAGTGCGGCCATCGCCGTTTCGTCGTTGAAATCCGGGCTGCCTTCCGGGTGGCCGGCGATGGCGATCTGCCTTATGCCGCAACGGTCGAAAATACCAGTGGACAGCATGTCCATGCTGGATGCGAAGGGACCGGCCGGGCGGTCGACGCCGCCGCCGACAACCAGAATATCGGTTACGCCCGCTTCTCCGGCAAGCCGTTTTACCTGTTCCTCAAACGCTGCGCGGGAGGGGATGCGCCGCGCTGCAAGATGCGGCACCGGCTCGTAACCGAGATCGCGCAAATGTCCTGCGGCTTCAACGAGCCTTTCCTGCGAGGCGGCTCCAGTGTCAGTGAGATAGACGCGCACGCCCTGCGGAAAGAGGCCGGCAAGGTCGGTGGAGCCAAGCACCTGCGCGGGCGAGGCTTCGATGGAGGCGGGAATGATGGAAGCGGCGGAAATATCGGGCAATTTGTGCATGATCCTTTTTATTATCATGCACCTATTTTGCGGCGAAGTCTGTGCCTGTTGCGGCAAGACAGGCTTGCATCTGCGACGAAGCTTGGCCCTAAACCCTGACGCGCGGCGTCACCAGATCCGTTTGGTCAAGCCGTTCCAAAGCCATGTCCAGATGGTCGGCGGGAAGCGCAGTACCGATTTTCCGGGTGAGGGCGGTTGCGGCGCAAGGCTGCCGGAAAGGGCGTCCTCGATGGCGCTGATGGCGATATCCACCGAAGCGGCGGTCAAAAGCAGGGGGTAAGTGGCAATCGTGTCGGAAGGCGATGGTTTCAGCCGCTTCTCGTAGAGCGTGGCGCCGGTATCCACGCCCTTGTCGACCAGATGCACGGTTGCGCCGAAATTGCCGCGGTCTTTTTCCACCAGCGCCCAGTATCCGCCCATCTGCCCGCGATAGGCAGGATTGATGCCGGCGTGGAAATTGATGACCGGGCATTGCAGGGCCTGAAGCGTGGTCGGTGTCAGCAGGCGGCAGGAAATGGTGAAGATCGCCGCCGGTTTCAGCAGATTGGCGGCCTTGCGGCATTCCTCATCGTTGAGCGAGGCGAATTGGGTGACGGGGAGGCTGTGGTGGAGATCGGGAGAAAGGCCGTGTTCGGCGATGATCGCATCGCTTCTGCGAACCGTGAAGCGCTTGCCGAGCCGCGAGGCGATCATCGTCGCCATCTGGCCCGCAGCGACAATCCAGCCGAGCCGTCGCGCGCGTCGCCTGAGAATGACCGACTTGCTTTCCGGTTGCTCCATGAAAACATGGATGTCGGGAAATCGGGCCGCCAGCGCATTGATCATGACATTGGGGTTCACCCCGCCCGCCGTCATCACCAGAAGCCGATTGTTGATGTCTGTCATATCACCCACGGGATTTTCCTAAGCCATGATCCAGACGCCGAGTTTCACGCGTGAACTTCAAAACCATGTTAATTTTCATCGACAGGATTTTTTGAAATGCTGCTGGAACGGATTTTTGGGACTCACGTTATTGTGACGCATATCACATCGGTACTTGCCTGGACGGCAAGTCATAGGGGAGTAGTTTCACATGATCACACGCATTCTTTCGACCGTTTTCGTGGCTTTGTTGACCGTTGTCACCCTGAGCTCCTGCGGTAACACCATTCGCGGCATGGGTCGGGACACGGCGAACGCCGTCGACGCGACGCAGGATGCCGGCCGCAATGTGGACCGCGCCGCCCGTCGCTGACGACATCTCCCCTTAAAGGTCCGGCGTCATCCTGAAACACGGGTGACGCCTTTTCTTTGACCGAATTTTCCTGCGAATGTGCCCCGACGAGAATCACGGGGCGGGCATGAACGGATCGATGAAAAGAATGGCGAAGCTGCTGTTGCCTTTGCTGTTGCCGTTTTCGGCTCAGGCCGGCGGGCAGGCGGATTTCTGCAGGGTCATGGACCATGCCGGCGGTCGTTATACGGTCTGCAGTTTCGACCCGGCAAAAAGCACCATCCGGATTTACGACCGCGATCATGTCTCCGGCCAGGGATATGGCTCCTTCGCCGCTCTCTCGTCGGCGCTGTGGCGGCAGCACATGTTCAGCGTCTTTGCCATGAACGGCGGCATGTACCATTCGGACTATTCCCCCGTCGGGCTCTTTGTCGAAAATGGCATCGAACGCTCGCCGATCAGCACTGGCGGCGGCTGGGGCAATTTTCATCTTCTGCCCAATGGCTTGTTTTATCTGAAGGGGGCCGCGGCCGGCGTGCTGGAAACGCAGGCCTATCTGGCGGCCGGCGTGCAACCGGACTTCGCCACGCAATCCGGGCCGATGCTGGTCATCGATGGCAAGCTGCATCCGCGCTTTCTGCCCGATAGCGACAGCCTGAAGCGGCGTAACGGCGTCGGCGTTTCACGCGACGGCATGGTGCATTTCGCCATTTCGGAAAATACCGTGCGCTTTTACGATTTCGCCACGCTGTTCAGGGATGTGCTGGACGCGCCGAATGCGCTCTATCTCGACGGCACCATATCCAGCGTCGATATTCCCGCAATGAAAAGGCGGGACTCGCTGTTTCCGATGGGGCCGATCATCACCGTTGTCGACAGGGTGCCGGATTAGCCTGAACGATCAGATCGGCGCCTTGGGATAGGCTTTTTCGAGACCGGCCGATGCCGTCAGCCCCTTGCGGAAGGCGAGAAAAGCGGGGTGCTGGCTCGCCCTTGCGGTTTCCGTGATGCGGATCTGCAGCCGGGCAGGGGCATTGCCGCCAAGCCATTCGCCGGTCGTTTCCAGCTTCAGGCTGTTGAGGAAGCGGGCATTGGTCTGCTGGTCGAGATAAAGATTGAGGCCAGCCAGCAGATTCTCGTCCTGCAGGGCGTTTTCCATCAACAGCAGCACCCAGGCTTTATCCTCGCTTGCAAGCGAAGTGAGTTTCGATGCGACCGTTTCGCGATCAGGGAAGGAGGATGCCTGCTGCATGGGTGACTCGCATCGTTGCCGTTGCCATCGTCGATAAAGCACAGGTCACGCCCTTTCAAGGCGCAGTATTTCTGCGGAGGAAGTTCGACCGTAACGTGCCGGCGGTCGGGGTTTTCAACAGGCGTTTGTGCATAAGCTTTAAATAACGGTTACACTTTAGCCTAAATTGCGGCGAAGCCTAAAATGGCGCTTATGCGGGCCTCACGCTAACACCTTGTTTTTTCACATACCTATGCGCGGGGCGAATGGCAGCCTGTCGAAAACGCCTTCATTTAGCCGCTTTTTGCATTTGCCTTCGCCGCCGGATTTTAATAAATGCTTGCCTCAACGGGCCGGGTCTTGAAGATCCCCCGGAGAGTGAATAGCTGGAGTAATCATGGAAGAAACCGCTCAGAAATCCTGCTGGGGCGTCACCTTGCGCGCACTTGCAGGCTTTGCCGCTTTTCTCGCATTGACGTACATTTTTGGCAGCCCATAAGCATCTCTCCTGAATGACGGGTTTTGAAACGGCGCGGTTTTCCTTTGGAAACCGTGCTGTTTTCGTTTGAAGGCAATTATGTCGCAGCTGCGCAAACCGCTGACGCTCTTTTGTGGCGATCCGTTTCGGCTTTGGATATGATGGTGGTGGAATCCATTCTTATTCAAGGCGAACTTCATGTTTCTTTCGGTCTTTGACGTCTTCAAGATCGGTATCGGTCCTTCGAGCTCCCATACGATGGGGCCGATGACGGCAGCCAACCGCTTTCTGGCGCTGATCCTCAGCGATGAGTGGCCGCGGCCGGCAGGCGCGGCCGTTGCGCAGCTGAAGGTCAGCCTGCATGGCTCGCTCGCCTTTACCGGCATCGGCCACGGTACCGGGCGTGCCGTCATTCTCGGCCTTACCGGCGAACGGCCGGATATTGTAGACCCCGATGCGATGGACACCATCATCGAGACGGTGGAAAAGGCCGGCACCGTGACGCCGCCCGGCCATCCGTCCTATGTGTTCCGCCCGGCCGAAGATCTGGTCTTCGACAAGAAGAACCCGCTGCCCGGCCATGCCAACGGCATGATCTTTTCCGCCTTCGACAATCAGGGCAGGCTGCTCATCAAGCGCATCTATTATTCCGTCGGCGGCGGTTTCGTCGTGACCGATACGGAGCTGGAGGCGATCAAGCAGCGCGGCAAGACCATCGATAACGGTCCGCGCGTGCCCTATCCCTTCGCCACCGCGCGGGAAATGCTGGATATGGCGGCCCGTTCCGGCCGCACCATCGCCCAGATGAAGCGCGCCAACGAGGAGACGGTGGTTTCCCGCGAGGAGCTGAACGAGCGTCTCGACCAGATCTGGGAAGCCATGAACGGCTGCATCGAGCGCGGTCTGAAGGTGGACGGCATCATGCCTGGCGGCCTGAAGGTGCGCCGCCGCGCCCGCTCCATTTACGAGAAGCTGAATGCGGAATGGCGCAGCAACCGGCTGAACCCGGTCATGGCCAATGACTGGCTGAGCGTTTACGCCATGGCGGTGAACGAGGAAAATGCCGCCGGGGGCCGCGTGGTGACCGCGCCGACCAATGGTGCCGCAGGCGTCGTTCCTGCCACCGTCAGATATTTCCGGCATTTCCATGAGGATGCGAGCGTCGATGACGTGCGCGACTTTTTGCTGACGGCGGCCGCCATTGGCGGCATCATCAAGCACAATGCTTCGATTTCAGGCGCGGAAGTGGGCTGTCAGGGCGAAGTGGGCTCGGCTTCCGCCATGGCGGCGGCGGGCCTTGCCGCGGTCATGGGCGGATCGCCGGAACAGGTGGAAAATGCCGCCGAGATCGCGCTCGAGCATCATCTCGGCATGACCTGCGATCCGATTGCCGGGCTTGTGCAGGTGCCGTGCATCGAACGTAATGCCATGGGCGCGGTGAAAGCGGTGACGGCGGCCTCGCTGGCGCTGAAGGGCGACGGCCAGCATTTCGTACCGCTCGATGCCTGTATCGAGACCATGCGCCAGACCGGCAACGATATGAGCGAGAAATACAAGGAAACTTCCACCGGCGGCCTTGCCGTGAACGTTGTGGAGTGCTGAGCGGGCAGGGCGTCCGGCATGGTTGCCATGCTTGACGCCCGCTGCAAAAAGGCATTGATAGAACCATGCCTCTACATCTCATCAAACTTTGCGTCGGCGCGGATTCAATCCAGGACTTGAGAGACTGGGTCGCGCATCGTGCGCTGAGCGCAATTGCCGCAGGCCTTGAGCCGCACAGTGTCCACACCACCCGGATGATCCCGAAACGTGTCGAGGAGTTGCTCGAGGGCGGTTCGCTCTACTGGGTCATCAAGGGACAGGTGCAGGCGCGGCAGAAACTTCTCGATATACGCTCCTTCAAGGGCGAAGACGGTATTTCCCGCTGCGATCTCATTCTCGGCCCGGAGGTTATCGAAACCTCACCTGCGCCGAAACGCCCGTTTCAGGGCTGGCGTTACCTGAAGGACGACGAGGCGCCCCGCGATCTCGGCGGCGGCACGGGCGGCGAGGATATGCCTTCCGATCTCAGGCGGGAACTGGCGGAGCTTGGGCTGCTCTGACGCTTAACGGATTTGAAAATGAAAAAGCCGGCTCCGCAAGGATGCCGGCTTTTTCATTTGGGGGGACGGGTCGGTTATTCGGTCAGTTGATGCCGCCGACCGCAGTGGTGGCGCGACCATCCTGAATTTTCACCCAGCGGCCGGGATTGGCGGTGTCCTGGCGCTTCAGGTAGGTATATTCGGTTTCCGACCAGTTCATGACCTTGTTGCGCATGTTGTCGAGAACGAAATCGCCACGATCGGTGCGGACGGTCAGAACGGCGTGGCCTTCGCCATTCGGCTGCAGAACCACGGTGATCAACAGGTTGGAAGCGGAGAAGCCCTTGTTCATCAGCATCTTGCGCTTCAGGAGCACGAAGTCTTCGCAATCGCCGACCGTGGTGGGATAGGCCCAGCGCTCTTCGACGCCATAGATTTCCATGTCGGTCATCGGCGTGATGGTGGTGTTGACGGTGTAGTTGACGTCAAGCATCGTCTTCCAGCGCTCTTCGGTCAGCTTCATCGGGCCGTTGTCCAGCGAGGTCGGCTGGCATTCGCTCTGATAGGTCTGGCAGAATTCATAGTGGCCGATCGGCGGGTTGGCCTTGCCGATGACGCGCATGACGGCGGCCGGCGAGGCGCTTGCCTGATGCGCGAAGGCGCTGACGATGAATGCGATCAGAGTGAAAACGAAACGGTTGTTCTTGTTCATTGCTTGTCTCCCCGTGGTGAGGAGACATTCGCAGGTATATTTTGACCCGGCGGAAATTTGTGAAGCGCAATTTGAGCTTAAATTTCAGCAAATTAGCCGTTGTTTTGAACTGTATTCGAACTAGTTTTTATGCGTGTTTGAAGCAAATTTTATTACAGTTTTACGCATCCTGGCTTTAGGCTTTTGGTAGCCATCTAGACCGCTGTATTGACAGCGGTTTTCCGCGTCCTGCGGTTTCCTTGGTCGCGCGCGGCCGGCTTGCGGCGCGTGGCGAAGAGGTGGATTTCCCGTTTTGGGATGGCTGTTTCAGGCTGGTACAGGCCGGAAAAAGCGACAAAAAAACTTCAAAAAAACTGCATTTTTTCTGGAAAAAAGTTTTGCAGAGCGATTTTCGTGCTGTTGATGATCTGGCCAAAGGCGCAACAGGTTCCGCCGCGCTCATCCTTTTTTACCGACTATGGCGGATCCAGGTCGGTCTGCCGCATGCGTCAGGGCATGAAATGGAAGTTCGATAGCGAGAAGTGAGAATAAAGCACCTGACGCCAGGAGCGGCTGGTGAACCCGATATGGCCGAAGACGGAGCATTGACTGCCAAGGCGCCATCCGGGAATCTTCGCAATTATGCGATTGGGGCGAGCGCAAAACGCGCCGAAAATGCTGCGCGCATTCTTACGGGCGTAAAACCTGCCGTGTCCGGGTGGAACTATTTAGAGAAATTCGATCAGTGCGTCGGGCGACTGGACGCGGTCGAATTCGACGGCGACGCCTTCCATGAAGTGGCGCACGATCTTGCCGCTCATGTTCTTGCCGAGCTGGACCCGGCTTCCGAGCGGCGGCCGGTTTTCGATCTCGATTGCCGCACCCGACAGGGAAAGGTCGATCAGCCGGCAGGCGACGAGCACACCGTCTTCCAGAACGAGCTGGGCTCTCGCATTGCGCGGCGTCAGGCGGTCGTGGCGGCGGTCTTCCGGCAGGCCGAGCAATTGACGCTTGGCGATCCAGGCGAGCTGCGCGGCGAGTTTTTCCCGCTTGCGCTCCGGCGCGTTGATGGCGATGAGGAAGCCCGATGCGGTGAGCGATGTCACCGTGCCTTCGATCCGGCCGATATGCTGAAGATAGGCGATGACGCGGTCACCGTGGCGGGCAATGCCCGAGCAGGTGAACTGCGCCCTTTCGGCGGTCATCTCTGTCGCGGTGCAATCATATTCTTCATGATCGGGCAACATCAGGCGGCCGGTGAAAGACACACGGACGGCGTCGTCGAGATGAGCTTCTTCAACCGGACGCAGGATTTGGGCGGTGTTGACCGAGCGGGACGAAAACATGGGCAGCGCAATTGTAATGAATGATGACGGTAAGTTTCTACCTTGCGCGAGTTAACAGACTGTATTGTTTAATCTCTACAATTTTTCTGATCGGCAATATCGTTACAGTTCTGACATATTTTTTTGAGATTCCGGTGCTGCCGGACCTCTCCCGGAGGGGCGGAGAGCGTTGGAACAGGTCCGTCAGCAGCTTTCGGCGCGCGGTGTATCCTCGGCCCCCTTGTTCACCGGATACCCTGCCGGTGCAATGTCCAGGCGCAGCAGGCGGCTGCTTTGCATGGACAGGCACTGGATGGGCGCGGCGAATTCGTGTCGCGGCCGCTCCGCAAGCAGCGCTCCGAGCAGCCTTGGGGCGGCGTCGGGATCGGTGCGCAGCGGCAGGAGCAGCATTTCGAATGCCAGCGGTGCCGCGCCATAGCTGTCCTCCGCCTCGACATCGAAGACCACGGGCAACTGGTGGTGCAGGATGCCGCGCGCGACGCGGCAGGGGAAGACGGCATTTGCCGGCTGCCACAATTCCGAAAACGGGCGATCCCGCAATTCCCGGCCGAACAGATCGCAAAGACGAGTGCCGGCAAGGCGGAAGAACGGGGTGTTCTCTCCCTTGTCCGTGAGGATAAAAAGATCGCCAAGGTGATGTTTCAGCTTTGCGGGATCGATGTCCTCGCGTCGCGGGGCAGATCGCTTGCCGCGCAGTTCATCCCAATAGGCATATATGTCCAGTCCGGCCATGCTCTTCATAGCATCTCTCCATGTTCGTTTTTGGGACATCATGTCCATCCGAACGTCTGTATCTGGAGGTGTAGCGATTTTCGTGCCAAGTGGATTTGTTAAGGTTAACAAAGGGTTGATATTGCCCAATGGCGATAGTCGTGGCATCGGAGCGGCCATGTCGGGGAAAGCTCCGTCAGCACAATTCGATGGCGTCGCCTGTTATTTTAAGGCGGGCCCGCAAGCCGGACCGCCCGCGGCCCGGCGTCCTTGCCGATAGCGGTTTGGGCGTCGAGCGCTTCAAGGGCGGGACGGCTTTTTTTTCGTTCGGGCTTCCTATATTGCTCGGGGAACGCAAAATTCGACAAAGACAGGGATGGGATCATGTCCTACGGGGACGGCGAACAGCCGCCGGTTTCGGAAACGCCGGAGCCGAAAGACGACACGAACAATCCCGTCTTCAACCTGCCATCGCTGCTGGTCGGCATTCTGGCCGCGCTGATCGTCGCTTATGTGGTTCCCGCCTATCTTCTGTCAGAGGAAGGCAATGGCTGGTTCATCTTCACCTTCGGCTTCATTCCGCTGCGTTATGCGGTGCCGTTTTCCCAGCAGGGGCTGGAATGGCTCTGGACGCCGGTGACCTATTCTTTCCTGCATGGCGGCATCGAGCACATTCTCTTTAACGGATTGTGGCTGATGGCCTTCGGCGCGCCGGTTCTGCGCCGGATCGGAACAGTGCGCTTCGTGCTGTTATGGTGCATTTCCGCCGCCGTTTCCGCCTTCGGTCATGCGGCGCTGAACTGGGGCGATGTGACGGTGCTGATCGGGGCGTCGGGTGTCGTTTCGGCGCTGATGGGGGCGGCCTGCCGCTTCGCTTTCCCGGCACGTGGCGGATATAGCGCCTCCTTCGGGCATCTGATGCCGCGGCAGAGCATTCTTGGGGCGCTTTCCAACCGCACCGTGCTGATCTTCACGCTGATGTGGCTGTTCGGCAATGTGCTGATCGCGGTCGGCGTGCCGCTGTTCGGCGATGTCGGCGGTGAAATCGCCTGGGACGCCCATGTCTTCGGCTTTCTGCTCGGCTTCCTGTTCTTCGGGCTTTTCGATCGACGACTGGCCTGAGCCGATCACGCTCCTTGTCGGCTGTGGCGCAAATTTGCTTTCGCGCGTCCCATCCGGGATTGCATTCATGCGGACCTCAGCGCACCATATCCCATGATTTGCAACCGCCGGGGGAGACTGCGGCGCTGCGTATCGCTGAAAAGAGGAGGAAGGCATGCCAACATTCGTAAAGGATCTTCTCGACCGCAAGGGCCGGGACGTCGTGACTGTCGGTCCGGAGGTCAGCATCGGCGAGGCGGCGGGAACGCTGCACGCGCATAAGATCGGTTCTGTCGTCGTGACCGACGCCGATGGCGTCGTTCTCGGCATCTTCACGGAGCGCGATCTCGTAAAGGCCGTGGCGGGCCAGGGTGCCGCTTCCCTCCAGCAATCCGTGTCGGTGGCCATGACCAAGAATGTCATTCGCTGTCACCACAATTCCACCACCGATGAGCTGATGGAAATCATGACGGGCGGACGCTTCAGGCATGTGCCGGTTGAAGAGAACGGCCGCCTTGCCGGCATCATCTCCATCGGTGACGTGGTGAAGGCGCGGATTGGCGAGATCGAAGCCGAAGCGGAGCATATCAAGGCTTATATTGCCGGGTGAGTTCGTTCGCTGAGCGTCTCACTTCTCTCGTTCCTGTGCTTGCCGCAGGAACGAGGAGCGAGGAAATTTCGCCCTAGCGCCGGAACGCCTGCTGCATGCGTTCAAGCTCCGGAATACGCGACCGCGTCTCCTCATATCCCCGGTCGATGGCTTCGCTGGCGCGATGGAATTCCGAGAGGCCGATATCGTTGATGCGGGGATGCATCATCAGGTCGGGAGGATCCCCCGCCAGGCGCGAGCGCGAAATCCGGTCCTGAATAATGTTAAACGCCTGCACCATGACGCCCGGCAGGCCGGGGCGCGGCGGGCTTTCCACCGCCGGTGCTGCGCCGCCATGCGATGGCGAGGCGGCGTGCTTGACCACGGCGGAGCGGCCGAAGAGGTCGTAATTCAGATTGACCGCGACGACCAACGCCTGCTCATAGGCGCGGCAGACGGAAACCGGCACGGGGTTGACGAGCGCGCCGTCGATCAGGGTGCGGCCGTTGCACTGCACGGGTTCGAAAATGCCGGGCAGGGCATAGGATGAACGCAGCGCGGTGACGAGGTCGCCCTGGTGAATCCACACTTCGTGGCCGGTGCGCAGCTCCGTGGCGACGGCAATGAAGGGATGGTCGAGATCTTCGACGCGCAGACCTTCGAGATGCTCCTGCATGCGCTTTGTCAGCCGCATGCCGCCAAAAAGGCCGCCGCCGCCGATGGTGAGATCGAGCAGACCGGCAATGCGGCGCATCGTCAGCGAACGGGCGAATTCCTCCAGCTCATCGAGCTTGCCGGCGAGATAACAACCGCCCACCAGTGCGCCGATCGAGGTGCCGGCGATCATGCCGATCTTCACGCCGGCCTCATCCAGCGCCCGCAGAACGCCGATATGGGCCCAGCCGCGGGCCGCACCGCCGCCAAGGGCGAGCGCTATCCGGTGTTTGTCGACGATCTGGGTGACGGGCGGCTCATTGCCGGTGGCTTCGGGATTTCCAGCCGCAAGTTGATTGTGACGATTTCCCCATCCCAACATGACCGCACTCCCTGCCAATTCTACGGTGCTCCGCCTTATCCCCGGAACCCGCTATATTGGTAGCAAATTGGTGCGGCCGATGGAAGGTGGCCGTTCAAGTTGCGGAATAGGTGGTCGCCGGATCGAAATGGCGGGTATCATCGGTGATCTTCGTCACCGCCTGGCCATCGGAGAGTTCGACCGTGCGATAAAAACAGGAGCGGCGACCGGTGTGGCAGGTCGCGTCATGGCCGGCGACGGAGACCTTCAGCCACACGGCGTCCTGATCGCAATCGGTGCGGAATTCCTTCACCGTTTGCAGATTGCCTGACGTTTCGCCCTTCTTCCAGATATTGTCGCGCGAACGGCTGTAATAGTGGGCGATGCCGGTCTCCAGCGTCAGCGACAGGGCTTCCGCATTCATATGGGCGACCATCAGCAACTCGCCGTCACGCGCATCGGTGACAACGGCGGTGACGAGGCCGTGAGCATCGAATTTCGGTGAAAAAAGACCTGCGTTTTCGAGCACTTCCTTGTCCGCAGGGGCGGATGGAAAGGGAATGGACATGGTAACCCCGGAAAATCAACTGGCGGAACGATTGGAGCGGCGGATAAACGGATCTGCTTCCGCCACTCTGGATTTTCTTGCGCATCGGATTTTCCGAAAACCGCGTTACGGCCTTCGGTCCGGCGCTTAGCGGTTCCGCACCATGGTCATGAAGCGCACCTGTTCGGCCGGATCGTTCTTGAACACACCGGTAAAGCTGGTGGTCAGCGTCGTCGACCCCTGCTTGTTTACGCCGCGCATGGACATGCACATATGTTCGGCGTCGATCATGACGGCCACGCCGCGCGGTTTCAGGGTTTCCTCGATGGATCTCGCGATCTGCGCGGTCATGTTTTCCTGCGTCTGCAGGCGGCGGCCGAAGATTTCGACGACGCGGGCGATCTTCGACAGGCCGAGCACGCGGCCCGCCGGAAGATAGGCGACATGCGCCTTGCCGACGATCGGCACCATATGGTGTTCGCAATGGGAGAAGAAGGGGATGTCGCGCACCAGCACAACATCGTCATAACCGCCGACTTCCTCGAAGGTCGTGCCGAGCACGTCCTGAACATTCAGCTCATAACCGGCAAAAAGCTCGCGATAGGCCTTGGCGACGCGCTTCGGCGTATCCAGAAGTCCTTCGCGGGCGGGATTTTCTCCTGCCCAGCGCAAAAGAACGCGCACTGCTTCTTCCGCTTCGGCCTGGCTTGGGCGAGCTTCTGCCACGTCGGGTTTTGCGCCAGCGCCGGGGAAATTCTTCACGATCGCATCCATTCCGTCTCTCCCGATGCGGGTAAAGGCCGCACCTGAATTCGTTTTTCATCGCGAACTCTTGTTCGCAGTTGCTGCTATCTGGTTGTTTTACAGCATTTTGGCAAGACCGATGCTGTTATTTCGGTATCGGAGCCGTTAATTTCATCACGGCTTGATGTCCAGAAAGCTCGTTAGCATATAATGAGAATGAAGGGCAGGAAAGCTTCACTGCGACAAACGCTGTGTTTGAAAAATTTGACCTGTCCTGTTTTTGGGCAATCTTGAGCGCGCCGGGCACCGACGATGGACGATATCTACAATAATCGCATTCTGGACTTTGCCGGGAATATTCCGCTCATCGGCGTTCTTGAGGATGCCGACGCCAGCGCCGAGAAACACTCCCGGCTGTGCGGCTCCAAGCTCAAGGTCTATCTGAAGGTCGAAGGCGGCATCGTGACGGCGTTTTCGCATGAGGTTCGCGCCTGCGCGCTCGGCCAGGCCTCCGCCTCCATCATGGCGCACCACATCATCGGGGCTTCCAGCGGCGAAATCCGGCAGGCGCGGGAAGACATGCTCGCCATGCTGAAACAGGACGGTGAGGGGCCGACGGGCCGTTTCGAGGATATGCGGGTGCTTCAGCCCGTCCGCGATTTCAAGGCCCGTCACGCTTCCACCATGCTGACTTTCGAAGCGGTGGTCGATGCGCTCGACCAGATCGAAGGGCGGCCGGCTCTGAACGCCGCGGGTTAGGCGATGTGCGGCGAACCGGGCTGCCGGCACCAGCAGACGGCGGAAAAAGCGGGCCGATCCCGCAACTGGACGGGCAGCTTTGCCAAGACGCCGGGGCGGCTTCTGGGCGTCGGTTTCATTCGGCTTTATCAGCTGACGCTATCCGGCTTCATCGGAAATTCCTGCCGCCATATCCCCACCTGTTCCGAATATGGCTATGAGGCGATTGCCCGACACGGGCTGTGGGCCGGCGGATGGATGACGCTGTTTCGCGTCGCGCGCTGCGGGCCGGGCGGCACCAGCGGGCTGGACCCGGTGCCGGAAGTGCTCGATGGCCGCAGGCGCTGGTGGATGCCGTGGCGTTACTGGAGCCTGCATCGATGAATGACTATGTGGCCCTGCTGCACAGCATCGTGCTCGGCGCGGGCAAGCGGCTCGTCATGGCCGATCTCAGGGCCTTGGCGGAAGAGCTGGGATTTGCCGAATGCAGAACGCTGGTCGCGACTGGAAATCTGGTTTTTCGCGCCGGGGCGGCACCTGTTCGTGAGATTGAGGACAGGCTGGAGCGCGCCTTCGAAGACCGCTTCGGCAAACATGTCGATATTCTCGTTCGTTCGGGCGGCGACTGGCTGAAACTGGCGGCGGATAATCCCTTCGCCCAAGGCAATCCGCCGGATGTCTGCGTTCGCGTGATGCGCGCGCCGCTGGACAACGGCGTCCTCGAATTGCTGGAGAAATACCGCGGGAGGGAAAAGATCGCGCTTGCCGGCGGCGATCTATGGATCGATTTTTGCGGCAAGCCGAGCGAGAGCAGGCTGCTGTCCGTGCTGACCACCAAAAGGCTCGGTATCGGCACGACCCGCAACGCCAATACGGTCAATGGTCTCGCGCAAATGCTTCGCTGAGCGATCCTTCGCCTTTGACTGCAATGGCAAAAGCCTTTATCAGCCTGCCTGTCCGCTTGTCGCGGGCAAATCATTATTCCAACACCACCCGCATTCGTTGGCGGGACTGGACAGGAGATTAGACAATGTCTGAAGCTGTTTCCCTTACATTTCCCGATGGATCCGTGCGCAGCTACCCCGCCGGTACGACCGGCCGCGAGGTCGCCGAATCCATTTCCAAATCGCTTGCCAAGAAGGCTGTCGCCATTGCGCTTGACGGTACCGTGCGCGATTTGTCCGAGACCATCACCGATGGCAAAATAGAGATCGTCACGCGTGAAGACGGGCGTGCGCTGGAACTCATCCGCCACGATGCCGCCCACGTCATGGCTGAAGCCGTGCAGGAGCTTTGGCCCGGCACGCAGGTGACGATCGGCCCTGTCATCGAAAACGGCTTCTATTACGACTTCGCCAAGAACGAACCCTTCACGCCGGAAGATCTGCCGAAGATCGAAAAGCGCATGAAGGAAATCATTCTGCGCAACAAGCCGTTTACCCGCGAAATCTGGTCGCGCGAGAAGGCCAAGGAAGTTTTCGCCGCCAAGGGCGAGAACTACAAGGTCGAGCTGGTCGACGCCATTCCGGAAGGTCAGGACCTGAAGATCTATTATCAGGGCGACTGGTTCGATCTCTGCCGTGGGCCGCATATGGCTTCCACGGGGCAGATCGGCACGGCCTTCAAGCTGATGAAGGTGGCCGGGGCCTATTGGCGCGGTGACAGCAACAATGCGATGCTGTCACGCATCTACGGCACCGCCTGGGCGACGCAGGAAGAGCTGGACAATTATCTCCACGTGCTGGCCGAAGCCGAAAAGCGCGACCACCGCCGTCTCGGCCGCGAAATGGACCTGTTCCATTTCCAGGAAGAAGGCCCGGGCGTTGTGTTCTGGCACGGCAAGGGCTGGCGGATGTTCCAGACGCTGACGGCCTATATGCGCCGCCGGCTCGCCAATACCTATCAGGAAGTCAATGCACCGCAGGTGCTGGACAAGTCGCTGTGGGAAACCTCCGGTCACTGGGGCTGGTATCAGGAAAACATGTTCGCGGTGAAATCCGCCCATGCCTTCACCCATCCCGATGACGAGGAAGCCGATCAGCGCGTGTTTGCCCTGAAGCCGATGAACTGCCCGGGTCACGTGCAGATCTTCAAGCATGGCTTGAAGTCTTACCGCGAAATGCCCGTCCGTCTTGCGGAATTCGGCACCGTGCATCGTTACGAGGCTTCGGGCGCGCTGCATGGCCTGATGCGCGTTCGCGGCTTCACGCAGGACGACGCGCATGTCTTCTGCACGGAAGAGCAGATGGCGGCGGAATGCCTGCGCATCAACGACCTGATCCTGTCCGTCTATGAGGATTTCGGTTTCAGCGAAGTCGTCGTCAAGCTCTCCACGCGTCCGGAAAAGCGCGTCGGCTCCGACGATCTGTGGGATCGCGCCGAAAGCGTGATGATGGATGTTCTGAAGACCATCGAGGAACAGTCCGAAGGCCGCATCAAGACCGGCATCCTGCCGGGCGAGGGCGCGTTCTACGGGCCGAAGTTCGAATATACGCTGAAGGACGCCATCGGCCGTGAATGGCAGTGCGGCACGACGCAGGTGGACTTCAACCTGCCGGAACGTTTCGGCGCCTTCTATATCGACCAGAACTCGGAGAAGACCCAGCCTGTCATGATCCATCGCGCCATCTGCGGCTCGATGGAGCGTTTCCTCGGCATCCTCATCGAGAACTTCGCCGGCCATATGCCGCTGTGGTTCGCGCCGCTTCAGGTCGTGGTCGCGACGATTACCTCTGATGCGGATGATTACGGCCGTGAGGTTGCCGAAGCGCTGCGCGAGGCGGGCATGGCGGTCGAGACCGACTTCCGCAACGAGAAGATCAACTACAAGATCCGCGAGCATTCGGTGACCAAGGTTCCGGTCATCATCGTCTGCGGACGGAAAGAGGCGGAAGAGCGCACCGTCAACATCCGCCGTCTCGGTTCGCAGAACCAGACGCCGATGTCGCTGGAAGATGCGATTACGAGCCTCGTGGACGAGGCGACGCCGCCGGATGTGAAGCGCAAGCTCGCGGCGAAGAAGCAGGTTGCGTGATAATACTTACGGCCCCTTCGGGGGCCGTTTTGTTTTGGGCGAAGTCTTGAAAGCTCTCTTCCGTCATGCTCGGGCCTGTCCCGAGCATCTGCAACGTCTCGATTGAATTGGACGTGATTAGATCCTTGGGACAAGCCCAAGGATGACGCCGTGCATAAGGCAGAGAAAAGACCCCAAAGGCGCCGTGGCTGTTGTGGAGCCTACTCGAAATCCCCGGTCATATCTTCCGGGGCCTGATCCTTCATCAGCACCTCCACATCCGAATCCCGGCCGGAGGTCACTTTGAAGTTGCGCTGGTAGACCTTGTCCTTGTTACGGGCGATGGCGGTATATTCGCCTTCCGCCAGCACCATGGTCGAAAAGGCGCTGACGCTTTCATTCACCACGTCGCCGCCGCCGTTCAGCACCGACCAGGCCGTATCGGCAATGGCCTCACCGCCTTCTTCGGAAACGAGCTTGAGGGTGATCTGGGCGGCCTGATGCTGGAGCGTCGCTTCCGTCAGCTTGCCGGCTTCCACCTGGATGTCGGCGCGCACCACCGCGTTGACGTTGCCATATTCGGAAACCACGTGATAGGTGCCGGCATTCAGCCGCACGATGGTGTTGGGTTTGATATCGGCCATAACGAGGCCGCGCTCGCCATCGGGGCGGGCGTCTGACGAATAGACGGAAAATTTGAGCTGGTTGCCGGAAATCTGCTTGTCGGAACCCGCAACCGCATTCAGCACGAAGCCGCCGGCATCGAGAATCAGCACCTGTTTCTGCACATTGCCGGAGGTCGGGACATTGAGTTTCTTGGTGACGCCCGCACGGCCGAAGGCGACGTTGACGAAATATTCGCCCGGCACCAGATGGAATTCCGCCGAGCCGCCTTCCGAACTTGCCAGCATCGGCAACTTGCCGTCCGCGCCGGGAATGGGGCTGAAGACGCGCCAGGACAGGCCTTCCTTCACCGCTTCGCCTTCGCTGGTCAGCTTGGCTTCCATGTTGATATCGCGGGCGGTGCTTTCCGGGGCGTTGGGTGCGGAAGGGGCGGTGAAAGCGTTCAGCTTCGGCATTTTAGGCGTGCCGCCGAGCTGCTTGAAGTCTTTGAAGGCGTCCTGCGAAAAAGCGGCTTGCGATAAAAGGCCAAGCACGGCACATGCAATGGTCAGACGTGCCGCGATTTTGATTGCCGACATTTTCGATACCGATTGACTTCTTGATTTTCCCGGATCACTTCAAAACCAATGCCGTGGCTATTTCAAGGCCCATGTTTTTGCGATGACAGCAGAATGGAAGATTTTTGATCATGACAAATGATATCAAGCTCCTCGATTATCTCAAGGTTCGCCGTTCCACGCCGGCCCTGCAACTTGCCGAGCCGGGGCCTTCGAAGGCGGAAATCGAGGACATCCTGCGCCTTGCCGTGCGCGTGCCTGACCATGGCAAGCTCGCCCCCTGGCGCTTCGTCGTCTATCGCGGCGAGGAGCGCGTGCGTCTCGGTGAGACGGCGCTGAGGATCGCGCTTGAAAAGAACCCGGAACTGGACCTGCAGCAGCAGGAAGCGGAACGCACCCGCTTCACCCGCGCGCCCGTCGTCATCGCCGTCATCAGCACTGCAAAGCCGCATTTCAAGATTCCGGAATGGGAACAGGTCATGTCCGCCGGTGCTGTGTGCCTCAACCTCATCTTCGCCGCCAATGCCAGCGGTTTTGCAGCGAACTGGCTGACCGAATGGTTTGCTTTCGATTCCGCATTCCTCGCGGAAATCGAGGTCGGCGCGGAAGAGAAGGTGGCCGGGTTCATTCATATCGGCTCGACGACATTCCCGCCGGTGGAGCGGCCGCGGCCGGAGCTTGCCGATGTCGTCACCTGGGTCGGGGACGTTTGATGTTCTACACCACGGACACCAACCAGCATGGCCTGCCGCATGATCCGTTCAAGGCCATCGTCGCGCCGCGTCCGATCGGCTGGATCGGCTCGAAGGGCAGGGACGGTTCCCTCAACCTCTCGCCCTATTCCTTCTTCAATGCGATTTCGGACCGGCCAAAGCTTGTGATGTTCTCCTCCAGCGGCAGGAAGGACAGCCTGCGCAATGTCGAGGAAACCGGCGTCTTCACCGCCAATCTCGTCAGCCGCCATCTGGTGGACCGGATGAATGCGTCTTCTGCACCCGTCGGCTATGATGTCGACGAGTTCGCCCTTGCCGGTCTCACCGCCGTCGACGGGCGGGTGGTGGATGCGCCTTTCGTGGGTGAGGCGCTGGCGGTTCTGGAGTGCCGGGTGACCCAGATACAGCAGCTTAAGGACGTCGACGGCCAGCCGGCGGATTCGTGGATGGTGATCGGACAGGTCATGGCGATCCATATCGATGAAACGATCATTCGCGACGGGCGCATCGATATGGGGCTGTCGCGACCCGTGGCGCGCATGGGCTATATGGATTACTGCGATGGCGGCAGCGATGTATTCCAGCTGCAGCGCCCCTCTACTGCGCCGTAAATATAGTCCTTCTTCGGCGGCGGTTAATTTTTATGGTGAACCAAACGTAAACCATTTGCGCCTAGAGTTTTATACATGGTGGCGGCGATGATGCCGCCATCCATTGTTGCGAATGTTTTCGAGGCTCAGGTGATCGTACAGGCATTTCTTCGCTGGTCTGAAAAGGCTGGCTCGACCGAGCGGGCGAAAGCCGCCAATGCTCTCGGCCGTGCCTATCTTCAGTCCGACATGGCGCGCGAGAACCGCGATGCCGCCTATATGGCGATGACCTATCTGCTCGACGATCCTTCGCCGCGTGTGCGACTGGCGCTTGCCGAAGCGCTGGCGGATGCCCATGACGCTCCGCGCGCCATTCTCGTTTCACTCGCCGAAGACCAGCCCGAAATTGCCTGCACCGTCATTGCCCGCTCACCGGTTCTCGGCGAAGCCGATCTGGTCGACCTCGCCGGGCGCGGCGAAAGCCTGACGCGCGCGCTCATCGCCGCAAGGCCGGGCCTGCCGCGCGGTGTCTGCGCAGCGCTTGCCGAAGTGGGCGACCTGCCGGAAACCATCATCCTGCTCGAAAACGACGATGCTTTCATCACGCCGTTTTCGCTCAGGCGCATCGCCGAGCGCCACGGTTCGGACGCCGATATTCGCGACCTCCTGCTTCGCCGCGAGGCGCTGCCCGCCGATGCGCGTCACCTGTTGATGGGCCGCATCAGCGAAGCTCTCGCGGGTTCCGCGCTGGTTCACGCGATGATCGCGCGCAACCGCGCCGACAGTCTTTTCCGCGAGGCGGAAGATTCCGCCACCATCCTTATCGCCGCCAGCGTTTCCTCGCCGGAGCTGCCGGCGCTGGTGGAGCATCTGCGCCAGCGGCTGGAACTGACGCCGGCGCTGCTCATCCATGCCGTCTGTTCGGGCCGGCTGGAATTCTTCACGGCGGCCATGGTCAATCTCTCCGGTCTCGATGACCGCAAGGTGCGCGCCATTCTGGCGACAGGCCGGCCGCATGCCTTGAAGGCGCTGTTCCAGTCGGTCGGTCTTTTCGGCGATGTTGTCGACGTCTTCATCGAGGCGACGCTGATGTGGCGCCGTGCCGCCCGCTCGCAGCTCTCTGATGTGGCGGCCTCCGTCTCGGCGGAACTGCTGGCGCATTTCCGTGACGTCAACGGTTCCGAAACGCTGTTCGAACTGCTGCATGCCGTGCGCAAGCTCGCCATTGCCGAAGAGCGGCAGAAGGCGCGGTATTATGCGGAAGCGCTGACGGTTGAGGCGGCGTGAGGTCCCAAGGGGTTTTACAAGACGCCGCTGCGATGTTTCGGGCAGGATCACTGCCATCCTCATTCCTGTGCTTGTCACAGGAATCCAGCCGACGCGCGTCTGCGCGGCGAGTAAAGTCTTTCCAGCCCAAAGACTTGGGCTGGCTAGATTCCTGTGACAAGCACAGGAATGAGGGAAGATCGGTTCCCCGCAATCACTTATCGAACCGTTTGGCGATCCACGAATAGCTGTTTTCAACCATCCTCACCGGTGTCCCCAAAAGATGCTTTATGCCTTCGGTGGAAGGCAGGATACGGCTGACGCGGCTGATTGCCTGTTTGGTGAGGCTTTCCTCTTCCTTCGGCGTCACCGCTGCCGTTGCCTGCGGTGCAGTGGCCGGTGCCGAGGCGGGAGGTTGCGTGCCGGCCGTCTGCGGGGCCTGTTCGCCCGGTGTCTGGCACACGGCTACCACTACCGGGTAAGGCGCGTTGGCGTAACGCTCCAGCTCCTTTTCCGACACGGCGTCGCACAGTTCGATGCTCGTCCAGCGCTGCTGGGAGGTGGCGAGGTAATGGCAATCGGTGGCGCTGTCGTCGCAGCCAAGGAAGGTCATGAGAACGAGGGCTGTTTTCATGGTGTCTGTTGCCTCTGTCGGGAATTATGCTCTAGAAACTCATCTATCCCGATTGCAGTGACATTACGACGAAATACGCATTTTTATAGAGAAGGCAGGCATCGCATTGGCCACCGAAATCAAGCTTGAAACACCCCGGCAGGATGCGGTTCTGCGCCTCATCGACCTTTCCAACGCCTATATGGCCTCGCTTTACCCCGCCGAGAGCAATCATCTGGTCGATATCGGCGCGCTCGAGCAGGACAATGTCTCGTTTTTTGTGGCCCGGCATGACGGCCGCGTCGTCGGCTGCGGCGCGCTGGTGGAGGCGGGAGACGGCACGGCGGAGGTCAAGCGCATGTTCGTCGATCCTGAGGCGCGGGGATTGCGGATCGGCAAGCTGATCATGGATACGCTTGTCGCGCGCGGCGCCGAGCTTGGCCTTTCCGCCATCCGTCTCGAAACCGGCATCAGCCAGCCGGAGGCGATCGGTCTTTACCGCAAGGCGGGGTTTGTAGAGATCGAGGCCTTTGCGCCCTACAGGCCGGATCCGCTCAGCCTGTTCATGGAGAAGGTGCTTTAGGCCTACGGCGCGAGTTTGCCGTATCCTGCACGTCATCCTCGGCCCTGTGCCGAGGATTCAATCACGTAACGTAGAATCAATCGGTGGCAGATGCTCGGGACAGGCCCGAGCATGACGGATGCGCGGTTTAAGGACTATCTATAGGCGCCAGCGTCGAGGCGTCTGCCCGCAGGCTTCAACGATCAAAACGCTTTCCGAAACGCCGTCGTTTCCTCGCTATTGTCTTCGAGCGCGGCAACCTCATCAATGGCGTCTTCCTGCGTGGGCGGCGGGGGCGGAGCCTCGGCGCTGGCGGCGGCGGAGATTTCCACCTCACGCACCCATTCGCGCCAGATCGCGACCAGGAGCGCCATCAGCACCGGGCCGATGAAGAGGCCGAGAAAGCCCATGGTCTTAACGCCGCCGACGAGGCCGAAAAAGGTGGGCAGGAAGGGTAGCTTGATCGGCCCGCCGACGAGTTTCGGACGGATGGTCTTGTCGACGATGAAGAGTTCCACCGAACCCCAGACGAACAGCGCCAGCCCGTGGGCGGGCGAGCCGCTGGCGACCAGATAGATCGACACCAGCGTAAAGGAGAGCGGCGCACCGCCTGGAATGAGCGCCATGACGCCGGTGAGCACGCCGAGCGTGACGGGCGAGGGCACGCCGGCGATCCAGTAGGCAATGCCGAGGATAATGCCTTCGCCGATGGCGATCAGCGTCATGCCTGTGACCGTGGAGCTGATGGTGGCGGGCACGACGCGGGAAATGCGTTCCCACCGCGTTGGCAGGATGCGTTCGCCGACCAGATCGACCTGCCGGGTGAAGCCCGCGCCGTTGCGGTAGACGAAGAACAGCGCGATCAGCATGAACAGCAGGGTCAGCACCAGGTGGAACGCGCCGTTGCCGGCGGCGAGGATCGCCCGGTAGATATTGCCGATATTGGCGCCGCTGACGAGCTGGATGAGTTCGCCGATGGCGCCCGGCGTGCCGATATATTTCACCCATTGTTCGCCGAGCCAGGGGCCGACGGCGGGAAGGGCGGCGATCCAGTCCGGCACGGGCGCGCCCGTTTTGTTGACATGCACCGCCCAGCCGAACCATTCGCGAATTTCGCTTGCCGTATAGGAAGCGGCGATGAAGATCGGCACGACGAGGAAGGCGAGGATGAGGATGATGGCGATGGTGGCGCCGAGCGTGGTGTTGCCGCCCACCTGCCGCAGAAGCCGCGTATAAACCGGCCAGCTGGCGAAACCGATAACGAGAGCGGCGAGAACGGGGACGAGAAAGCCGTGGAAGAAATAAATGCCGGCAAGGGCGACGAGAACGAGAAGCCAGCGCGCAGCCGAGATGGGCGGGATCAGGGCGATCCGCGTCGGGCTGGCGGGACCAAGCCATCTCGGTTCGCCACTCTGCTTACGGCTGTCAATATTACTCACGGCAGG
Organism: Agrobacterium sp. 22-226-1; assembly: GCF_053522345.1. Taxonomy (NCBI): domain Bacteria; kingdom Pseudomonadati; phylum Pseudomonadota; class Alphaproteobacteria; order Hyphomicrobiales; family Rhizobiaceae; genus Agrobacterium; species Agrobacterium sp. 22-226-1. The sequence continues at coordinate 431,186 of NZ_JBNWCP010000004.1, forward strand.
CTCTTTCTCGCATTCTCCCCGAAGGGTGCATTCACTCTGTCACACCGATACATATAAGTGCAATATAACCGGATCACATTACCGTTGTGTGTTTATTGCGGAACCTATTGAACGATTTTGGTAAAAATAGAACATCGGTCTTGGCGCACGCATTGAAATATGACAATTGAACTCCGTTTTTCTTGCGGCGTCAGGTTGCCGCGCCCGATCCCCAGGTCATGCCATGCTCCGCCGTTTCTTCGCCTATTATCGCCCCTATCGCGGTCTGTTCATTCTCGATTTTTCCTGCGCGGTGTTGTCGGGCGTGCTCGAACTCGGTTTTCCGATGGCGGTGAAGGCCTTTGTCGATGTGTTGTTGCCGGGTGGTGAGTGGGCCATCATCCTTGCCGCCTCGGTGGGTCTGCTGGTCATCTATGTGCTGAATACCGGGCTGATGGCGACAGTCACCTATTGGGGACACATGCTCGGCATCAATATCGAGACCGATATGCGCCGTCTGGCCTTCGATCACCTGCAGAAGCTCTCCTTCCGATATTTCGACAATCAGAAGACCGGCCATCTGGTCGGGCGGCTGACCAAGGATCTGGAAGAGATCGGCGAGGTGGCCCACCACGGCCCGGAGGATTTGTTCATCGCCATCATGACCTTCATCGGCGCGTTCCTCTTGATGCTGTCGGTCAATGTGCCGCTCGCGCTCATCACCGCCGCCGTCGTGCCCGTTACCGCCTGGGTGACCAGCCGTTACGGCGGCCGCATGACTCAGAATTTTCGCGCGCTTTACGGCCGGGTAGGGGATTTCAACGCCCGTATCGAGGAAAATGTTGGCGGCATGCGGGTCGTGCAGGCCTTCGCCAACGAGGATCACGAGCGGGCGCTGTTCGAGAAGGACAACCAGAAATACCGCCGCACCAAGCTCGATGCCTACAAGATCATGGCGGCCAGCACCTCGCTCAGCTATATGAGCATGCGCCTGACGCAGATGATCGTGATGATCTGCGGCGCCTGGTTCGTGCTGACGGGCAGCCTGACCGAAGGCGGTTTCGTCGGCTTCCTGCTGCTGGTGGGCGTGTTTTTCCGTCCGGTGGAAAAGATCAATTCGGTCATCGAGACCTATCCGAAGGGCATTGCCGGTTTCCGCCGCTTCACCGAACTGCTGGACACCGCGCCCGATATCGTCGATGCGCCGGATGCGGTGGAAGCGCCGCTGCTGCGCGGCAATATTGAATATCGCCATGTCGGTTTCGGTTATGCCGAGGGCAAGACGGTTCTTACCAATATCGACCTGAAGATCAGCGCTGGCGAGACGGTGGCCTTTGTCGGCCCTTCGGGGGCGGGCAAAACGACGCTCTGCTCGCTTTTGCCGCGTTTTTACGATGTCACCAGCGGCGCGATCACCATTGACGGCATCGATATCCGTAAAATGAAGCTTGCTTCGCTGCGCAATCAGATCGGCATCGTGCAGCAGGATGTCTTCCTGTTCGGTGGCACGATCCGCGAGAATATCGAATATGGCCGGCTTGGCGCTTCGGATGCGGACATCATGGATGCGGCGCGGCGCGCCCGTCTCGATGGCGTCATCGAAGCCATGCCGCTCGGGCTCGACACCGTCATTGGCGAGCGCGGCGTCAAGCTTTCCGGCGGCCAGAAGCAGCGTCTCGCCATTGCACGCATGTTCCTCAAGAACCCGCCGATCCTCATTCTCGATGAGGCGACCTCGGCGCTCGACACGGAAACCGAACGCGCCATCCAGCAATCGCTGACGGAGCTTGCCAAAGGCCGTACCACACTCGTCATCGCTCACCGGCTGGCGACGATCCGCGACGCCTCGCGCATTGTGGTGGTGGACCAGACCGGCATTGCCGAAACCGGCGCCCATGCCGAGTTGCTGGCCGCCAAGGGCCATTACAGCCGGTTGCACGAGGCGCAGTTCAGCGGGCACCTTGCGGGCCTGAGCTGATAAGCGGCGCGTTGGCGCCGCAATCTATCCGCCGTTCTCGGCTGCCTGTTCCTCCACGATGCCGGGGTTGGGCTCCGGCTTGCCGGGATGGCTGGTGACGAGATAACCCATGGCGACCGCGGCGGCGACGATGAACAGCAGCACGATGCCGCTGATCGTCATCAGCCAGTCGCGCGGCTTTCTGTGCGCCATGATATATTTCGGCCATCGGCTCGGATGGTTCACCAGGCTGAATTTGTGGCCCTGTCGCATGAACTTTCCCGCAATAGGTTGCTTCCTGAAATATCAACGCAGGCGGGTGTGCGGCCGTTCCGAAATCGACGGGGCAGGGCGATGACAAGGCCGTGAGGCCCTCGAGATGACAGCGTCTCCGCATTCGCCGCCGCCCTTTTTCCCCCGACCTCCATCATCCTTGCCTTAGACGGAATCCAGCCGGCGCGCGGCGGGAGGGAGAGGAGGGCCAGCCATAAGAGCATTATGGTGTGCCGGTTCGCGCCCGAACCGGGCACGCGCCTGCGGCATCGTGCGCCGATATCCGGCCGCAAAACTCCCCTTGTCAGCCGTTGCCTCTTGTGCGAATGATTTGCAATTGCACCAATTCAATCTCCCATTTGAAAGCGCAGAAAATGGACAAGCCCGTCTTTGGATGGCGACGGAACGGCGACGATCTCTCGTTGTCCGACGTTCACAGCTCGATCCGGGTCAAACCGAATGCCGGCACGTTTCGCCGGGCGATGGCCTTTTTCGGTCCCGGCTATCTCGTTGCGGTCGGTTACATGGATCCCGGAAACTGGGCGACGTCGCTCGCCGGCGGCTCCAGATTCGGCTACACGCTGCTCACCGTCGCGCTGGTCTCGAACATCATGGCGATCGTGCTGCAATCGCTCTGCGCCCGTCTTGCGATCGCCTCCGGCCGCGATCTCGCCCAGGCCTGTCGCGATGCCTATCCGAAACCCGTGGCGATGGTGCTGTGGCTGCTGGCCGAAATCGCCATCATCGCCACCGATATCGCCGAGGTGATCGGCACGGCCATCGGCCTCAACCTCATTTTCGGCATTCCGCTGGAACTCGGCGTTCTCATCACCGCGCTCGATGTATTCCTGATCCTTTATCTGCAGAAGCTCGGCTTCCGCTGGGTGGAGGCGCTGGTCATCACCCTGCTTGGCGTCATCGCCGTGTGTTTCGCCATTCAGGTGGCGCTCGCCGACCCTGACTGGGGGCAGGTGATCCTCGGCTTCGCGCCGACGACCGAGATCGTCACCAATCCGGACATGCTCTATCTGGCGCTCGGCATTCTCGGCGCCACCGTCATGCCGCATAATCTCTATCTGCATTCGGGCATCGTGCAGACCCGCGAAATCGGCGAAACAATTGCCGAAAAACGCGAGGCGCTGAAATTCGCGACGCTCGATTCCACCATCGCGCTGATGTTCGCGCTCCTCATCAACGCCTCGATCCTCATTCTGGCGGCGGCGACCTTCAACAAGGCGGGGCAGACGACCGTTGCCGAACTTGGCGAAGCCCATAATCTGCTGGCACCGCTGCTCGGCCTTGCCATTGCGCCGACGCTGTTCGGCGTGGCGCTCCTCTGCTGCGGCATCAATTCCACCGTCACGGCAACGCTTGCCGGCCAGATCGTGATGGAGGGTTTCCTCAAGATGCGGCTCGCCCCCTGGCTGCGCCGCCTCATCACCCGCGCCATCGCCATCGTCCCAGCCGCCGGCGTCACCATCTTCTATGGCGACAGCGGCACGGCGGAACTACTGATCCTGACGCAGGTGGTGCTCAGCCTGCAACTCTCCTTCGCCGTCTTCCCGCTCGTCATGTTCACCGCCGATAAGGCCAAGATGGGCGAGCTGCGCTCTCCGCTCTGGCTCTCGGCCTTTGCCTGGCTGATCGCGGTGGTGATTGCGGGGCTGAATGTGAAGTTGCTGGTGGATTTTATGGGGTAAGGCGGGTTACGTCCAGAAGCTTGCACCTGAGCTTCTGGACGCTGAGTATAAGTCGAAGGTCAGAGTGTTAGCCCTGTGCCACCTGGCCGCTTTTCAATTTGCGGAAGCTCGAATTCTGAGCGGGCGAGAGAACATAGCTGGTCCAATTGACGCAGAATGTAATCTGCTAGCGAATCCTGACTTTTCGGTGCATCCGACCATTTGTAGATATTGTTGTCTTGCAGCGAAAGAACTGCAAAGTCGTCTACTGAATCGTCTTCAGTAACTACATTTTTGCGGACCAACGTGAGAGCTGCCAACACTTCCTTTCTGCTAAGTTTTGGCTTCTGCGTGTTCCAGACGTGGATAGCTGTCCGGCGTCCATTGATTTCGACAACGCAGTTGGCATCGAAGCGGATCTTAAATAAACCGGAAGGGCTATCAATAAATATGGGATCGCAGAAAGTAATCGATCCACCGTTAGCTTTAATCCACCTGAGAAAAGCGACCACGCCCCGCTTAGTTGAACGCCTCTCAGAGGGCTTTGTAATCTTTGCGATCTCTGTCAAGATTTCTTTCAAATCATGACTTCCAACGGCGAGTTTTTGGATTTTGTTTCGCAAGTTGCGATGATAGTCGTATCCGCCATCTTTAGATGGACGGTGCCTATCCAAGATTGCGCGTCTTTTTGGCTTTTCGTTTAAGCAAATTATACGCAGAAAAGCAGAAAATCCGAAAGTGGGTATCGATGCCAATTCAGCCTCCTTACAATGACGAAAAGAGGGGCCGATTGCTCGGCCCCTCAGGATCAGGCAAGTTGTATAAGCTGCCAGGTTACGGCGTTTCCACCATACGGTGGCATACGGTTACCTTTTGCAATCGGTGCTGTGGTGGTAGGTGTACCAACAACCTTCCACACACCACTTTCAGGGCATGTCTCGCCAGTGCGAGCTGTGCGTCCTATAGGCATCGCTATTCTCCTTTCTCCTGCTTCATCGACGTCCGGGCGCGACTGCGCGCTTGACATCCATTGATCGGAGGAACAGCATAGCCATGCTTTAGAGAAGCACATGGACACGCGGGCGGCAGGACCTCCCGGGCTGTTCCAAAGGCAGTGTGATTACCAGTCACGCTGCCTTTTTTATTATGCTTGTATGTTCTTCTTGTTTTGTCTAGCTCGGTGCTTTTCCACAGCCGTTAAGATTGTGTTGACCAAAAATCCGAATCGGGGCAAAACTTAAGGCGAATATCTATATGCGTGCATTTCTTATTTCTCATCCACTATATATTGTGGAAAACGCCTTGCAATACAAAAAATGATTTTGCTGTGGAAATATTCCCTATCCACAGATTGCGCACAGGCTTTATCGCTTCTTTTCTATCTAAAATCCCTGCTCGCAGTGTTCTCAAAGCATGTCCGATTCGCGGCGCGATGGACAAAAAAGTAAAAGCCCGGAGTTTCCTCCGGGTGAGAAAACCACCTAAGTATTGGCCAACTTGCGCGCAAGTTATTGATTTATGGTGGCACGAACCCGTGGACCCAAGCAGGACTGGCCATGTTGAAAGCTAGATTTGGCCAAATAACCGATCAAACAAAAAAGCCGGGCGGAACGCCCGGCTTGGAATACATCAAAGATGAAAAATATTACAGATCAGTCAGATCTGCGCGGCTGTAGAAAGGCATCTCGGCAACGATGAATTTCGGTTCGATGGACCGTTGCTCGAGTTGCCTCTTCAGGCTCCAGGTTCGTGTCCTCCTGCTGCTGGCCAGATTGCCTAACGAGACGAACTCTTCCTTGAACTTGGCAAGTGTTTCCGGCTCCACGACTTTTTGAATATACCGCTTCGTCGGGTGTCTGCGCTCGACGGTCGCGATCCATCCTCCCGAGAGCAGCCCGGACACGATCCGGAAAGACGCTGGGATCAGACTTTGCAGCTCCGATACCGCGTGGCAACCATGATCTTCGCCCGCCGTCATCTGCCGGACTTCGTCGACGTCAAGTCTGAACCCTGCAATGCCCTGGTGACCAGGTTCAATGGCGACGTTCTTGAGCGAGCGGTTCAGGAGCATCTCCATGATCTCCATGAACTGGCAGTTCGTTCGCCGGCATGCCGCCGCGATTTCGACCATCTCAGACCTCGGCTGCATAGTCACGCTTGCCCGAAGCCTTCCAAGAAGGTCATCGAGATCGTCCGGAGCGAAGCTACGGTCCACACTGATGCACTCGCTGGCGGACCGATCTCCGGCCACGGGAACGATCAGGCGATGTTCGATGAGGATGTCGAACTGGACCCTGCTGACACCGAGCCTGATCTTCGCCTCGGGAACGTTTAGGCCCGCTTGTGCTTCTGCCACGAACTTCTCCATGTCGGGCGCAGGCAGCAGGATCCGTTCGAACGTCTTCGCCACGTCGTCCGCCGGGATCGTCCCCGAGTTCACGAGCAGCTTGCGAAGCCGTTTGGGATGGATCCCAAATTGCCGTGACGCGGACTGTACCGAGTGCAATCGTCTGTCTGTGAGGGGTCCGAAGAAGTCGTCGCCGGGGCCAAGCGGGAGGCTGCACAGGGCGACGTCTCGCATGATGTCCCGGATTGGGTCGAACGCTGGATCGTCGGTCTCGTGCGCAAGCCGCTCGTAGAGACGGCCGAACAACACGCGGCCGCCCATGTCGCTTCGTCCAAGCGCGAAATTTGACAGGAGTTTTTCCAGCCAACTACGGAAATCCGCCTCGCCGCCGCAGAGAAGGTCGTGCCCGGTGCCGGCGCAGGCCGACCATTCCGCGGAATCGAGCTTGTCGCTGCGGAACCGGAGGCCGTTTCTTTCAGAGGCGCCGACTGTCTCGCACAATCGGATGGCGACATGCAGTGGCATGGAGTCCAGCCACCTCGACGTGGTCGTCGCAGAGCGAAGGCGGGCCTCGACGTGTCTTTGAATGTTGGTTTCCACGCAGAACTGAGCCGGTTAGGCGCATAATTTCCATTGAGAATTGAGCCATGTGAACCTTCCCCCCAACGCGGTGAGCGACGGGGGCA